>NZ_NAHZ01000015.1:0-208221 GCF_002196785.1 Desulfosporosinus sp. FKA | reverse complement strand
GTAAAATTCATTTGGGATGACCTCCGTTATTTTGATTGGATTCTGTTGGCCAACAGTCCTTTCAAATTGTAACGTGAGGTCTCCTTTTTAACAAAGCTCATTTTTTTCTAAATACAGGAATGCTCCTTTATTTAGATTCATCTAGAACTAGGCTTCTCAACTAAATCCTCCCGTACCGAAAGCTTTTCACGAAGATAGTGTCAACTTTTAGAATCCATTTTATATAGCTTAATGATGCGTTCTGGAATTAACTAAATTCAGTAAATTATTTCAAGATGAAACAAATATAGTAAAACAGTAAATATCTTTCAATATAAAGAAAAATGGGTATCCCAATTTTTAGTCCTTAAAAAAGTCTCTAAAAACCATTGTTGCGGCCCCGGCTTCATACAAATTGTCACTTATTCTTCTTTTTTTAAAGAGTACATCTCTGGCTAAAGGACTAACAATTTTCTGCTCTGTCATTTTGACAACAGTTTGATAGAAAAAATCGCTGGCATCGAAGAGAGTTCCCGAAAGAATAATGATTTCCGGATTAAAAACCCCTACTAAATTTGAAATTCCCGTACTTAAATAACGTGCAGCTTCTTCAAGCAGTTGCAGAGAAAAAAGATCCCCTTCCTCTGCACACTGACAGATAATCTTATAATTCAAACTCTCGTAATCACGATCTACTCTTTCAGTTAGAATGGATTTACGGCCACGCCGTAAACCTTCTTTAGCTATTTCCTCAATGGCCTCGGTAGAACACTGAGATTCAATGCAGCCAAAGCTCCCGCAACTGCATTGCCTTCCATTAATATCTACTTTCATGTGTCCAAGGCCCTGCGTTGCATTGTTTTTCCCCCTGACGATCCTTCCTTCAGTGATGACACCGCATCCAATACCTTCGTTACATATTATATAAACAACATCCTTGTATCCAATGCCGTAACCATACCAATATTCCCCCAGCACCCGCGTATGTGCATTATTATCCAAAAATACTTTAAGTTTAAATTCGTTCTCAAGGTGTTCTTTGATAGTGATGTTGTGCAGAGTTCGAGATGGTGAAAAATCAACAATGATTCCCTTCTGATAATTAACCATGCCCCTTGCACCAACGCCAATTCCTAATATTCTATTAAAATCAATCCGGCTTTCATTAATTAATTCCTTAATCGCCTTAATTAAGGTCTCAATAAATTGCTCATTATTACAAATAAAGTTTAAAGACACAGTTTTTCTGCCTACAACATTCATGCTGAGATCCACCATATGAATATTTAAAGCTCTCTTAGAGATATTAACTCCAATTGCATAATAGGCCGAAGCATTTAGTTCTAAATTAACAGGTCTTCTGCCAATGCCCGCATCCCCTAATCCGCTTTCACGAATCACCTTGCTTGCCAATAGATCTTCAATGATTCTTGTCACAGTAGGTTTAGAAATATGCGTCATTTTGTATATATCGGTTCTTGAAACTGTTTTATGCTTGCGAATAAAATTTAGGATGATTCGCTTATGATCTTCTCTAATTTTAGTATTTCCTGTCACAATAATTTTGTTCATGTCGATATATCCTTTTCTAAATCTATTATTAACGATCTAGAGCGCCAATTTTATAGACTTTTATCATGTTTATCCTTGAGATTTAGTTTCAAAATGAAATTAAAAAACAATAAATCATTTCTTGTGTCTGGTTAATACCAGTATACTTCGAACTTTAAGGAAGTTCAATATTCCCTCAATTCATTTAACTATGAAATATTTTAATGAGAAAAATAGTTCATTCGCAATTAAATTTCAAAAACATTACATAGAAATTAGTAAGTAGCCCAATTTTTTTAAATATATGTATTTATCTGGATATAATTCTCTGTTTATTTTAGCTTTTCTTAATTAAGCCTTGAATTACTCATTGTTTAATTTTATAATAGAATTAAACACTGGTCTTAACCAGAAACTTATTGCCTTGAAATACCTCAATTTATCATTATCTTTATTCACTAAAAATTATCATTGCCAAATACTCATCAAGTTTTGGGAAGAAGGTTTATATAGTAGTTGCTCGGTTAATTAATAGATTTAGAAATCCGAAAATGAAACTTAAATTATGAGAGGAGTATTGTTTATGCTCTATCCTGGCAGCATTAAACCCTTATATGAACAACTCAAAGACATTATCAAATTAAACATTACGGATGGCAATTTAAAACCCGGAGAAGCCCTTCCTGGAGAAAGACAGCTTATGGAAACTTACGGCGTCAGCCGAGTTACTATTAGGCAATCTATCGGCGAACTGGTTAATGAAGGCTTTTTATACCGCAAGCATGGTAAAGGCACTTTTGTTGCACCAAAACGTATAGAGCGGCCACTTGCACGCTTAATGGGGGTAACCGAAGAACTTGCTCTGGATGGTCTTAATGTCGAAATGAAAGTATTCAAAACTGAAAGCCAGAAAGCTACTCCCAAGATCCGTCAGAAACTTAAGCTTGCTGAAGAAGAGCCCGTCTTTTGCATAGCTCGGATAATTACTGTAGCTCAGGAACCGTTATCATTAGACTATAATTATTTTCCTCAAAGTATCGGGCAAAAGCTCCTTAATGCTAACCTTTCCAAGGACCTTATTTATACACAGCTTGAACTTTACGGCTATAAGATTAGTACAGGTAAACAAAAGATTAGTGCAGGCAAAGCCACAAAAGAAGAAGCTAAGCTTCTTCAATGCAAACTTAACAGCCCCTTATTAGTTGTTAAACGCAGCACCTATGTTGAAAGCGGTCTACCAATCGTTTATTCGCAAGCCCTCTACAGAGGGGATCGCTATGAATACGTTATTGATTTACAAAGACAACCATTTGGCCTTGAAAAAAACAACGTATAGCATATTCCAAACATCCATATAACTTGATAGATAAACTGCAAATCATATACCCCGAAACAGTACAGTCCCCGAAGGGCACCGTTCTTTGGGTGAGTTTTAGATTCTTCAATGGCAGAAGCAGTTCTTTTAATACCATATGAATCCACCCAGAATATGTCTCTGCTCTTTATTTTTAATTTTCCAAATTTATAGTGAAATTGTTTAGCTAAAGCTAAACATTAGCGGCTTCGGTGTGGGACTCTGACCCTCACCGAAGCAACTATGGGTACCCCCCACTTGAATAGTAGGAGTCTTAAAATGGATAAATTTGTTCGCTTACTGGTATTAACCATAATACCTATAATTTACACACATATTTATTAAGGAGTGATGAATTATGATTTCAGATGTCCCATTTCATGAGAGAAAAGGATACCATTGGTTTGTGGTAGGTACAGTTTGTATCGGCGCATTTATGGCAGCCTTAGATGCCAGTATCATTAACGTTGCCATGCCCACATTAAGTAAAAGTTTTTCTGCTGGGATGGACAGCGTGGAATGGGTTTCCATTGCCTACCTTCTAACGTTAACCTCCCTTCTGACGCTATTGGGTAGTTTGTCAGACAGGTTTGGCAGAAAAATATTTTACACAGTGGGTTTTTCAATTTTCGGTTTAGGATCCGGATTATGTGGCATCGTCTCGATGCTTCCGTTATTAATTGCTGCCAGGATTTTACAAGCGTTAGGTGCCGCTATGTTGCAGGCTAACTCAATCGCAATTATTACTTCAGTAGTTCCTGCAACGAGTCGAGGTAAAGCCATTGGTATTCAGGGATCTGCTCAAGCTATTGGATTATCTGTAGGTCCTACTATTGGTGGGTTAATAATAGGAAATTTCGGTTGGCGTTTGATTTTTTACATCAACATTCCAGTTGCTCTTCTAGGTACTCTTATTGCGGCTTTTGTCCTGCCAAAAGATCAACCCAATATTCATTCGTCCCGTTTTGACTATTTAGGCGCCGCTCTTTTTACACCTTTTCTGATTTTAATCATTCTCATTTTCAAAGATGGCTATAAAGCGGGATGGTTATCGACTGAAATTATTTTAGAATCACTCCTAAGTATTGTATTTTTGTCCCTGTTTATCTATCGAGAGAAAAAGTGCGAAAATCCTATGATCAACTTGGATTTATTTCGAATCAGGACTTTTACTAGTGGAAACGTTACAGGATTACTATCTTATTCCTTGATGTTTGGGGTAATTTTTTTGATGCCCTTTTATTTGGAATGGATATTAAAACTATCGCCCTTCTTAATTGGGCTCATTATGACAGTAATTTCTCTGGCTATGTTCATAGTCTCCCCTTTTTCCGGAGCTCTGGCCGATCATATGGGAGCTAAGCTACTGACAAGCAGTGGTATGATTATTTCCTCAATAGGTTCACTGATCTTGGTTCTCCTATCGAAGAATACAAATATTTATATCGACCTCTTAGGCTTGATTTTAGTTGGAGCTGGAATTGGAATATTCACTCCTCCAAATAATAGTTCAGTAATGGGCAGCGCTCCCCCTGAACACGTTGGCGTTGCTGGAGGAATTTTGAACATGTCCAGATCATTAGGCATGAGCATTGGCGTAGCTATTGCCGGGTCGCTCTATAACAGTGCTTTTAACAGTTATTCACTTATCCATCACACTCTTGCAACAGCTCAAGTTCTTTCTTTCCACATAGGCTTTGAAGGAATAACCTTCCTAGGAATTATTGCATTTTTGATATGCATTTTGGCAAAAAAACATTCTCAAACAGTAAATGTTGACATTGGCAAATATGTTACATTTCACTAATAATTACTTCTCTTCCATTAATACTTTTGATTTTTAAACTCCGCTGTAATCGATCTTTATCCGTCGAATAGCCCAATTACTTAACTAATCACCATTCTTTACTCCAGGCCAAATCACAAGTAAACTTAGTAATGGTACTCTAATAGTCAGTACTACGATAAGTAACTCTTAAAATGACAACCTATATTTGTTCCTGCAATTATTTCTTTAATTTTCACAGGATATCCATTGTCAAGATTAAGATTTATTTCTCCCCCAGCCTCTTTGATTAACAGTAACCCTGCGGCGACATCCCATAAGTATAATTCCTTACCCCAGTAGGCATCCAGCTTGCCTGCGGCTGCATAAGCAATAGTAATTGCGGCAGAACCGAGAATGCGAATACCTCCAGCTGTAACAGCTAACTTGTAAGATTCCGGATCTTTTTTCAGGCAAGCAATGGACACTCCGATTGTCGCTCGATTAAGCTCTTTAACTTCTCCCACTCTAATCCGCTGACCATTTAACCATGCTCCAGCTTCTTTTTGGGAGCTGAACATTTCCTTACTTATGGGGTTATAGATTACCCCAGCAAGTAGTTCTCCTTCAAAAAAGAGCGCAATGGAAACGGCGAAAATAGGTATTCCTAAGGCAAAATTAACTGTCCCATCAATGGGATCAATTACCCAAACATACCCATTCTTGGGCAAATAAGATCCTATATCATCCTTTGTTTGCTGTTCTCCCTCTTCTCCTAAGATTAAATGTTCCGGATATCTCTTCTTAATTTCTTTTTCCAGTAATTTTTCAATTTCAATGTCGTATTGGGTAACTATATCCATAATGGATGTTTTCTCGCTGATCTTTTTTGAGCTCTCATATCCATGGCCCATAATTTCTCCAGCCATAAGAGCTAATTCTTCCAACTCCGAAACCCAATTTTTGTTTTGCATCTTCTTTTACCTCTTTTTACGATCTACACTGACCAATGGCCTAACTCGACTCATTTCAAGCAATGTTCCAACGCAGAATTAAACCTTAAACTTTCTCAGAACAAAAAACTTCAATCACTTTAATTGAAGAGCCATAAAATTAAAATAATTAACTCCGCTCTAACTCAGTCTGTAATACACTTAAAAGATTAACAAATTTCTCGGCGTTCAAACTCATCTCATCCAGAATTTGTTCGGTCTTATCAAGATTACCGCGCTCATGGTTCGCTATTGCCTCACGGGAAAGTTCATGCAACCTCTGATGAGAATCTTCCAAATCCTTAAATGAAGGTAAAGAACGGCAGACAGCTCCTGCAGGACTCTGGAGCCATTTCCCAAAGTTGCAGTCGGTATGAGTCACAACATCACTTTCTTTTAAATTTTCAAACCCTACAATCGTATTGTAAACCTTCCAGGCTGGTATCAAATGTCCGCTCTTAGCCATCTCCAATTTCTGATATACATCCAAGTTAGAATCTTTGTGCATTGTTTTCCTTACTCTTTGTAAACTCTTGCTAATCTCATAGACGCTTTTGCCTGTATCTTGGGCAAGCTCCTGAACTCGGATGGCATTTTTCGCCACATTTTCTGCAATACCGGTTGACTCCTGAAGAGAAGCGCTTTGTTCTTGACTTCCAGCAGCTATCTCTTGGATATCTTGTGAAATATCTTTAAAGTTATTAAGAATAAGCCGGATGGCGTCAGCAGCTTCCCCCATGATGCCCATTCCACTTTGCATATTTTGGGTTAAAGTTGTCAAATTGCTCTCTGTTTTCTCGGAATCATTGCCTAGTTCATCGATCTTTTTCCTTATATACAATACAGAGTCTTTTGTATGATCCGCCAGCTTGCGTACCTCATCAGCCACAACAGCGAAACCGCGTCCGTTTTCCCCTGCCCGTGCCGCCTCAATAGCTGCATTCAAAGCTAATAGATTAGATTGGTCGGCAATTCCTGCGATCGCGGTGACAACTTGATCAATTTCCTTCATTGAATTGAATACTTCCTGAACTTGAGAGCTTACGGCTATAAATTCGCTCAAGGAATTGTTCATAAATGCGATAGCCTCTTGAATCTTTTGCCCTCCAGAGTCAGCAGTTGCCGTTGAATTATTGACAAACGCAGCGGAATTTGTAGCAGCAATAGCTATTTGATCGGCTGTAGAACTCAGTTCTTCAGTATGGGCAGTAATGTCCTTCATCTGATTAGTTTGTTCATCAATAAGCAGCAACATCTGTCGTACCGAGGTCATACTAACTAATTGACGAATAATCATATCGAAACTTTTCACCAAGTCCATCTGATTATTTTGACCAATGGCTTGATTAGCCAATTCCAGAAGACGTTTTATGGCGTCCGATATAGGAAAATCTACGCTTAATTCCTTTGTGAAATCACAATTGTTCAAATATTTATCAAGTCTTTCATATTTTTCAAACTTTTCGGAAGAAACATCATTCTTGCGCAATAGAAACTGCATACTCTCACGCCCTTTGTCTTTATTTACTAGGAGCAATGTTTTGTTATGTACCTTCAATTATTTTTAAATAGAATGAGTTTGAACAACCGAGCCTTATTAGAAAACACATTTCGCTTGTTAAGTCGAAATTTGAACATAAATCTCAAGAAATATACTTCCATGGATACTACGAACTCTGATGAGGTACCCTCCTTCCCATTCACCAAAATTAAAAATACTCGAATATTTCATATTGAAATTAAACCCAAACACCGAAAAATATTCAAATTGTCTTCTGATTAGTACCAGTATAATGTTAAAAATATAGTTATGTCAAAGTAATATTTGTAAATTAAATATACCAAGATTAACTTTAAACAAACGAATTATTAATATTTTGCCATTATTCCCTACCTTTATTGCTGAGTTATTTTACTTTTCATAATATGATAATTATTTGTTTCAGCTATTGAATAATCTTTAAAGCATTATTATACTGGTACTAACCAGTTCTTCTCTTGTCCATAAATTATAACTCAGCGCTTTATAGCGGAAATCCTAGGATTATCACTATGTTTGGAGGTATCGAAATGAACGTATTATTTATCATGAGCGATGAACACAGAAAAGATGCTATCGGCTGCTATGGACATCCTGTAGTTAAAACTCCGAATCTTGACGCTCTCGCAGCGAAAGGCATTCGTTTCACCAATTCCTATTGTAATAGCCCTTTATGTATCCCGAGCAGAGCTTCCTTAGCCACTGGACGTCATGTTCATCATACTGAATACTGGGATAATGATAAACCTTACCAAGACCAACCAGAGAGTTGGGGAAAACATTTACAAGATAGCGGTGTTAACGTTTCGACAATTGGAAAACTTCACTTTGATACAAATTTCACCAATGGTTTTGTCGATCAGCGCTATAGACCGGCGTCAAACCGAGATATAGCAGGACTTTTCAGAAATCCCGTAAAACAAAGGAAAAAAGGTCGTCAACGTATCGAAGAAGCTTGTTCCGGCGACCACTGGATTCCCAATACCGAACGTGTAACCCAAGCGGCTATCGATTATTTAAGTTATGAAGCGCCAAAATCAGATAAACCTTGGGTCCTATATGTTAACTTTTGGGCTCCTCATTTCCCGCTCATAGCTCCAAAACGTTTTTATGATATGTACCCCGATGAATTAATCAATATGCCCTTTGACTGTCCTTCAGCCGAGCAACACCCAATCCTTGATGAATTGAGATACCATTTTAATGTGCGAAATATTGACGAAGATACTCTGCGTCGGACGCGAAAAGCATACTATGGATTAGTATCCTATGTTGATGAAAAAATCGGTGAAATCATGGAGGTATTAGATAAAACCGGGTTAGCAAAAGATACTTTAGTCATCTATACAAGCGATCACGGAGAGTCTCTCGGAGACCATGAGCTATGGTGGAAAAATACCATGTATGAACAATCTGCGGGGATACCTCTGATCATCTCCGGGCCCAATATGCCAAAAGGATTAGTTTCAAATGAACCTGTCTCTCTTATCGATTTGACGTCTACTGTATCCGAAACTGTTGGAGTAACTCCTGACCCTTCCTGGGAGGGTGATTCTTTACTTCCTCTGGTTAGAGGAGAGAATCCCAGCGGTCTTAAGAACAGAACCGTACTCAGCCAATATCATGGACATGGCGTAAGTCACGGAATCTTCATGATACGCAAGGGCGATTATAAGTATGTTTATTATCCAACCGCTCCCTGCCAACTCTTTAATTTAATTGATGATCCCCTTGAACTCAATAACCTTGCACCTAATCCGGTATATAAAACAGTCGTAGAACAACTTCATGCTGAACTATTAAACATTTTGAATCCTGAAGAAGTCGATAAAAAGGCTTTAGAAGATCAACACAATCGTTTAGAAATGTCTCAACAAGCCGGACCAAAGTTACTGAATCTGGCGGATTAAGAGGAAGTTAACGAGGGACCCACCCCCACTTATAGAAGTTGAGGTCTTAAAAACTGGATAAAACACTACTTTTCAAATTAATGGAAAATCACTTCCTAGTTAAAAATGCTAGGAAGTGATTTTTCATAGACCAAAATCTGGCGCTAAGGAATTATTGTACCTTCGGGAGCATTTCTCGAAACTCCTGGATACTTTTGGGATATATTTTCTCATTGGCAAGTAGATGCTCCTCCACCAGCGCTTCGTACACAGATAACAGAATTGGCCGTTTTAAATTCGCCTTCTTTAGGACTTCTTCTTCTTGGAATATTTCCAGTGGCGTTCCATCCGCAATAATCTTTCCCTGACAAAAAACAAGAACTCTTTGTGCCCATCGGTAAGCAAAATCTACGTCATGTGTCGAAATCAAAATTGTTTTCTCTTCCATACTCAATTTGGCTAAAATCTTTTCTAACATCTCCGCATTTAAGGGGTCCAAGGCAGCCGTTGGTTCATCAAAAATAATGATTTCAGACTTCATGGCAATAATGTCAGCAATAGTGACCTTTTTCTTTTCCCCACCACTTAAATAGTGAGGCGGACGATCTTTAAAATCCAGAATATTCATATAATCTAGGGCTTCATCGACCCTTCTTATGACTTCCTCCTGTGGAAGTTTTAAATTCATGGGTCCGAATCCTACTTCTGCTCTGACCGTAGAAGCAATAATCTGATTATCTGCATCCTGAAAAACAATGCCGATATTTTTCCTTAGTTCTTTAAGATTCTTTTTATTAATAATAGTGCCCCTATAACGAATTTCTCCATTTTTCGGCGTTAGAACACCATTAACATTCAGGAAAAATGTAGATTTCCCAGCTCCATTCGAACCAATAACTGCAATCTTCTCGCCTTCATTAATATCAATACTGACCCCGTCTAATGCTGCTTGTCCGTTTCCGTAGACATAATATAAATCTCGAATGCTCAAAATAGGTTCTTTCATAAACTCTCCTCATATGTCTAAATAGTATCCAGAAACTCCAAGTCTTCCGTAAAAAGAAGTATCTACGGCACACCAGTTTTCATCGAATCGTGAGACTTCCGACAAAGCCTCGATATTCATTAGCTGAACAAGTTCACTCTGTGATGGCCTCGTTAGCGGCGAGAAATCTATTTCGTAAATCCCCAGATCAGAAACAAAACAGAGATAAACATTGCTGCCGATATAAACTGGATCATGGTAATCTTTTGGTCTTCCTCCAGAAATATCATTTCACCATCATAACATCGAGCTTCCATCGCATCATAATATCCATTCGCCTTTTTCATAGAAATAACAAGCATATTGCAGGCAATTCCTCCAAAGGTATGCAAGGATGTCTTGAAATCACAAAACCCCTGTCGTGAGTCGGCAGAATTCTTTATTTTGGAGTAAACACCTAAAATAATAAAAATATAACGATAAATCATGTTCATCAGTTCAATTATAAGTTTCGGAATATGGGCTTTCCTCATAACGGAGATGATTTCTGAAGATGGTGTTGATAATGTCATCATCTGTAAGGCACTAACTGCAGCAAACACTTTTAAGATCATAAAAATTGCCTCTTCGAGCTTCTCCAAGGAAGTAAAAATATAGAAAAAGCCAAGATGTAAATGATATTGTCCAATTGGCTCCCAGGCAAAATCAACGGCAATTGTTATAGTGGCTAGGAGAATAAAGGAAATCGGAATCGCCAATACCAAAAGATATTCCCGAACTGAAAGGCCTCCTTTTACCACGATCAAATAGGCCATTCCAATGATAACTGCAGCAGATACGTAGGGATTATTCAGTCCAATGCACAGAATCATCAATAATACAGCAAACGAAACCTTGAACGCGGCATTCCATCCTCTGATTTTCGAAGCGTAGGATATAAGATCAATTTCCAACCTTTCCCCGTGTTTCAGAAAAACCCCCCCTAACCTAACTTTTTCCCTGTTTCTTTTTCCCATTTACTCCTTTCAACAAATCTACCGAGGTAGAAGAACACAACTCCCACACCGATACCGGTCTGTACACAGAACAATAGACTTTCTACTTCGCCCGGTAATTCTCCGCCAATTAATCGATTCATAACCGGTTCAACCCACGGCTTATAGTCTGTTCCCGTAATTTCTGCAACGACTTTGCTTCCGGCGTCATCAGAGCCGCTAAACTCTGCTCCTTTTAACATAAACAGAGGAAGAACTGCAATTAATAGTGCAATCAATGAGAGAATAATAACTGTTTTTTTGGATTTCGACATTATTTAACGCCTCCATCCATATATCCGATGCCTATCAATTCTGATTTTGCATACGTCTCAAGACCAATCACAATCATAACCGTCAAAATGCCCTCAATAATTGCCAACGGCACCTGGGTTGGTGCAAATACACCGAGAAACTTAAGAGCAGAGGCAACAACACCGCCGTTCGCTGACGGATAGGCAAGTGCCAGCTCAAAACTGGTAATACAATAGGTAAATAAGTCTCCAATTGAAGCTGCCAGAAAAATCCCAGCATTATGATTGACTTTTAGTTTTTTACACAATATATAAATACCATAGGATAACATCGGACCGGCAATGGCCATGGAGAAAGTATTTGCTCCCAGCGTAGTAAGGCCACCATGCGCCAGTAGAGTTGCTTGAAAAATAAGTACGATAATACCTAAAATGCTTACTGCGAATGGTCCAAATAAAATTGCAGCAAGTCCGGTACCTGTCATATGTGAGCAGCTTCCTGTAACCGATGGAATCTTTAAAGAAGATAATACGAAGACGAAGGCACCAGCCATTGCAAGCAGGGTCATGGATTTGCGATTCTGTGCTGCTTGTTTCTTGATGGCAAAATATCCTGCTGCCAGAAAAGGCAGACAGATTACTCCCCACGCGATACAGTATTTGGGCGGAAGGTATCCTTCCATAATATGCATTGCATAAGCTGTCGGAGTTATTCCGAATAACCCTGCAAAGACCGCAAATAGGCTAACTATTTTCTTTTCCCTTAAATTCATAATTGTATCCTCCCCTGACTCTTAATAGACCTCTTTCTTATTCTTAATAGATTATTGCTTGTTTGAATTACCCTGCCAAATAAAAAAACCCTTCACCAACAGAAGGGTTTATAGCTCAACCGGTATCAGGTAAAATTACCAAAAACACAGGTATACACCTCCCTAACATCCCGTAGGTAGTTTCAACTGCGGAATAAGCAGGTCTCCTGGCTTAAGGTCATCGTCAACTCACGTCTTCCCGGAGCGATATCCAGTGACATTTGTGAATTGGCTCCCTTTTACAGTGGCGGGCACCGCGTCAGCTTAAACTGACTTCCCTTTTCAATTCCTTCCCCTCGGGAAGGAATCACTTATTCCAATATTTAACTATAACCATTATACCAAGAAGAAAAGAGTTTGTATAGAGTTTCGTGCCATACTTCTATAAAGAGTATGCATCACTCTCTAGCTCGGCATATAGTACCTGACTTACTGAGTTAATTCCACTTTTTCTTAGTTCTCCCGCTGGTAACTTTGTTAAGATACCATGGAAACTATATACTGCCTCTTTTCCATGAACCGATAACGACGGACTTCGTTATAAAGATAAACTAGGCGCTCATCTTAGAGCGCCTAGTTTATCTTTATATATTAATTTTCACTAATGGCAATAAATAAATTTGTGTTTTGGGCAATCTTTAAAATAATTCACTCAAATAAAATGAGATAGCAAAATTAAAGCGCCTACAATCCAGCAATAATAAGCAAAAGGCTTCATGGCATTAATCTCTTTCCTCTTAAACCAATGCATTAAAATTGTTACAGCAATGTAGGCAAATAACCCAGCAAACAGACCGCCGATAAGGGAATTGACGAATAAGCCATGGGAACTGTGTTTAATCAGTTTTGGGACTTCTAATATGCCGGCTCCAGCAATGATAGGAGTGGCTAACAACATAGAAAAGCGAGCGGACTCCTCGTGTTTAAGTCCCATCCAAAATCCCGCTGTCATACTTGCTCCGGAACGAGAGAAGCCTGGAACCAAAGCCAAAGCTTGAAATAAGCCGACGACTGCCGCCTGTCCGTAGGATAAGTCATTGATGCTTTTCGTGCCTCGCTTCTTCATTTTCTCTCCAAAATATAATAACAGACCATTAATAATTAGAAAGATGGCGGCCGTTGTTACATTGCTGAACATATTGGTAATATGTTTTTCGAAAACAAACCCGATCAGAGCTGCTGGAATCGTCCCAACCAGAAGTAATAAAAGCAAACGTAAAGAAACCTCTTTGCTGGAATTAATAATTGAGCGGATTATTCTCATCCAGTCGTCCCAGAAAAAGATCAATAAGGCCAGTGCAGTTCCAAGATGAAGCATAACTACGAAAGGTAAAAAATTCATCTTTAAGAACTCAGGATTAAGATTCCAGTGAAAAACATAAGGGGTAAACACATTATGAGCCACACTACTAATCGGAAACAACTCAGTGATACCTTGGACAATAGCAATAATAATCGTTTGTAATAAAGTCATTACTTGAGCTTGCCTCCCTATCTATTAATGTTCAGGCCATTAGCTTTTCCTGTTAATTATAATATTACGTATGAAGAAATACTTGTCTAACTCTGTTAAATCTGTGTTAAAATTCGGTAAATACCTCAATACATCAAGCCAGGCATAATAACAAAAAACATCCTTAAACGGCGTGTTTATTCTGAACATCTCTACGACTAACAGTCAGGTAACCGACAAGGGCAACAATGATAATCGTTAAAACCAAACTCACTGGGCCTGTACCAAGCCCAAGGCCGCCGCGAAAGCGTTGCATCCCCATCCAATCCGCAATCGAGGCGCCTAACGGTCGTGTCATTATATAGGCAAACCAGAAGGCAAAAATTTCATTCAAGCCAAACAACCAATAAGCTAACGCTGGGATCGCAATTAAAGCCGCAAAGAGCAAACCCGAGGTGAAATAGCCTAAATTCAAAGTTGTCGCCGTCAAATCTCCCGTTGCAGTGCCTAACGCGAACGTGACCAGCACGATTGACCAATAAAAGGCCTCCCGGCGACGTGTGTGGATACTGTGTATCGCAAGAGTCTTTTCACTTGTATACCAAGCAACAAAGATGATGGCCATCGCTGCCAAAAAGAAAATAGTCGAAACCTGATAGGGAATCCCAAAACCAACGTGCAAAACATCAGCAAACATGGTACCAAATATACTTACCATGACAACCGTTAACCAGTAGACCCATGGTAAATAACGACGGGCAGAAAACTGCATGACCAACGAAGCTATCAGACCAATTAACCCAAGGACAATACCTATTATAGGATTGATATGAGTCAAGAGATAGTCAGAGAACACCTCACCCATTCCAGTTGTCAACACTTTGACTATCCAGAAAAATACCGTGATTTCAGGAACCTTTGTAAGTATTTTGCTGCCTAAATCCTTAGAGCCAACTAACGAATTATTCAGAAACAAATTTATTCACTCCAATTCAACATAGTTATCCTATTTGGCAATGTAGGGATTTACCTTTTATGCTTAAGCATGATTGCTTAAGCGCTTAATTGTATTGTACAAAAGAGAGATAACTTTCGAATTAAGAAAAAATAAACTTTTAGTAAAGAAAAAATAAACTTTTAGTAAAGCAAAAATAAATTTTAAATAAACTAGAATATAAAGAAAATCTCATTGCAAAATTACAATGAGATTTTCTTTTCTATGTAAAGGATACCTATAAAAAGTAACTCCATTGGTCAGTGCAATAATAATGAAGTCACCCATTCATTCGACCTTATCCTAAAGTTTGGATCTATAGCTATAACTGTGAATAGGTAACTATCTTTTGGGAAACTGTAACTGATCAGCAACGCATGACCCGATTGTACCGCGTAGGGTTTCGGCATTGAACTATTTGGGCCGTCAATGGTTGCTGATAGGCTATCAACTTCCTTGGTGAAATTGGAAGCGACAATTTGATGATCGCGGGTTATTTTGTTGTATATACCACTCGCTAAAAGTCGCTTTTGAAGCTCAGACTGTACCGCATCAAAGTCGTAAATAGTTTGTGAGTATTGCATCTGATTAGAATACTCTGCAATCATACTCTGCGCGGCAATATATTTTTCCGCGTCATCAACGGATGCTCCTTTAGATATTTTCAAGTACGACAAATATACATTCC
Source organism: Desulfosporosinus sp. FKA (assembly GCF_002196785.1). NCBI lineage: Bacteria > Bacillati > Bacillota > Clostridia > Eubacteriales > Desulfitobacteriaceae > Desulfosporosinus > Desulfosporosinus sp. FKA. The sequence continues at coordinate 192,931 of NZ_NAHZ01000015.1, read as the reverse complement.
TGTAACAATCATTATTAATACAGCAGGAATAATAATCATAAGAATATTTGATAACAAAGTAAACACTCTTGGGAAAAGATAGAACATTCCATTGGGGTTAGGAAATTAACAGTGTACCTGAATAAAGTTAGGAGCATTGGTTGAATCTGTGGACACACCATGAAAAACAAGGACTAATTTATAGACACTCTGCATCCGTTAAGAGCGAATTAAACCACTTTAAGTTTACCAAATGGTGCGAAACTGAGTTCTCTAACATCTTTCTAAAATAGATTGGGAGCTGATGGTCTCCTTCTAAGGCATCCTTTAATAATAGAATTTTTGCTTCAGTCTGCTCAATTTGAATTCTAATAAGCTTGACCATGTTATCTCTTTTGTATTCCTTAGCAAATAAAAGAGCTGCATAAAAGGACAGGTTAACATACTCCGTTTTTGCACCATACTGGTACATCAACGTTTGAAACTCGGCTTTCCCCAGTTCAGTGATAACATAATGATGACTTTCCCGACTTTGTTTCGTTTGAATAACCCGCTCAATTAAGTTTTTTTCTTCCATTTGCTGAAGATTATAGTAAAATGACCCCTTTGTAAAATTCACAATATACTTGTAGTGCCTTTCTTCCATTTTTGCCAGAAGCTCATATCCATGGGCCCCTGGATTTTGGATTAAGAGTCCTAAAATCAGCAATGGAATCATAATTGGTGCCTCACTGTTCGTTTATAAATTCTTCATAAGAGAGTTTTCCAAGTGCAAAGTCCATCTGTTTCACAAACATCAATTCAGTTGGTGTATGCATTCTAGCAATAAGTCTATCTAAAAGCTCAACCTCATGGCTTAACGGTGCTAAAACATGAGTTTTTTTATCGAAGGCTTCAAAGTAGCGCAAACCAAAATATCTTTGAGATATTGAATTCACATGAATTCCATCGGGATTCCCTGTTAATCCTTGCGCAGACACAAAATAACAGTGTGCTTGTTCAAAAGCAAATTGTTTAAGGCTATCGTTTATCTGCTCATACTCGACGCAATACTGCCCAAATGCTGTTTTACCTAAATAGTCTCCTAAGCCGCCAATGATGAACGGTATTTCTGGAACATTGAGGATATCTCTAAGCGCCTGCACGATTCCCAATAACTTGTCATAATACACTTTGTATTTGCCACCTGAACTATCACTTTCACCTTGATGCCACAAAATCCCTGTTAAGGTGCTGTGTTTCATGGCGAATTTGGCTTCGCTGATAGCATGTTGAAAAAGTTCGCCATCAACAGCCCAGTCATCCAGTGAGCTTCCGCCTTCGGCACATGGTATTAGGCCGATCGTATCTTCCGGATACTTTAAACACCACGCATCTGCAAATGAAGCTGCCAAACTTACACCCGAAACAGGACGGTCGTAATTCACAGGCTCAATCATCATTTGCCATCTGCCGTTACGCAACATTTGTATTCGTTCGTTTATAATAGGAGGCACGTCAGACAAAAAGCCTCTGCCGGCCATATTGGATTGCCCAATCATCAAAAAAGATTTAATCATCATGTGTTCCTTTCCAAAAGTTACTCAGAATCAGTAACCAATTCCTATATCTTAAAATCATAGTCTAATTAGACCAATAGACACATTATAGTCTGATTAGACTATATGTCAACAAAAAAATACCCCCACTGGAAGTGGGGGCACTAACTTAATATATAACTTTAATGGTTCGATCGTTTCTCACCCTGTAGACTTCAGGGGCTGTTTTACCGGCGTAACGACAAAACATGCCGTGCCAAAAAATCACTTCAATAGGTTTTTGAAAATCTTGACCTGTTCCCTAAGCCATGGTAGTGCTGCCACAACCGGAAACTCCCAGTATTAATAGTGCCACTTAACTTAGAGTGACAAAGGTGCGACCGATCTTATTTGCCTTACCTTTGCGGTCTACCTGCCTCACGTTGGACATCCCTGAGTGTCACAGATAAATAACCGACCAATATGACGATGAGTATCGTCAACACCGACACGACAATCCCATCGCCATAACCCAGACCCGTAATGCTCTTGGGTTTGCCAAACCAGTCTGCAAAAGAAGCACCAAGGGGACGAGTCATGATATAGGCAAACCAGAAAGCAAATATTTCGTTCAGACCAAACAAAAAATAACCCACTGCAGGAAGTACGAACAATACTATAAATAAGATTCCAGAAGCTAAGTAACCAAGGTTTAAGGTCATTGCGGTCATATCCCCCGTGGCCGTCCCCATGGCAAATGTAGCAAGCACTGCTGCCCAATAAAACACCTCACGTCGACGTGTATAGATACTATGGATAGATAACGTCTTTTCCACCTTGTACCAAGTCGTAAATACCACGGTCAAGATCATAGCAAAGGCGATGGTGGAGGCATAATACGGAACACCTAAAACAATATGTATGACATCGGCAACCATGGTTCCAAAGATAGCAACCATGACCACGAAAAGCCAATATATCCACGCCACATATTTGCGAACTGAAAATTGTAAGATTAGCGCGATAACGAATCCTACTGCCCCCAAGATTACAGCCAAATATGGATTAATAGTATTGACCAGATAATCAGAAGTCGCTTCGCCCATGGCGGTAGTCAGCAGTTTGACGATCCAAAAGAATATCGTGATTTCCGGAACTTTTATTAAGAGCTCTTTCTCTCTATTTCTGGTAACGGATGATGATTGACTCATTGGATTTACTCGTTCCCTTCGTATAAATTCTGTCACCCTGAAAATTGCAAGCCATAAGCGTTGATAAACTACCTGCCGCCTCTAACTTCTCCGAAGTTAGAGGACTGGAGAATCTCCACATTCTCAAGATTAACATATGATTATTAAAAGAACCTTAAAAAATGGTTGTCAATGTTCAAATGGGTCAATCCAATTCTGCGTTTTTATTGCCCGGCATATTCCTGTAAAGCAGGAACTCATAAAAGAAGATACAAATATAAGTCCACAGACCGCTGACTGTTAAAGCTGTAACCATGGCGCTAGGTGTATGAATCCGCAGATAAACGGGACTTAGTCCTAAGAAAAATAATAACAATGACCCTGCGATCACAATCCAAAGCCGATAGGACCAAGATTTTTCTCGTGCCAAAATATAACAAAGAACAGCATAAAATGATAAACCGCCCAGTAAAAAACCAGTGTTTGAGGCTTGAAAGGGCATGATGTTTTCAAAGATACTGACGTTCTCCCCCCGGAAAATGAATCGAAAAAAATAATCAACCAAAGTTCCTCCGCCCCAAGCAAGACTAAGCGGAAGAACATGAATCCATAGCTTAGTTTTATGCCAAAAGCCAAATAACACAACCAAAAAGACAATTAAGATCACAATGTGAGTACTCAAAGCATTAATTTGCTGCATTAAGTGGATCATCCAGCGTGGAGAAGCTAGTTCCAGACTGGAAGCAACCATTTCATCAAATTCAGCAACGTCGTTCGTCACAAGATCTTGAATTAGGCTCATTAAGAAAATAAAAAGTCCCAGAAATGTTACAGAACCTATTATAATCAATAATCGCAGCTTGCCTAACGAACGATAATGACTGGTTAGACGCAAATACTCCTCTGACAGCCTAGCTCCCCATCGTTCATGATTCTTATATAACAGATAAAAGATTATAAAGAGAACAGCTGCAATTAGTCCCAGCAGGATTGAGTAACGATGGATGATCGGAAGAATAGTTTTCCATTGACTGCCCAGAGTCCTGCCCAGCAGGATAAATACGCTTGTCCAGGCAAAGGCCCCTAGATAGGAATAAAGAGCAAAATCCCGATAACTTAAGCGGCTTAAACCGGCAACATAGCCAGACAGATGACGTACTCCCGGAATAAAATATCCTGCCGTCAGAAGTTTACCACCATGTTGATGGTACCAATTGAGCACCTTTTCCAGGCGCTGACTCCCCGTATGTTTTCTTAGATATACCAATACATTTGCTTCGAAAAATCGTCCCAAAAAATAAGCAATAGTAATCCCTGTTATACTTCCGATAGCTGATGAAATAATTGCTAATATGGGATTGAGCTGACCTGAAAAACTCATAAAACCTATAAATGTCAGAAGGAATTCATCTGGAAGCGGCAAGCCTAAGATTGAAACCAGCAGAATTATAAACAATCCTAAATAACCATATTGCGTAACGATATGAATTAACAATGCCGAAGACATGGGTAGGCTCCTTTCTTATGGCACATTCTGCACCTTATCAAATTACAGGTCAGCAACAATCCCTATTCAAAAATCTCCTCTGTTATTTAAATAGTTTTTTGGGACAGTTTTTAGGACGATCTACACAAACATTAGTAATATGCAAAAAAAGCTCTTCAATGACACTAGTTTAGCCTAACAAGATTAAAAGACCATGAAAATATTATTATTTCATAACTCTTCAAGTCCAATTTAAGTCAGATGGAAAAGCGAGGCTAAAGCATTTGCAGCTAAAGCCTCGTTTTAGTAATCGACTTTTTCACCCACTCTTGGTTTTAAGAGTCAAGTTTTACACAGGATTTTCTTTTTGACACTCCCACGGCTAAAGCCGATGGGATTCTTGGGTGATTAAACCGAAGTACATTTCTGCTATCGGAGTATGACCCCAAGTTCAGGGCTAAGCCATTAGCCCGTCCTAGAGCAGTACACAATGGTACTCTAGGCTGATAGCCTGTTACCAGCTACCACAGTTTCTTTGAAAACGATCGTTTTAACGTCTTTTTTCTTGACGACACATAGAGTTTTACCTGATAGACGCATTAGCTATCAGAACCTCTTACTCTATCCAGTTTTCAAAGATCAAACTAATACTAGTTTATCATAGTGCTAAGACATTTACATTTACATGAAATTACGAAGCCGCCTTCATCCCACGATTAAAACCGTGGGCTTTTGGCTACGTTTCTGTAATTCAGTTTAAAAAATAAACCGCTATTAATCCTTGTGTTCTATATTTACCCACCAGCAGCGCTAACAATGAATGTAAAGGATTCGACCCAAATAGCTAATTTCATACAATTTTAATCTTTTTTTAAATTCCTTTTCAAATTATAATGTTATAATTTTCTTAAACCAAAACGAAATGCTATCTAGTTTTAATCGTAAATTACCTATAAGCAATCCGCCAGTAAACTCGTTCAGCTAAAGCTGAACATCGGGGCTTCAGATACAATAATGTCCAGTGGACATTATCGCCGAACCGCTTTTCTTAATAGGAATACTTAGCGGCGAAGGAGGACTCTACCCCACCTGAAGTTAACGAAGTACCCACCCCAACTTAAAAAGTGGGGGTCTTAAAAACTGGATAAATGCAGCTTATTCGTAGAAAGGTATATTCTTATGTATAAAATAAATAAACGTTTACTGTTTTTATCTGCAACTGTAGTCCTTTGTATTCTAATGGCAGCGATTTTTTTTATCGCTAATTCTAAGAATACCTCTCCTAAGAGAAGTCGTTCAATTAACGGTTGGATTCCTTACTGGAATCAGGCAACAGCTATTACCTCTGTTAAGAATAATCCGGAAGTATTTAATGAGATCTCACCCTTCTGGTATGACGCAACAAAGAACGGCGATATTAAACCACTTAATAATTCGGAAGATCCTCAAATAATCAATTACGCGCAGAATAAAAAATTAACTCTCACGCCCTTAATCAGTAACGAATTCAGCTCTAGTTTAATATCCACCATTGTTAATGATCCTGTATTGATGCAAAATCACATCCAAAATATAGTCAACATAGTAATATCTCAGAACTATTCTGGGATTGACCTTGATTACGAAAATGTTTTACCATCCGATAAAAAGGCTTTTACTTTGTTTGTTCAAAAATTAGCAAATGCACTTCATGAGAAAAATAAGCTTCTTTATGTAACCCTGACTTCTAAGACTACAGCAACTGAACACCCTGGGCAGGATTACGAAGCTATTGGTGAAGCAGCCGATAAAGTCCGTATTATGGCCTATGATTACTCTTGGTCAACCTCTAGTCCCGGTCCGATTGCTCCTGTGAATTGGGTCAATAATGTAATTTCCTATGCGATATCAGTTATTAATCCGAATAAAATCGAATTGGGCATTCCCGACTATGGCTATAATTGGTCGGGCTCTAAAGGTATAGGAATAAATTATTTGCATGCTGTAAATACAGCCGCTCGTTATAACAGCAAAGTTACCAATGATCCAAATAGCGGTCCTCATTATACTTACTCAGACAAAAAAGGTAATCATACGGTATGGTTTGAAAACGAAGCATCTATCCAACCTCTTCTCGACCTAGTAAACAAGTATAACCTAAACGGCATTTCAATCTGGAGTTTGGGGGGAGAAGATCCTAAAATTTATACGGCGATTAACGCGAAATTCCCATCCGCTGTTGAAATCGCACGGTTAAATTAATAGCTGTATATCATCATCCAGTGACATACAGCCCTCATTTTTGATATTGATAGCAGCGTTTATGTCGCGGTCTAATTCTGCTCCACAATGACTACAAGTCCAGGTCCTATCTAATCTCCTTATAATTTGAGATTTGGGCAAGGACTACCCTTAACTCTAATTATAAGGATTTTTTATCACAATTTACAGGAATAATCAGGAATACTGGCTTATTTTCTTACATTTTCTCTAGATTCCTTGACTTTATAGCGCTTGACATTTGAGAAAAAATTTTACGCAACGCTAGTGATGCCTAATAACAAAGCACCTGCCTTTATCCAGCAGATGCTTTGTTATCTTGTTAAAATAACTCTATAAACTTATCAGAACTAACAACCTTAAAATTAATATTCTCAACCACATGCATGCCACTATTAAAATCATCAGAAACCAAATAATCTGCATTCCCTTCGATGGCGCATTTTAAAAACATATCATCGTATTTATCGAGGTACTATAGTAGAACAATTCCATTACGCCTTGTAGCATTGCCAATCTATCATTCACATCGGTAATATTATATCTTGCAAAATTTTTAACTAAGTAAACTAATTCTCCTATAGTATCCTGCGCAAATAAAAGTTGAATTTTCCTTTCCTCAATTAAATCCATTACTTTGGAGCATACATTATTGTCTTCCGAAGAAAACCATGCTTTTATAAAAATATTGGTATCCAACACGACCTTAAGTTTACTTCTCATATCTCTTTGAACCCAAAGTTTTCCTTATTTCATAATCACTTAAGCCCTTTTCTTTGATAGCTTTCTTAGCTATATTTCTAATACTATTCATACATCCTAATTTCTTAGGCTCAATAATTGCTGCATTATTCATACTATCAGCATCCTCTTTAAGATTATCATTTATTGCCATAATTATATCACCTCTATTCAATTTGTCCAAAGATATTCCGCTTTAGCTTATGCTCTATAATTATTTTTAGCCAAAATTAATAGCACCTGCTCTAAGCAGATGCCCTTTAATATACCTAAATATTACATTCCCCCACAACACCCTGTCACTACAAAAAAAACAAACAGCCTCCAACCGGCTTATGGCCATCAGGGTTATATGATCGATGACACAATACAGCTTTTCCTCCACTAACTACAATTTCATAGTTATTGTGTCCTACCTGATTCTCTAACGCTATCATGGATTTCCCAATTGTTACAATTAAATACTGAAATTCATTTAAGATGACATAGAGGGGCTCATGCTATTGTTTAATATTATTTCGTCCAAATAGCTTTTTTACCTTTAATTATTCCGTTATTATTTCGGATCAATTCTCTTCATCTCTTCCATCAGCTTTTGAATCGCCTTTTTTTCAATCCTTGACACGTAAGATCGTGAAATCTCCAGAACTTTAGCAATCTCACGCTGGGTCCGCTTAGGACTGTTCATAAGCCCATAACGCAACTGAAGGACCATTTTCTCCCTCTTAGTAAGCTTCTTAACCAGTTCCAATAACGCCTTTTGCTCCGAAGCATTCTCAACTCTAGTAGAAATATCCTCTTCATTAGAACCCAGAACATCAATGAGAGAAATCTCATTGCCCTCTTTATCCATCCCGATAGGATCGTAAATGGACACTTCCCCCCGGGATTTCTTCAAGGATCTCAAGTGCATCAGAATCTCGTTTGCTATCCTAACATAACGGAAACATTTTCTCATGAGCATTCTGTAGATTTATTAGAAAGCACTTCGGATTTATCAACTATAGGTGGGCGGATTAAATACTATCGAATTAAAAAGAACCTATCTCAAGAGGATGTTGCAGCTATTTCCTGTTTAGATGTTTGTACCGTTAAGAGATACGAGAATAATCAGATTGAACATTCTTTAGAAATTTGCAATCGAATAGCTAAAGCAATTAGAGTTAGCTCATGCTTTATACTTGATGAATATTTAAGCTTTATCAGCTCTAATTATGGTTATCAGATCCGATCTATTAGAAAACACTTAGAACTTACACAGGATCAGTTTGGAGCTTTTTTAGGGGTTCATAGAAAAACTATTACAAGATGGGAAAAAGAAATAGTATGCCCTTCACGGAAACTATATAATGCCCTGTCAAAACTAAGATCCTTTAAGAAGACTTCACCTGGTTAGCCGATTAATAAGCCTTATTCAAAGAAAGAGCCTTAAAAGAGCAGATAATTATTACCAAGCACCCATCATGCCACGACCCCCATAGCTGTTTGAGCCGCTGTACCCCCCCATCATTCCGTATCCACCAGAGCTACTTGAACCGTTGTAACCACCCATCATTCCATATCCATAAGGTGAATTTACACTACCCAAATTTGGCACTGTAACATTAGGTGAGCCAGTTACTGAAGATGGGCCGGTAAATGTTTGCTGCATATAGTTTTGCATTTGACCAAACCAGCCATTGTCCTGTCCCTGAGTCGTTCCCGCCAAAGCCGGTAAAGCCATAAGCCCTACTGCCAAAGTTGCGGCCCCTACGATTGCTGTAAGCTTCTTCGTTAACTTTTTCATTTCTATTCCCCCTATATTTTATTTTCGAATTATTTAACTGCTTTTCTATGTTCTTAGTGTAACCCTTGGATACGACTATCTCATGAACAAGTTGTGAATTTCTCATGAATAAGGACCCTGAACATTTCAATCAGGGTCCTTCCTCGCATCGAGGCAACAAAATTTCAACTCTTGCTCCTCGCCCATTTCGATTTGAAACGGATATCTTCCCGTCGTGTTGATCTAGGATACGATGTACCACCGACAAGCCTAATCCAGTTCCTTTCTCCTTTGTTGTAAAAAAGGGGTCATATATGTAAGGCAAGACATCGGGCGAAATTCCTTGCCCTTCATCGCTAACGGCAAATCCTACAAAGCCTTCTTTTTGAATTCTCTCCAGAAGAATCCTACCCCCTTCTCCTTGGGCATCTATAGCATTGAGTAAGATATTTAAAATAACTTGTTTAATCTGATCAGAGTCTACTTCAACCTCGTAAGCATCAACTTGTCCTCCTTTTTGAAATAATTCAATCTGGTGCTGCCGCAGAGCAGGCTGAATAAACATAACTCCTTCTTCCAAGAGTTTCTCTAACTTAACTCTTCTACGCACTAATTCCTTAGGGCGGGCAAAACTTAAAAACTCACTAACTAACCTATTTAAGCGTTCACACTCTTCTTTAAGTACGCGACAATATTCTAAAACCTCACTATCTTCTTGCTTGTCTTGAGCCAGAAGCTGAATACTTACTTTCATGATCCCCAAGGGATTGCGTATTTCATGAGCCAAACCGGCACTCAGATGCCCAAGCGCAGTTAACCGTTCAGTTTGCCGGATCTCGCTTTCCAAGCGTTCACGTTCTAGACTTTCACGTTTTAACTTTTCTACTAACTCTTTCTGAATTTGAAGGGCAAGTTGATGTTTGCGTGTCGCTTTCCGTTCCTGTTCAATCAGAAAACCAGTTAACCAACCAATACCATTAATTAGGACAATTTCCACCCATTGAGTCAGCATGGCAGATGAAGCCATTGTCATTGTGTTAAAGTAAGTCATAAACGGTAGAATCAGAAAGGTTATAGATAACCCGGATATAATTCCGCCGACTAAGCCAAAGCGCATAGCTGCGTATATCACAGGGAGATAGTAGGCAAATTGTAACATGATGTGATAATTCATGGTGTAATGATAAGTCGTATAGTGAATGACCGTTAAAATGATAATTACGACGCTAATGATCAGCAAATCGAAATAGACTCGATGTCGATTTTTGAGATCGAGTTTATAGCTTGGCAATAAAAGCACTCCTCTCAAGGTTCAGCTATCCAAATGTGGGCTTATCCCGTATTTTTCCAAGCGGTACAAAAAGGCGTAACGGGAAAGTCCCAGCTTTTTTGCCGCTTGGCTTTGATTCCCATCCGTTTGTTCCATAGCTTGACGTATAAAGGACTTTTCAATCTCTTCAAGAGATATGCCCCCCGGCGGAAGAATAAAGGGATCCAAACTCTTCTCTAATTGATTAGATGTATTAAAGGTTGGCACCCCATCAAGACCGATTACAGCTCCCGGAGAAATAATAACCATTCGTTCAATGACATTTTCAAGTTCGCGCACATTTCCCGGCCAAGTATAAGCCATGAGTTGGGCAAGAACTCCCGGTCCAAGAGCCTTTTTTTGGCCATAGGCACTAAGTTTTTCTAAGAAATGATCCACAAGGAGGGAGATATCCTCATGGCGATCTCTCAGGGGAGGAACAAAGATTGGGAAGACATTCAAGCGATAATATAAATCCTCGCGAAACCGTCCTTCTTGAGCCTCTCTTAACAGATCGCGATTCGTGGCGGCGATAATCCTTACATCAACCTGAATGGTTTTTTCACCCCCAACTCGTTCAAATGTCCGTTCCTGAAGTACCCGCAATAGCTTTGCTTGAACATTAAAAGACAGCTCACCAATCTCATCCAGAAAAAGCGTTCCGCCATCTGCTAATTCAAAACGTCCGGTTCTGCGTGAATGAGCACCCGTGAAAGCACCTTTCTCGTGGCCGAATAATTCACTTTCTAATAAGGTCTCAGTCAAAGCCGCACAATTCACTCGGATAAAAGGGCCATCAGCCCTAGCACTTAAGGTATGAATAGCATGGGCAACTAATTCTTTACCCGTACCAGACTCCCCTTGAATAAGAACCGTTGCCGGTGTTGGCGCGACCCTCTCTACAAGCAGTTTTAATGTTTGCATCTTGTCGCTATTTCCGACCAATTGCCAGCGATTAGGCTGAACCTCCCCCTTTAGGTAGTCCACCTGCTCGCGCAGACTTTCTACTTCTAAAGCCTTTTCAAGGGTAATGAGAAGTTCATCGATCTCAAAAGGTTTCATTAGATAGTCATGGGCTCCTGCCTTCATCGCCTCAACCGCTGTTTCCGTACTGCCATGTGCTGTCATCATGACAATGAGTAAATCGGGATAATGATCTTTCAAGGTACGCAGCACATTTAACCCATCAACCTTAGGCATCTTTAAATCAACGAGAACAAGATCGGGGCGTTCCGACAGTGCCCGATCTATGGCTAATTGCCCATCTTCTGCAGTTTCAACGTCATATCCGGCTTTTACTAAGGCTCGCTCTAAAACCCAGCGCATATTTACTTCATCATCGGCAACTAATATCCGTCGCACAATTTCATCCCCTTAGACCTAAACTTAAAATTGTTGTGGGAAAAGGCGCAGTAAACTGTGTCTTTTCCCACACTTTTTTTGTGCTTTCTTCTTTTAATGCATTTATATTTTATAAGTTAGTATGATTAGAATACTCGAAAATACCAATACAACTCAACAAAACACCATAATCATAGTGCTATTACATCATAATTTGATATTAAGTGCAACTTGGCATGACTTTTGCATTGATAATTGTCGTCTCAATTAAATTAGAGGAGCGTGTTTTATGAGTTACCCAAGAAAACCTATTTCAAAAATCCTTCTTACCATATCCTTGTTACTCTTGACTCTTATGTTTGCATCCAACGCTTTCGCTGCTTCTCAGCTTGAGCAAGACGCTGGCCCTTATCAGGTCATTATGCAAATGAACCCGGAAACCCCCATGGTTAACCAATCCGGAACCATGACCATCATCGTTAAGAATAAGGCAACCGGACAGCCCGTAACCGGAGCAAAAGTTACGATGAGCAACCCTACCATGATGGGCTCCAACTCCAATGATGGCGGAAATATGGCAGGCATGGACATGTCATCGAGTATGAATAACCAAAGCGGAATGGTCATGCAAGAACAATCTTCAATGGGGTCAATGTCCATGGAAGCAGGTTCCTACATGATGCAAAACATGACTTTCAATCAGCCTGGACAATGGAACCAAGCTATTACTATTTCTTCGTCATTAGGCCAAAGTACCGTCAATTTTCCAATAACTGTAGGCAAATCCGGACCTAATTATGTGCTTATTGGCAGTGTCGCCGGTGTCGTCGTCATTGCCGGAATTATCGCTGCTGTCTTAAAAGGCAAGAAAAAGTAAGAAAGTAGAGGCCTAGAAATGTCTTCAACAAATTCCGTCAACAAACAACCGAAGAATCTTCTTAACATTCGCTGGCTTAAACGATTTCTCACGAGCTATTTTTACCCTCGAATTTTTCAATGGATTACGGTGATCGTTTTTGCAGTGATTATGTTTGAAACCCTCGCAGGACCTACTGCCGTAGACAATAACTTTGGTTCTGCTGCAACCTGGGTTCTTTGGTGGCCACTAATCCCATTTTTCTTTTTCCTTTTGGGACGCTTCTGGTGTGGGATTTGCCCCTTTGCCTGGGTGAGTGACTTAACACAAAAGCTTTTCGGAGCCAATCTCAAAGTTCCCAATTTCATTAAGAAAAATGGCCTTTGGATTATCGATATTACCTTCATTCTCATCACCTGGTCTGATCATATTTGGGGGATCGTGGAATCTCCTCGAGGATCCGGAACTCTCTTATTGCTCATCTTAGGCGGAGTCATGGTAAGTGCCTTGCTTTTTGAACGCCGAACTTGGTGCCGTTATCTCTGCTTTCTCGGCAGTTTATCCGGCAACTATTCACGAGCAGGTATGTTAGAACTGCGCGCTGATAAGAATGTTTGTAAAACTTGTAAAACACGTGATTGTTACAAGGGTGGTGCTAACGCACCAGGATGTCCGATGTTTGAATTTCCAATGGCAATGGAAAACAACGCCAATTGTAATCTCTGCGGAAGTTGCATCAAGAATTGCCCCCATGATTCAATTCGCTTAACCCCTCGTAAACCAACCAGTGAATTTTGGTCGATGACCCGTGCTCGTTTCGAAGAATCCTTCTTAGCCATTGTTATCGTGGGAATTGTTTTCGTCCAAAATGTTACCATGTTAGACTTTTACCCCTCTTTCCTCAAGTGGGTAGAAAATACCTTAGGGATTGCTAATCAAGATATCGCCTTTACAATGCTATTTATCTTAGCCATGGCTACGCCTGTGTTACTTCTTTTCTCAGCAACAGCTCTATCCAAACGTTTCACAAGTGAAACGCTGCGTAATGCCTTTGCCCGCTTCGGTTACGCCGTCATTCCTCTCGATCTTGCCTCTCATATGGCCCATAACTTATTCCACCTGCTGGCAGAAGGGAAAGCAACCTACTATACCTTCATGGGACTCTTTGGGGTGCATCTCGAGGGTTCAACCTCATTCGTTCCTGACCCGATCATCCAAGTTATGCAGTATTTCTTGGTCATTGCCGGAACGCTCGGCTCCATGTATACGGCCTATCGTATCGCCAAAAAGAATTACGGCTTGGGCAAAGCCCTTTCCGTCTCTATACCTTATCTTGTTGTCATCTTGCTCTTCGGTGTATTAAACTTCTTAACCTTTACTGTACGAATGGCAATGCGGATGTAACTTATATAATCTCAACCAATGGATTAGAGCGCACTCGGTCGAGTGCGCTCATCCGTTCGTTGCCCATTATACGTATGTTTAATTAACTTGATAATAAAATATAACTTAACGAATCCCAAAACATATAGGGTACCTTCAAAAATTGCGAAGGAGAATGCAGCATGCAGGGAAACACAAATCAAAAATTCAAAACCATTGTTATTTTTATTTTAATTGCCGCCTGTTTAATCGGAGCAGGAGCTTTTGGATACTTTTATAATTCAAATAACGCTGGCAGTTCCTCGATTTCATCGTCTTCAACGTCTAACAATAGTGTCTCCATCAATGACAAGAACCGAGTCAATACTTTAATCCAACAATTGAAATCAAATCCTAATGATATTGGGCTGCAGGAGGATTTAGGAAATGCTTATTATGATTTAGGAACTGCAGACCAGAAAAGCGCTCCAAATGAAGCAAAAGATGAATTCGCTCTGGCAGTCAAGAGTTATCAGAGCGTTCTCAAGAGCAAACAAGATATCAACGTTATGACTGATATGGCGACAGCTGCTTTCTATAGCGGACAACTGGACTTGGCGGAAAAGAGTTACCAAAAGGCCTTGTCTATCAACCCAAACTTTTCTCCTGCGTTGTTTAATTACGGTATTTATCTTTATCAAATTAAGAAGGACAATTCATCGGCCATTCGCATGTGGCAAACCGTCTTAAATCAAGATCCTAATGGCCCTTACTCCGAACAACTTAGAACCATGATCAGCCAAGCTAAAGGGTAATATAACCTCGCCACGGCAGAATTACTTTTCATCTTTTTGTAATAATTACCTTGTACTAAATTTTGGTTTATACCGAAGGAGTTTATGCTTCAATGAGAATTTTAATTGTAGATGATGAAAAGAAAATTACATCAGTACTTAAAGCCTACCTTCAACAGGAAGGATTTCAAGTCAGCACAGCCATAAACGGTTTAATCGCTCTAACCATGTTTAAGGAAAATTCCTATGATCTTATCATCTTGGATTTGATGCTTCCCGGAATGTCTGGTACAGAAATATGTTGTGAAATCCGGAAACTATCCTCCGTTCCAATCATTATGCTTACAGCCAGAGTTGAAGAAGAAGACCGCATTCAGGGACTCAGCATTGGCGCCGATGATTACATCACGAAACCTTTTAGTCCTCGTGAAGTTGTTGCCCGTGTTCGGGCAGTACTACGCCGCGTGAACAACGAAACGTCACCCTTAGCAGACGTAATTACGTATGACAATGGCCTCACCATTGATAACATTCAGCATGAAATTCGACTTTATGATCAAAATATTTTATTAACCCCCACAGAATTTAAAATCCTTGGCACTCTGGCCAAGAATCCGGGACGCGTCTACGCTCGAGGACAACTGGTAGAAATTGTACAAGGGCACGACTTTGAGGGTGATGACCGTGTCATTGATGCTCATATCAAAAAAATCCGCCAGAAAATTGAAGTCACCCCTAGTAACCCACAAATTATCATAACGGTTTACGGCATAGGTTATAAATTCAATCCAAGTGCAGGAGGATGAGATGCGAAAAAAATTATTCCTTTCTACTCTTGTAATCATATTAATGGCCCTAACCTTGAGTTTACTTGCCGTTAACCTTGTCTTCCATCAACAATTCAGTAATTACTTAACCAAGACGAGCGAAACGGTTATTGAACAATTACCAGCTCGTCTAAGCGCAGTATATCAGAGCAAAGGAGCCTGGGATCCTACATCCCTTGATGAAATTAGTCAATCCCTCCCAGTTGGAACAACCATTACACTAAAGGATCCTAACGGTAAACAAATTGCTACGTTGAGTCATATGATGGACGACATGATGAACGGTCAAAGCGGTATGATGGGGATGAGTATGTCCTCTTCTTCAATCACAAGCTGGAAAACGAAAACCTTAACGATATCGGGACCTCAAGGAACATTAGCAATAGCCTACGTCCACTACCCTTCATCTGCGCCGATCCTTAACCCCCAAGATGTCCTCTTCCAGTCCTCAGTCTTTTACTCGTTATTACTTGCCGGAGGTCTGGCACTTGTGTTCGGAATAATCCTAAGTTATTTCACAAGTCGTCGTCTCGTAGAACCATTGAAACACCTAACTATTGCTGCAGAGCGTATTGGCAAAGGAAATCTCAATGAACGCGTTGTTATTCAGACAAAGGACGAAGTTGGGCAATTGGCAAACGCTTTTAACGTAATGGTTGATAATTTGAACCGCCAAGAAACTCTTCGAAAACAGTTTACCGCCGATATTGCCCACGAACTGCGCACACCTCTAACGTCCATTAAAAGCTATATCGAAGCTTTCCAAGATAATGTCTTGCCGGCAGATGAAGAGAACCTATCCTCCATTCATGAAGAAATTGACCGTTTGGTAGACCTATCCAGTGATTTAAAAGACTTAAATGTCGCTGAAATCGGGGCGCTAAAGCCTATCGTTGAACCAACAGACTTAAATTACCTTCTTGAAAAAGTCATTCATAGTCTCTATTCGCTGATTCAAGAAAAACAATTAACCCTAAATTGGAGCCCTCCGCCAGAACCAGTAATAACATCAGGCGATGGACAGCTGTTGACACGACTCTTTTACAATCTTATTCATAATGCCTATAAGTACTCAAATAGCGGCGGTGAAATAACTATTACTCTTACACCAACATCTGATTCTGTACTCATTTGGATCAAAAATACGGGCAGTGGCATCCCTAAAGAGGATCTTCCCTTCATCTTCGAGCGATTTTACCGGGCCGACAAATCCCGAAGCCGTGAAACCGGGGGAACAGGAATTGGTCTTGCTTTAGTAAAACAGATTACAGCTCTTCATCAGGGAACGATCACTGTACAAAGTACAGTCGGACAAGATACAGAATTTATTGTTCAACTTCCAAAAGAGATAGAAAAATTTGCAGATCAATCTTAGACTATACTTCATTTATTCTTCAAAAGACACTTTAAAAGGGAACTGACGCTCATTCTTCAGTTGCCTTTTTTACTTTTCGTGAATTGCCTCAATTACCGAAAATAGATACAACTCTCATCTCTATTGGGACAATTACGTTTCATGCAACGTCGGATAATATACTGAGTTTCAACTGCAGATTTATTATAATCATAAACTGTATAAAAGAAGTAAGACCATATAGGGTAACCCTGTTAGGTTAGTTTTCCTCTATACGGCCTTACTTAAGGCTAGATCAGGATTTGAGGAATATTTAATTTAAATTCGTATGTCAACTATATTTCCAAGATTCTTATCGTTTTCAGGTATCTGTTTTGTTACTAGATTTTCACTTCCTGATATAACATTATTTCTCTGCGTACTGCTTGTGCCATTCATCATACTCCGGGAACCACCCATCATACTATTTGCGCCACTCATCATAGTCCCTGCGCTGCCCATCCCACTTATTCCTTGCATCATGTCAAACACTCCGTTCAGTCAATAATCACTTATTTTTTGTCATAGTTATTACTAGAAATTCAAGCGATAGATAAAGCTATAAAACATCACTCTATCCTTGCTTTATCAATAAACCGGAGAGCTTTTCGCCATTTGATTCCTCCTTTGAATTATAATGCATCCCTTATCTATGTACTTTGGCTTATTCAATTGTATTCAAACAATTTGAATAAGCCATGAACGAATTATGACTTTCCTGTGAATTTGAGAAACATTTATAGAAATCTTACCGGCCCATTCTTCCCATTGACCCCATTGTGTTACCACTTGAATTTGGGCTTGATGGCTGCATCATACTCGAAGAATTCGTTTGGCTGGACCTGGATGTCCCTCTCATTCCTTGCTGGCTTTGTGGATTACCCATTTGACCATTCATTGGTGTACTCATCGGCATTGATTGTGTTTGATGATTTAAGGGCATGTTCAGCCCCGAATTAGTCATGGATCCATTAGAACTCATATGAGGTATATTTATTTGATTTGTTGTCTGGTCGGACGAAGAAGACGGATTTTGGGCTGTTTGTGCCTGTTGTGTTTGATCCGTCTGATCATTTGTTCTCTGCATTGGGCTCATGCTGGTGACATTTTGGGGGTTCATATAAGTTGACGCATTGGATGGTTGAGATTGTGTTCCAGTACTCCCCACGGTTTCAGCATTTACAATCCCTGCCAATCCAACAATTAAAGCCATTGATACCGTCGCTACTAATACTCTCTTTTTCATACTACAGTCCAATCCTTTCATTATTAGTTATGTTCGAAAACAAATAAGCCGAACTCAATTTTGGTTTTGCTATGAACTCTCACCTCCCGTTGACACCAAAGTATTCGACAACATACTCGGTTATTGGGGGGTAGTTGTAATTATTCTTTTAGGATTTTTTCTTCAAGGTACCCCTTAAATTTATGAACTTTTTACGAACATTCTTCTAGCTGGAGGGGTTGAAGTGCAAGAATTATTAATTCAACAGACTTTACAACAAGCCAAAAGTGGAAATGAACTTGTAAGAGAAGAGTTCATTAAAAATCACAAACCGTTTATTCTGAAAGTCAGCTCTAATCTATGTAGGCGCTATCTTACTTGGGGGCGTGACGACGAACTGAGCATTGCCTTGGTCGCGTTTAATGAAGCAATTGATAAATATGAGCCTGGTGAAGGTGCCTCGTTCTATGGGCTTGCTAAAACAATTATGACGCGACGATTAATTGATCACTTCCGCAAAGAGTCAAAATATCAACTTCTCTCGCTTTCTCCTTCAGAATCCGACAGTAACGACTTTAAGAATTACGATTCAGAAGTATCCATGGAAATGTATCAAGAAACGGAGCAAAACTATGATTTTGCGGAAACCGTTAAAAGTTATGTGTTTGCCCTAGCCGAATATGGAATAACCTTAGAAGATTTAGTTAAAGTCTCCCCTAAGCATCGTGATAGTAAAGCGACTCTCTATAAAGTTGCTCAAGAGCTTAGTGATCGGGACGATTTATTGCAATACCTAACAAAGAATAAATGTTTACCTCTCAAAGAGTTAGAACTCCTGACCGGGATAAAACGCAAAGTGCTAGAGAGAGGGAGAAAATATCTTATTGCTACAGTTCTAATCTTATCCGATCCTGATTTTATGTCGTTAAAAAGTTTTACACAAATGGATCCAATAACGTCAAGAAAGGGGTTAGCGTAATGGAAAAGGTCAAAGGCATTGTTATGAAAATCACTAAAAAGAAAACGATCCTTTACACAGAACGTGGTGACTATTTGGAAATCAGAACTCCGATCACCCCACCCCTTCTCGGACACGTTATTGAAGTAGATTTGCCAGAACGTAACATTCTAAACCAAAGACTCCTTAAATTGGCTTCTATGGCTGCCATTCTGCTTCTCGCCTTGGGCCTTGGTGTATTTAACATAGTCTCAAGCGCAAATACTGCAGTGGCTGCTGTTGTGATGGATATTAATAATAGTAAGGAACTATTCGTTAATCGTGATGCCAAAGTACTTAGGGTGATTGATTTAACTCAAGGATCTAAACCTTTAACTTCTGAGATTAAGCTTCAAGGAAAGGATATCTATACATCGGTTGACCTTTTAATCGATCAAGCGAATTCTCAAGAAACCTTAAAAGGAAGCAAAAACCTGGTTATGGCAAGCATTATACCCTTGGATAATCGTCAAGAAGATGTTATTGATCAAGCGAAACTGCGGGACTCAATGCGTCGTCATATGCTTGATAAAAACATCTCTGCTGATCTGATGGTAAGCCAGACCGATGAAGCGACTCAAAAAACAGCCCAAAACCTTGGCATGAGCGTCAATAATTATCTGGTGTATAAGCGCTTAATGGATAAGGGGCTAGTAGCTAATACAAACAGTACCAACCCCAATGACACCAACCATATGTTGAGCGAATCAAATACTACATTACATTCTCTTTTTCCTCAGGAAAGTATGACAATAACTCCTCAAAGCGGGACTCGCCAAGAAGAACCAAATT
Organism: Desulfosporosinus sp. FKA; assembly: GCF_002196785.1. NCBI lineage: Bacteria > Bacillati > Bacillota > Clostridia > Eubacteriales > Desulfitobacteriaceae > Desulfosporosinus > Desulfosporosinus sp. FKA. Next base: position 173,098 of record NZ_NAHZ01000015.1, on the reverse strand, counting down.
CAATGGGTACTCCCATGTCTGGCGAAAAAATGCCTTCGAGTAGTCCCCCAGCATCAGGTTCAAGTCAAAATAAAAGCCCTTCTAGTATGAAAAATACTTTACCCCCGTCCAATAACTCAATGCCAGCTAATCCATCTATGAGCACTACCCCTTCAAGCCAAATGCCCATGCAAGGTAGATCTGGTAGTCAAAGTGGCTCAGGAACACAAGGTATGATGCGATAATATCAAACCAAGCGCCTTTCACACAACGTGAAAAGGCGCTTGGTTGGTTACAGCTATAAACTAAGTAACGAGCAACGTTGAAGATCCCCTACATAATATTAATGGTGATGAAGATTATGATCTTGTGGTAGCTGTTGTTGCTGATGTTGGGAAGGAGGTAACACGGCAGAGATTGCTTGAGGCATGGATGTAATTACAAGAATAATAGAAATAATCGAGGAGATAAGATACACCCAGGCAGCAGGACGATCATAACTCCACTTGCGTTTTGCAATATAAATGAACCATGCGGAAACAACAAGGGAAACCAGTAAAAAGATAATCTTGAGGGGAGGAGATAACGATAAAAGGCTTGAGCTTAGAGTCGTTAACCCTAAGGCAAGCAATAAGGTATGAACCCAGTGGTGAGAAGAAGCAATCAGTGCCAATAGGACTGAGCCAATTCCCTTAATTATTCCCTTTCCCTTTTTTCTTTCGTCTGTTTTGTTCTTTTTCATATACACCCCTCCGTAATTCTTATGTTTATAAAAAGTTAGTTTGAGGTTTTCCCTCAGGACCAGAGTGTTTGTTACCAAGTTCAAAGTTGACTGAACTGATATTTCAAGTTTAATGACCAGATACGATTTCTCATGAAAAAGTTGTGAATTTCTAATGAAGTTAATTCTTAGGTTCTGATTAATGCCTGGCGACCCGATATCATGATGAAAGAAAAAAAGAATTAAACCTGATGAAGAATATGCTTGAGAGCGAAGAAGACACGGTCGGCATTTAACTGCCACCCGTATCCTCTTGCTCATTTCGAACGAAACTAATTAATTCTAAATTATTTAGTTAGGTTAGTTTACGTTCAACGTAAACTGTTGTGTCACATTGCTGCCCGAACTGTCAGTTACTATAACACTGAAAGTTGAAGATCCAGCTGAAGTCGGTATACCGCTAAGGATTCCATCATTCAACGTTAAGCCTGCAGGTAAACTACTGCCTGGTACCAAATCATAATTGTACGTTCCGGTACCACCTGCCACATCAAAACCGGCGCTATAGTACATACCGTTGATAGTTGAAGGCAGGCTTGTCACAGTGAAAGTTAGAGGCTGAGAAGTCGCTGTCTGTGGCTCTATGGTGATTATTCCGATAGCCGATGCAGTCGTGCTGCCACTGTCAGTGACAGTTACCTCAAAACAGTAAGAGCCTGGTGTCGTCGGTATGCCACTGAGTATTCCATTAGGACTCAGCGTTAATCCCGCAGGGGTCGTCGAGCCGTTTGCTATTGCAAACGTATACCCTCCAGTCCCTCTTTGAGCACTTAGGACTGCACTATAAGCCATTCCTTCTGTTGCGTTCGGCAACATTTGATTGGAGAAACTCAAAGCAGATGGAGTCGTACTGTCCGCAGTCACAACAACATTTATACTTGCCGTCACTTGATTGGGATTCGTAACATTAGCCGGGAGATTCGACAAAGTTCCACTAAATGTATACGTTCCCGATGTCAAGCCATCGTACGATGGAGTTCCATTATCCCATGTCACATTGGCGATGGCATGTGGGTGTCCTGGGGCACTTAAATTTAGCATTACAGCACTCGGTAATCCTATGGCTCCCTGTGTTGTCCCGTTCGCGACAGTGATTGGCGAGGTCGTTGTTACCCCAGTGACTATTTGACCTACGGTAACACTTACATTTGCCGTTAATTGATTAGGATTCGTTACATTGGCAGGCAAATTTGATAAGGCTCCGGTGAAAGTATACGTGCCTGCTGTGGTACCATCATATGTTGGTGTTCCGTTATCCCAGGTTAAACTGGCATTAGCGTTTCCGCCGCCGCTTAGGTTTACCGTGACTGTGTTCGGTAATCCAATGGCTCCCTGCGTTGTTCCATTCGCTACAGCGATTGGAGAAAGACTGGATATACCTGTAACTGTTTGACTTTGAACAACAGCGCTATCGACTGTAACACTAACACTTGCGGTTACTTGATTTGGATTTGTAACGTTGAATGGCAAATTCGATAAGGTTCCGCTAAACGTATACGTACCTGCTGTGGTACCATCATATGTTGGCGTTCCATTATCCCAGGTCACATTGACGTCAGCGGTCCCTCCACCGCTTAGGTTTACCGTGACGGTATTCGGCAGGCCGATGGCTGACTGTAGTGTCCCGTTTGCCGCTTCGATAGGGGAAGGTGACGTTACATCAGTGACCGTTTGTGGATTTGATTGAGTTACCGTTACTCCTGTTGCCGGAGTTACAACATCGACAGTCCCGTTACCAGCCAATGTGAAATCTACATCAGCCGTAATCGCAGCAACATGTGTACCCGAATCGACTGTAACCGTAGCCCCTGTGGCTTCAGCAGTGACTGTAACAAGGGTAAATATTCCAGATCCTGACAAAATCGGCTGAATTCCTGCAGCCGCCACCTGGACATCACCGATTGTAGCCCCGCTCGCCGCATTAATGGTAACGCTGGCACTGAGGGTAACAGTTGGGACGGTCGTACCCGCCGCAATGCTTATGGTTGCATTGTTTGCCGCACTTGTTGTCGACACAGCACTTACTGTACCAGTTCCTTGCACACTCAGACTAACCGGACCAGCCACTTGAACATTATTGATCGTTGCGGTACTATCTGCCAGAATTGAAACTGTTGAATTTACAGTGATCGGCCCAGAAATCAAAGCTCCGTTGGTCGCTTCTAATAATAAATTAGAAGCGGAGGACCCTACTGTAATTGGTGAACTTATCGTACCGCCAAGTTGCACCGTTGCGCCACTTGTTGGTACATTAAGGGTTATATCACCGAAGGCATTACTGCTGTTACTTCCCGTACTGTTATTAACAAGATTAGCTGCGGATTGTACTAATGTGTTGCCAATCATGGTACTGCCCTGCGTCACGATACGCACTGGAGTCTGATTTGGAGCGTTTACCGTTAGGGTATCTGCAATCGTCACCCCAATTAAATCAATGGAATGGTCGGCTCCTGACTGAACTACAACATTTTCTGCTGTTACGTTGTTCAGGGTTACACTACCTGTTGGACCTGGATTCAAGGTTAAAGTCCCAGAGACTTTGACATTCTGCAGGGTCATACTTGTGTTCGAGCCCCCGCCCAATGTCATATCTCCAGCAACGGAGAAGAGACCTGAACTTGGCCCGTAAGTATTGTCAGATGTTTCTGTTACATTCCCATAGAACGAATCTCCGGAATTCCAAGTTGGGTTAGTCGTGGTACCAGTTGAGTCGTTTGAATGACTTGAACTATCAGTACCACCAGCAGTACTGCTTACTCCGCCATTTTGGATCACCTGGACTCCGTCCCCTACCTCAATCATGTCTGACGGAAAATTATTTCCCATAAAGTTCACGACCGGAGCAGCGTCTTGGGATTGTGGGAAATATGATAATTTGATTTTACCAAATGAAGTCCCGTCGACAGCCTGAAAACTCGCCGAAGACGATGCTACAGTTCGTTCAATTTTAGTACTGCCTGTCGCATTAATTAGAACGTCAGGGCTGCTGCTTTGATTATCAAGCAATTGGGCGTTCACGTTCACAAGATTAATTCCTTTTGGCCCGCCAGATAGAATTACGATGTTTGTTGCAGTCACATCTTGCAAAGTAGCTGTACCATTGTCTCCCGGGTCAAGAAAGATCGTCCCGTTCACAGTGAGATTGTTTAGAGTGACGTTATCTCCTTGTACATAAACACTGTAGTCCGTTTTAGCATTCTTTACCGTTACATTATTCCCCGTTACTTTGAGGATCCCATTAAGTTTTTCTAACGTTTGAGAATCGTCTGACCCTTTGCTCGATCCGTCTTGACTGATTACCTCTGAAGGTACTAACGAATTAAGTGCATCTTCTGAGACGACAGCCGGTCCCCCGAGACCTATCACATTTGTCAATAAATTAGACTGGGCGTAATTATTGCTCGCCTCAGGCAACGTCTTGCCAGTTAATAAGATAAGCGCATCGTTTTTTACTGCCAGAGGTACTCCCGCCAAAGCATCAACCATTGTTTCCCCATTAGCTAGGTAGGTCGTTTTGTTTTTGGCTCCAGCGAAGTTCTCTAAGACTTCAAGGTTCGTATCATATTGAGTCTGCCCATAATACCGCTCAACTGTTCCAGGTATTTGAGCTTTTGCCGTTTCACTGATAACCGCTGGCCCACCAATGACATAGGTTTGCTTGACATTGGCTTGGACACCTTCCAGATAGTCTTTAACATAGGCAGATAATGAACTGCCATTGGTATATAGGATAGGCATCCCTTGGGCCCCAGCAATAGCAGCTACGGATAAGGCATCTGAACCGGCTCCGCCAGTGACTACAACCTGGCTAATTTTTACGCCTTGATTGGCCATTTCTTTGGCTATGTTTACAGATGTCTGAGAAGCATCGATGCCTCCGAGGTCCTTTACTTCTGTTACCGTTTCAATTGTTTTTACTTCATCAAGGACATTCTTTTTGATGACAGCCGATCCGCTGGTAACATAGACTTTCTTGACCTTAAGCCGTGTCAGTTCCTCCTTGGCGTTCTGATTTAGATCATTACCTTCAGTCAAAATAATAGGTGCGTTTAATTTGGCAGCTAAAGGTCCTGCGGCCAAGGCATCGATAAGATTTGCTGGCATACCTGCAGCCAGTATGGCATAATCAGAAGTTCCAGTCCAACCATTCTTGGCAATCTTAGCTGCCGTTTCATACTGATCATAACCATAAATACTGGTCGTGTTCGAAACCGTCTGTGCCACGGATGCTGCTGCCATAGACGGAGAAACTACACTGAGTAAAGAAAAACATGCAGCTAATCCTCCGATAAGCAAGTTTTGTTTTAATCCGTGCACCAATTCACCCCTCCTCTTCTTTTATTTTCTATATCTAGAGTTACCTCTAAATACCACTTTTAGCAAACAATAAAATCTTAAGTAGGAACAAACGCTTTCAAGTAAGTTGTGGTTATTATAAATACGTTGTAAATATAAATCTTTGAAATATTTACAAAATCGAGATTATACAAGGGGTATTGATTGAATCAAGAAAGTAGCCATGTTTGTAAATTGTGGTTGAACTATGTAATAACCTTTGGAAAAGTGCCGAGAATTTATTCTCAGCACTTTTTGTAGCATTCAAATACTTTAACCAATCATCATATAATCGCTTTAATTAGAAATTCATCATGGTACTTCCGGTATTAGCTCCCCCAATTCCGTTCATCATTGTATTACCCGAACTAGCAGCACTACTTCCACTCATCATATTCCCTTGAAATTGGCTCATGAATTGATTCATTTTGTTAAGGTTATCTTGTCCTATTTGAGCCTTAACGGCTGGGTCTGAATTCATGAGATCTTGCATTGACTTAACGTCTCCTGTTTGCATAGCTTTTTGCATTGCGGCTGAATTATGGAGATTTTGCATTGCTGATGAGTTCATTAATGTCTGATGTTGGGCTGGAGTAAAGGTTTGCTGCATGAAATTTTGCATTTGACCAACCCATCCATGGTCCTGTCCCTGAGTCGTTCCCGCCAAAGCCGGTAAAGCCATAAGCCCTACCGCCAATGTTGCAGTTCCTACGATTGTTGTAATTTTCTTAGTTAATTTTTTCATTGTAATTCCCCCTTATTTTTATTTGAATTTATTTAACTGCTTTTCTATGTTCTTAGTGTAGCTTTTGGATACGACTATCTCATGAAAAAGTTGTGAATTTCTCATGAAGAAAGGGATGCAACGAAATTATAAGTTTCGCTACATCCCAACCATAATCCAGCAATCCAATTTACCCAAAGTACTTGTTGTGTTGTAGTTCTCTAAGGGAAAGACTTAATTAATTAGGATCAAGCCCTCTCTCCCTAAACACAATCTCTATGACTTTGCGAGTTCCGAAACTCTCCTCTCTTGTCACGAAGAGCTCGTTAATATTAATATCTGCCTCTTTACGTGACCAATGGCAATGCGTATGTAAATAATTCAAAAAGCAGGATCCTTTCAATAAGTGACCCTGCTTTTTCATGACATCTAAAAGTTACTTTGAACCCATTGCTTCTTTTACTAAAGGCTGCAGGGCTGGATCTTTTACCATGGCCTCAAATGTTGCTTTCATTTTAGGATCAGCCATAATCTGCACCATTGGCTTAAACATCGATGGATTAGACATAATGCTTACCATGTTATCGAGATTTTGACTACTCCCCATAATCCCGATCATATTCTTTTGGACCTCACTGCTTTTCATAATATCGATCATCATCGGCGTTATTTGTGAAGACCCCATTACTTTTACCATGGACTGGCGTGTATCAGGTGAACTCAGAACATTTGCCATTTCTGTAGGATTGCTCGTCATATATTGAGTCATATTACTGGGGTTCATCACGCTATTTTGACTTCCACAACCAGCAAGACTTAACACTGTGATAGAACTTAGGGCAATAAACACTATAGTCTTGACTCTCTTATTCAAAATCGATCATCTCCAATCATTTTTGTACTTAATAACAATTACTGAGTTAAGAGCTATATAAATTTTAATAAGTAAGGTTAAAGAACTTAACAAATCAAATACGACTTAGCGGGCACCTCCTTAAAAAGGATTAATCATTATAGCTTTTAAATAGTTGAATATACGAATATCTCTATAATTCTCTTGTATTTCTACATAAATTCTTAAATTCCTTCTTATTTTGCAGGTTTATGGATATCATCACAATGTACTATTATTTACATATGTAGGAGCTATTCTTACAGGTTAATAATTCCAGGAACGATAACTTGGATTACATGTGTTCTATGATTTTTAAATTAAGTATTCTATTTTAAAGGAAAAGGAAATGGCTAAGACTGTAATCCTAATACCATTTCCTTTTTATTGTTACCTTGTTTACTATAGGTACAGTCATTTAAAGGTTAATCTCTTAGTCAATATAGCGCAAAGTTAAAGGATTCGACGCGCACCAAGGTAATGTTTTGACCAATAACTTTCCGACAAATTATGAATACCTACACCATCACTAGATGCTCCGACTGTTTGTCCTCCACCAATATAAATTCGTACATCAGTAGCTCCAGGAGCATAGGTTTGAAAAAACACAAGATCTCCTGGTCTTAGATTATTACGACTTACCGTTGAGCCTAGTTTGTATTGTTCGGCAGCAGTTCGTGGAAGTGAAATTCCGGAGGCCCTAAATACATGTTGGACAAACCCTGAACAATCAAATCCTTTTATACTCGTTCCGCCCCAGAGATATGGAATACCTTGTAAACTTAATGCATGACTTATAAGCTTATCTACGTATAAACTGCCCCTCGATACTTGGGGCATCGAAGCTTGTTTAGGTTTGATATTAGAAACCTTCTGTGCAGAAGTGCTTTTTTTCTTGGTATCCTTATTTATCGGAGGTACTCTTAATGTCTTTACTAAGGCCGGTGTTTTGCTAACAACAGGCGTTATCGATTCTTTTTGGTTAGAAATAATTTTACTAGTTATTTGAGGTTCATTCATGTTAGACTCGATTGAACTTGTCCAATGAAAGGCTACACGTATTGCTTGAGAATATGCTTTTGATTGAGAAACTACTACAGGGGAATTTTTGTATACGGTACTTGGTAGCTTAGTAACCATAGGGGTAACTTTGGAATTTAAAACCGCCGCTTGAGAAGGGGCAATCCCCACTAAACTATTTGTCAAAAGAACACCACTAAGGGCAACCCTAGTAAACCACTTTTTCTGGAGAATAAACAATGACTGGCTCCACCTTTCATAGCTTACGAGGTTAGTTGTCGGATTCGGGTAAAAAGGTGTAAACCCTACATGTTCAAAACATGATTCACCCCATATGAAATCCCCCGTTCCAAGCATTTATGCTCAGATTCAGCACTTCAATTTTTAAATATTAGTATTTAGCTTTGCGGATATTGTCTTATAGAAGTCCTCCTTTCTTATCTCGTAATGCTAAATCCCATTCATCTTGAAACATCGTAATTATACTCTAGTACTATGAATTTCCTATGAACGAACGTATTTTCCGATATTGAACATCTTCTTAGAACATACTCTTATTTGCTGGCTTATGATTTCCCTAAATACGAAGAAGGTGAAAGCGAATGGTTGTTTCGCCTGATCTCTCAAACTTATCCTTTATCATGCAAAACGGAGTTATTTTTCTTAGTTTATCGCCCAACCCGTGCAAAGGTTCAGATGGCCCTAGGGTTAATATTTTTAAAATTATTATAGAGTAAGAAGCAATTGACGTATAGAAATTTCAGGATGCAGCTTAATTCCTTTAGTTCAAAAATAATAAGTCCCCCTGTAGCTTCATCATACATCGAAAAATTACTTTGAAATTTTTTTCACTTTTTATCGTAGCATCTATATTAAGATGATACATTTGGGTACCGGGTAGATTCAAAATCCTGAATTGATTATCGAGATATTGCCCACGTAAAATTTTGAACTAATTTTATATCGGGCGCACCATCCATAATGTTTGGAACATCCAGGCCAATCCAATAGACGCTCTTAAACTCGGGCAGCTTATCATAGAATTGAATAGTAACATGATTCCCTTGATAGACTTGGATCATTGGTCCCGGTGAATTCAATTATATCCCCAATCATTAGTGCCGAGTCCGGGTAGAATTCCTCTGTATTTTTCATTTATGCTGTTACCTTCCTTATCTGTATCTGTCATTTTAGTGATCTGTTTAAGAACTACTGTTTTCCTCGAAATTTATAGATTTTTTTGTAACAGGGTGGTCCTTGTGATTTTCCTGGTCATGATGAGGATCCCCATGTTGGCCGCCGCAGCACCCCCCCATACCTTTCCTATGCATTAAGATCATCATCCCAAATATTAATAAATACCAACCATATTGGTTTAAGAACAGCCACATAAAACATCATCCTTTCTTTGAAATTGAAAAGTCTCCACTAAGACAATTGGTTAGTGTTAGCAAATTTCTTTGCTTCTAATGGAGTAATCTTAAAAAGCGGATTCTTTAGTTAGCTGAATGAATGAATTCACTCTTAGTCTGTATTCCTATATGATAAAACAATCGCAGAAATAAGAGCGATGACGATCATCCCTATACTACTCCATTGAGCCGAAGTCCAATGGAATAAATAACGTGCACCATCCCCTCGGAAAAATTCTAAGCCGAATCGTCCTAATGAATATAGAATAATGTAGATTAAAAAAAGAATACCCCTCGGCCATTTGCGCCAATGTGAAAGAATTATGATTAAGGCAAATACAATCAAATCCCATTGTCCTTCCCAAACCTCTGCAGGCCATAGGGGTTGACTTCCATAAGCAGCATAAGCAGTGGTACCAGGAGGATAGACTAGACCAAAACCTGAGTTTGTCGGTCTACCGAAGGCGTCGCCATTGAGGAAGCATGCTATTCGCCCAATTGCCTGTCCTATAATAATACCGGGGGTTGCAATATCTGCCATTTTCCAGAAATTAAGCTGATGTTTACGTGTATAAATCCACCCAACCATAAAAGCTCCTAGCAAAGCCCCCTGAATTGCCAGGCCACCATGCCAAATCTTCAAAATCTCGGCAGGATGTAGGTAATAATATCCCCATTCATAAAATAAGACTTGCCAAAAACGTGCTCCAATCACAGCTCCAATCACGGCATAGACTACTAAATCCAAAAGATGCCGACGATATTCTTTTTCAGAAGAAGCTAGTGAATAAGCGACCCCTAAGGCTATACTTATTGCAAAAGCAACTACGACACCATAGGATCTTAAAGAATATCCCCCGATGCTGAATAAAGTTTGTAGCAAATTCGACGCTCCTTCCTACTTTAGTATCAATAGATATACCTATTATCCATTTTGCTTTTTCAGTTTTTCCTCCTTTAATTACCCTAGGAATAATTTTCGCGTTAACTTGTCTTCATGTCCTGAGTATAGTAGAACAATTCGATTTTGATGTGAATTAGTTGTGAATTTCTAACGAATAAAAAACTTTGCAAATTAATGGGCGTTCTTAGCTCTTTTGACTAAACTTAGTAGCAATAGGAATGTTTCCGGTATTTCTCCACCTTTTTCCCTTCTTCAATACCTTGCAGGCTTAAGCACAGTTGTTTACATAAAGATCCTTTCCTGTAACTCCCCCACCTTGCTATCTAGTTGTTTGGGCTAATCCAAAGGCAGAATACGGAACAAATTGTATCTCATGAAGCATAGCTTCTACTGGTACTTCGGTGATGAGTTGGCCGTTGTCCGTGTTAAAAATTTGCACCCCTTGAATATATCGAGAGACATAAGCCGACTCACGTAAAGATACCACCCGAGCGGGTGGCATCTTAGTTTTTATAGAAAAATTGTAAATCATCTTAGTAATTCGTTTTATAACCGGCATTAAAAAGCAAGTGCAGAAAGTGAATAATTCTAAGGATAAGACTCTAACTATAGGCACTTTACAAAAGTCTTATCCATGGCCCTGGGAAAATCAGATGGATAACTCAACTAATGAGTTTAGCTGTAGCTTCTATGCCTTAATTTTTGTATCGGTTCGCAGCCTTCTTCAAGGAATCAGCATCAAAAAAGTGTTCATTACTATTAACTGGATATCGTGCAATTCTTTCCACTTAGTTTAGCTTTTAGTAGAGCTTTATCCGAGACGGCAATAACCTCATGAATAGATCTTCCATCATCCGGATAACTTGAAACACCCAAAGACACGGTTACCTGAGGAAACTCACCATTATCCAGTTGGCATATTTTAGATCTAATTTTTTCAGCCATTCTGATAGCATTAGCTTTTTCACAATCCGATAAAAATAGAACTATTTCCTCTCCACCATATCGATAAACTCGATCCGTCGCACGAACACAAGTTTTAATTGTTTTTCCTACCTTTTTGAGTACCATATCCCCAATAGCATGACCAAAGTGGTTGTTGAAATTCCTGAAATTGTCAATATCGAGAAATATAAGAGAGTAAACCCCATAATTTGTTACTTTATTTATATCTTGGTCAAATGCCCTACGGTTAAGGAGTCCTGTCATATTATCCATCAGAAGGCTAGACTTTAACTGACGGTTAAGCCTTTTAATTTTATCAAGCTGTTTATCATAAATAAGAAAGATAATGAAATTTGTCAGTCCATACGAAATCCCCATTATTAGGCAATGCAAAAACAGATTATTAAATAGTGGCTTAGCTATAAAATACAAAAGTATCATCGAATAAAATATCCCAGTCAATATCATAGCAATTAACAACCCTAATTTTCTCATACATTCCCCTCTCCCTCTAAGTAATCGCCAGAAGCCTCTCTTCACATTGTAAAAAGGCTTCTACGATTTCTGGGTCAAAATGTTGATTTTTACCGGCGACAATTCTATTGACAGCTTCCTGATGAGAGAGTCCTTTCTTATAAGATCTCTTCGATCGAATTGCGTCATAAGCATCACAGAGAGCAAAAATTCTAGCTTCCAAGGGTATTTCCTCACCCACGAGTCCCTCCGGGTACCCTCTTCCATTAAATTTCTCATGGTGATAGGCGCAGATGTTCATACCCATTTCAATGAATGACTCTGTCAAATGATATTTTTCAATCGTATCGCTAAGAAGGTTTTGGCCTGTTTGTACGTGTTTTTTCATTTCCTGATACTCTGCGTCCGTCAATTTACCCTCTTTTAATAAAACAGCATCGGGAACCGCTACTTTACCAATATCATGCAATGCTGCCGCGTAATAAAGATTATCTAAAAAGTCATGAGTAATTACCTTGTTATACCTTTTGTGGGTACTTAATTGTCGAGCTATGATCATGGCGTAATCCCTGGATCGTTCTAAATGTTTCCCAGTCTCTGGATCACGTCCCTCCGCCAGGGTGGCAAGTGAAAAGACGATAGCCTTTTGTGTGTTAATCGTCTTTTTCACCACTGAAAAAGTGGTGAAGATACTGAATATGATTAAACTGAGAAAAACCACACATATAGCTCCGAACAGGTAAATGAATTTACCTAAAGTTACCTTTAACAAAGGTAACTGATGATATTCGGCAATGATAAATGGTTGTTCAGAAAAGACTTTAACCCAAGAATAATGGATCATTTCCAAGTCAGTCACTGCATACCAACCCGTGTTACCTGTTAAATCATAACCCAGTCTTTGAATGTTAAACGTTCCAGTCTTCTGATCGAGGAAAATATCTGTACCATAATCCGTTTGCAGAAACAACTGCGTGTTAGGTAAAACCTCAAATACATTCATTAGATCGAGATCGATGAACAAGACACCTTCTTTCACAGAACGATCATCGTAGATAGGCATAGCAAGTGTCATAAATACCCGTTTTGTAGTGTTTGCCCCTTCTTTTACCGTCCCAAAATAGATTGAAGAAAGTGTTTCCCGTCCTTTGTTCAAGGCAATCGCTTTTTGGAAAAGTTTCCTATGTAGTTCTTCATTGCTCATACCATCGGACCAAGTGGATTTTCGTTTCGTTGATCCTTCCACTTTTAACGTCTCAGCACCGGACAGATTTGTGACGGTCATTTGATAAATTTTTTTGCTATCCAAAAAACTCGAGAGTAGTTTCTCTGCTCCACTTCTTTTTAAAGGATTGAAGTTTTCATTAAAGTAAGATTTCACATTTGGTAACGATAAAGTGAAGTCTAAGTCCCTCTGAAAATCCGAAAAATATTCGCTGATATTCGTTTTGCCTGAAGTAACTTCGGCCATAGTCTTTTGACTTCTCCACTGCTCTTCCTCTTCATAGACCTGCCTCGTCCCAAAGTATAACGATATTCCAAAGACAATTAGCATAAGGAGGATTACCAAGAGATAGACCAAATTTTTTCGAATTAACTTCCGTATTATAAATGAATCCTCTCCCGGCTGAGATAGAAAACGTTTCATAGTTGGTAATCCTTTCACTTAACGTATAATACCAAAGGTTCTCATTGACAACCATAGTATAGATGTTAATTATGACTAAGTTATGAATAACTTATGAATATGTCTTGAAAAGTTGGTAACAGGGCTTAAATTTTATCAAATATATAACGGCCAAAACATCTGAAATTCATAATTATTTCACAACAAATTCATACAAATTTGCAATTATAATTAGAAGGATTTTATATCTGAGTGAGGAAAGGAGGAGCAAAAGAAGTTATATAACGGGGAATACTTTTGCTTAAAATAAAGGACATTTATATAATATTGTAGAATATTGTAGCATAAAGCAGGATTTGAGGAGAGTGGAGTATTTGAATTTAAAAAATAAGGGTTTAGGCTTCCAAGTTACAGTTATGATGTTATGTATCGCATTAGCTGCCGGGATTGTCGGAACCATAGGAATCTACGGCATGTATCAAATGAACGATACCTCAAATATGGTTTATCAACAAGACGTTGTTCCTTTAAACCAACTCTCAGAGTTACGTTTCGATGCCCAAGGCTATATTATCGATGTTGCCTTTGCAGTTAACGCACGTACACCGGAAGAACGCCAAAAATACTTATCGGACATTACTCAAAAAAATAAAGATGTTAACGAACATATGGCCAATTATGATAAGATTTCCAAATCGAATCAGGATTTAGCTTCTTGGAACCAGTTTAAAACCACCTGGAATGACTATCTTGAATCATCAAAAATAACGATTCAGGAACTAACCGAAGGGCGGATTGAAGACGCTAGAGTCCACATGTATGATGCTGATGAGAACAAGCATATGATGGCTAGCGATATTATTCAAAAGTTAGTCGACTCTAAAATGAGTCAAGTGGATATGCACAGTACAGTAACAAGTAAAAATATATTTAAAAAAGCCTCATTAATTTCAATCTTGCTTGTTGTAATCGATGTCATCGTAAGCTTTGTAATAGGCTGGTTCTTGAGCCGCGCACTGAGTAAGATGATGCAAAGCTTTGTGTTCAATGCATCTGAAATAGCTGCTGGGGATATTGCTCAGAAGAAAAAGACTTCTTGGAAAGCATGGAACCGCGAAGGAGCTGATCTTCTACAGGCTTTTAGCGATATGGGGGTCTCTTTGAGGAATACTATTACTAAAGTTGTCGACATGGCAGATCATTTAGGGCAAACCGCTCATGAAATGCATATGGGTGCCGAGCAATCTGCTCGGGCTGCAGAACAAGTAGCCTCCACTGCCACTGAAATAGCGACGGATGCAGAGATGCAGGTCAAGGAAATTACGGAAAATTATCAACGCATGAACTCTGTAATCAACCAGTTAAACCAGTCTGAACAGCAGGCTGAAAAAGTAAGCCTAGCCTCCCGACATTCCGCTGAACTTTCGAATAATGGCAGCCTTGCCCTTGGAAAAGTCGTTGTTCAAATGAATGACATCGAACGTCAAGTCCAAAACTTAAGCCAGGTGATTGGCGATGTCGATGAAAAGTCTCAAGAAATTGCCGAAACGGTACAACTTATTGATGATATTGCGCAGCAAACCAATCTGTTAGCATTAAATGCCGCAATTGAAGCCGCACGGGCAGGAGAAAACGGTCGTGGATTTGCAGTTGTTGCTGAAGAAGTGCGTAAACTAGCCGAACAAGTTCAAACGAGCTTAGTCGATATCTCTCAGAGGGTTCAAGAAATGCAGCATGTTTCCCAAAGTGCACATCGCGGAATGACGACGAGTATGAAAAGCGTCCAGCAAGGCAGCACGTATTTAAAAGAGATTTCCGAACAATTCACCATAATCCTCAAGGCGGTTGAAGAAAGTTCTCAACTAGCTCAGGACATTGAAACTACTGTACAAGAAGTCCAACAAGATGGAGAACAGATCAAATTGGGTATGCAAAACGTCGTTCATCATGCAGAATCCACTTCGGCCGGAACACAAACTACAGCAGCTGCTGCAGAGCAGCAAAATGCGTCTGTTGAAGAATTATTCGCCTCTGCGGAAAGCCTAAATCAATTAGCCAAGGATTTGAGGCAATTGATGGATTATTTTAAACTCTAAGGTCCAGTTATATATCGCATCTAAAGAATAGTAATTAAGAAGACAGAAATGGATTGCAGTTAGGAACTATTGTCCATTTCTGTTTTCTTATCAAGAGCATAAAAAATCCTCTATAATATAAGTAAAGTCAAAGGAAATTGATTCAGGTTTAATCCTAGATCCATTTCCTTTGACTTTACTTTCTTATATGATTTGTAGTTTTTGCTTTTTAATTCAGAATACCCTTTCTAAGGCTCACATAGTCATTCTTATTAATCTCGCCGCGTGCGTAACGTTCACTTATAATACTCAGTGCATCGTCAGTTGTGTATGGAATATTGGATGTAGGAATCCTCTTACCCAGACAGCGAAATAAGGCCATTATCAAGACCAAGGAAAACAACTGGATACCAAATCCTAAAAGACCTGTCCACCAATAACCCCCTCCATAACCAGAAGCGAAATTAGAACCATATCCGTAGCCTTAACCCGGGCCCCAACCGCTCATCATTCCATAACCGAATCCCATCATTTGTATCATTCTCTTTAAGTGAATTTAATGAACTATTATTAACCTCTTTTAGCTGAGTTAAAGATTTATTCGTAAAGTGGTTGAACATTAAATCTGGAATAAATCTTTGTTTTTTATTTACACTGTATTACTACATCATCCTATATCCACTGTAACCGCCCACCATGCCGTAACCATATGGAATAGCCCCGCTAGAAGGTGGGGGAGTTAATTTCTTGACTTGGTAGAGAAGCTTGATTTGTTGTAGCAGCCATAGCCGGGATAGCAATGATCCCGATGGCTAGAAACGTAGCCCCGAGCAGCATAGATATTTTTTGTTAACCTTTTTCACACATTTACTCCTCCCTCAAATTTTTATTATTACTCTCATGGTGACTCTTATTAAGCCATTGTGTTTTGAATAAGCTATGAATTAACTATGAACGACAAGCTGGGTTCTACACCGAGCCTAAATAATTGCCAACTCTTATACTATTCCTATTGATTTAGTATGGATTATCATGTACAATTACTCTAAATGATAATGTTTATCATTATATGAGTGGTTAATCTTATGTACATACTCAGGCTAATGTTTCGTTTCATATATTCTTTAAATTTGGAGGAAACCACTATGGCAAACGAACGAGCCTTTAACGCGAAAACATTATCTCTATCAAAGTCTAATAGCATAAAACGATTAGTTCTCTTATTTGCTACGATAGGGCCTGGATTAACTGTCATGCTCGCTGATACTGACGCAGGTTCCATTATTACTGCCGCACAATCAGGAGCGCAATGGGGTTATAAACTGTTGACTCTCCAGTTACTTCTGATTCCTATTTTATATTTTGTGCAAGAATTAACGATTCGCATTGGGATTACAACCCGACGGGGCCACGGAGAACTAATTCAAGAAACTTTTGGAACGAAATGGGCTTGGGTATCCATTAGCACACTCTTTTTAGCAGCACTTGGTGCCTTGGTAACTGAGTTTTCGGGAATTGCTGGTATAAGTGCATTGTTCGGTGTACCGCAATGGGTAACGGTTCCTTTTGTTGCATTAATTTTAATACTTATTTCATCGACTGGAAAATATAAAGTTGTTGAGCGAATTGCAATTTTGGTTGGACTTTTTGAACTGGCATTTGTTCCAGCTGTTCTTTATGCAAAACCAAATTATTATTCAATAGTTCACGCAATTGTCGGAACTCAGCCACTTAATAACCATTCCTATTGGCTGCTGGTCGCAGCAAATGTAGGGGCAGTCATCATGCCCTGGATGATATTCTACCAACAAGGAGCTGTCGTCGACAAAGGCCTATCGTCAAAGGTCATTAAGTACAGTAGAATCGACACGGCTATTGGATCTGTTGTCACCCAAATTATTATGGGATGTGTCTTGATATTAACTGCTTCCACCATCGGACGGGTTAATCCCAACACACCCCTTGAAAATGTTCAGCAGATTGCCACTGCTTTGACTCCCTTTCTCGGTACGGTGACAGGTAAAACACTCTTTGCGGTCGGTTTAACCGGAGCTGCCTTAATCGCCGCTATCGTTGTTTCCTTGGCGAGCTCTTGGGCATTCGGAGAAGTTTTAAAAGTTCCATGCAGTTTAAATAATACATGGAAAGAAGCGCCTGCTTTTTATGGTTTCTATTGTGCTTCGATAATATTAGCTTCAATTATTACTCTTATAGGTATCCCGTTGATCTCACTTACGATTGCAATTGAAGTGATGAATACACTCCTCCTACCTATAGTCATGGGATTGTTGCTGGCTCTCGGTTGGAAAGTGCTTCCCCATCCGTATCAGCTTCACAAATGGGAAAAATATATTCTTCTCCTTATCTATATCCTTGTTTGTTCCTTGGGAATTTATACACTTATTCAATTATTTCCCACCCCTACAATCTAAATCTGAAATTAGAATTGACTGACTTTCGCCCAATTTTTCAAATCAATCTGTTATGACAAGCTCTTCCTTTTTCTATTCTTAATGTAGCCCAGTAACTTTGAATGGTTACTAAAATTAGGAATCCGGTCTAAGTCTCCGCATCGGAACTTAGACCGGATTCCTAATTTTAATCAATTGTACCTGAGATCGTGCTGCCTCCCTTATTACCCCTCGGAGGTAGGACTAATACTTCAGTGGCAATAACACTCGCGAGCTCACTATGAAAAGTCTTTGAAAAAATCAAACATCAGATGATATTTGTTTGCTTCTTCACCGTTAAAGCCAGACAGCAATCACTATGAGGAATTCTTTCCGTTGCCGTGTTATCATGCTAAATTTTGGTGAGTGAATTCGCTCTTCGTCATATTCCGCGACGCTAATACAACTCCAGCAATAAGAGCTATGATGATCATGACCACACTCCTCCATTGAGCAGAAGTCCAATAAAACAAATAACATGCTCTATCCCCTCGTAAGAATTCTAGGCTAAATCATCCTAGAGATATAGAACACTATAGGTTTATAACAGAATACCTCTCGACCACTTACGCCAATGCGAAAGAATTAGAATTAGAGTAGAGAGAATGATATCCCATACCCCTTTCCAAACCTCTGCAGGCCAAAGTGGGTTGGCTGCCATATTCGGAATTATTTTACATATTTTTTGTTTAGAGCGATTCAAATCAATTTGATGCTGCTGCGAATTGGAGGCAATTCCCTAATAAATTGGGAGCTTAAAGAAAACCCTCCCAATCGATTGAGAAGGTTTCGTTAAGATTTTAGTTTTTAATAGGCAAAATATTCAAAAACTTATATTGATTACATTCAAAGATTTCTTATTGGGCACTATAGCCGGCATCAGTTACCGCTTTGACCAGATCTTCGCGACTAGCATTACCGATTACGATAGCTACTCCTTTTGCGAGGTCAACACTTGCCTTTTCGACACCGTTTACTCCGCTGAGTGCTTTTTCCACGTGCATTTTGCAATGATTACAAGTCATTCCTTCGACTTTTAACGTAGTTTCGCTCATCTTATTTACCTCCAATAATTTCTATAATTATCTCCAGGCTGATTGGATTTGCCTAGAGAAATTTATCAGCAACTAAATTTGTATTCCGTTACCAAAACTTAGGCCGCAAGCTTTTGATCATACTTTTTAAGCAGAAGGGAACTGGTTACAACAGACACCGAAGAAAAGGCCATCGCCAGTCCAGCCCATTCTGGGGGCAATAATTTTCCGGTTACTGGGTAGAGCATACCCGCTGCTATGGGAATCCCGACCGTATTGTAAATCAGGGCCCAAAAGAGGTTTTGCTTGATTTTCCCTAAGGTTTTTCGCCCTAATCGTATAGCACGCTCAACATCGAGCAAATCATTCCGAACTAAAACAACATCCCCTGTTTCTTTTGCTACATCTGTGCCGGAACCGACGGCTATGCCTATATCCGCTTGGGCCAAAGCCGGCGCGTCGTTGATGCCGTCCCCGACCATGGCAACTTTTAACCCTTGATCCTGAAATTTCTTGACGATATTAATTTTATCCTGAGGTAAAACCTCAGCAATCACCTCGTCGATCCCTACTTGGGAGCCTACCACATTGGCGACCTTTTTATTATCTCCTGTAATCATAAAGGTCTTTATTCCTAAGTGATGTAAGCGAGCAATCGCTTCTTTAGTGCTTTCTTTCAATACATCGGCCAGGGCAATTAGGCCAATGACCTCTCCATCTATGGCCACAAAGCTTGTGGTTTTACCTTCTTCAGCTAAACGCTGAAAATCAAGTTCAGAAGAGCCTAAGTTTGCGTGATATTTTTGGATCAATTTTATATTGCCAATCAGCAGCTGCTTTCCTTGGTAAAGACAGACAATGCCATGGCCGCTTTTCTCCTGGTAATTTTCCACATCTTCGATAGTTACATTATCATCCTTAGCCCGTCCAACGACTGCCTGGGCCAGGGGATGAATTGAAGGATTTTCTCCGGCTGCCGCTATTGTAAGAACTTCCTTGTCCGTATAACCATTAAAACTAACGATATCGGTCACTTCCGGTCTTCCTTTTGTAAGTGTACCCGTCTTGTCAAATCCAATCGCCTCAAGTTTAGAAATTGCTTCTAAAACCGCTGCCGATTTGAACAAAATCCCTCGGTTTAAGCCCACACCGCTTCCCACCATCACCGCCGTCGGGGTTGCTAAACCTAAAGCACAAGGACAAGCGACGACGAGAACCGCAATTCCAGCAGTTAAGGCAAAGACAAAGCCGCTATGAATTAAGAAATACCAAATCGAGAACGTTATGAGCGCAATCGTAACGACCGTGGGAACGAAATAATTGGAGATTGTATCGGCTAAACGCTGAATTTCGGGTTTAACGCCTTGGGCATCCTCAACCATCTTAATGATTCCGGAAAGCATAGTATCTTTACCAGTTTTCGTGGTTTTAACCTTAATAATTCCCGAGGAGTTGATCGTGGCTCCGACAACCGGATCCCCTATTCCTTTGTCAACGGGGATGGATTCCCCTGTGATCATGGCTTCGTCAATACTGGCTTGACCTTCAATGATTTCACCATCGATAGGGATTTTTTCACCAGGTTTTATAACAACGATATCTCCGATTTTCACACTGGAAGCAGGAACTTCCTTTTCCTGGTCATCAACTATGATTCTTGCTTTATCGGCTTGAAGCTCTAGCAGACGCTTTAAGGCTTGACCTGCTCGACCCTTAGCTTTAGCCTCCAGGTATTTGCCAAAACGAACAAAGACAATCAGTAAAGCGGAGGTATCAAAGAAGTTAGGGCCATTGAAGAAAATTTGTGGAAAGGTTGTCATGGCACTGTAAGCGTAGGCCGCTGTTGTCCCTAAAGCTACTAAGACATCCATATTCGGGGAACGGTTTTTCAAGGCATGGTAGGCCCCTCGATAAAACGTCCATCCTGCCGTAAATTGAACAATCGTTGCCAACACAAACATAATATAAATGCTTGTTTGACTCATCTGCATATACATAAGCGGTACGATGGGTGCGGAGAGGATAGCACTAACGATCAACCAATAAAGTTGTTTTTTAACAGCTTGATCCTCTAAGCTTTCTTCGTTATTTTCGATGGGAGTATAGCCTGCATCCCTAACTTTCTCATAAATTGCTTCAAGGTTGATCACACTAGGATTATACTCAACGTTGACTGTTTCTGCGGCAAAATTCACACTGACGGAACTAACTCCCGGGGTATTCTTCAATTTCTTTTCAATGGTTAATGCGCAGTTAGCACAACTCATTCCGCTGACCTTAAACTGTTTCTTACCGTCTTCCATACCTTCACTATAGGCACCATAACCAAGGTCCTTGACCTTAGCCAAAACGTCTTCAGTCTTTACCAGGCTCGGATCGTATTCTATGGCCAGCTTTTCCGAAGCAAAATTTACCGATGCCCGCTTTATGCCAGACATTTTTGCTACCCCTTTTTCTATTGTCAAAGCGCAATTAGCACAGGTCATCCCTGTGACTTTAAGCTGGATTTGTTCATGAGTATCTTTTTGAGTAATCGGAGAACTTGATTCTATGGTTACAGTAGAATTTTGTTCTTCATTATGATTTTCGTCTTTTAGCTCTTCTTGTACCGGCGTCACTGAATATCCTGCTTCCTCGATGGCTCCACGGATATCGCCATCTTCAACTTGATTAGTATCAAAATTGAACTCAGCCTTTGAATCCGTTCTATATTCCGAATCGTCAACATTATAATCTGCCTCCTCGATAGCGCGGCGAATTGCCGCACGATCGATCACTGATGGATCCCAGTTAAAATTAGCCTTTGCTTGGTCTAATGTTACTTCGACATTTTCGATCCCGGGGAGGTCTTCCAAAGCTTTTGTAACCCTTCGGACACAATGTTCACACGACATTCCCAAAACCTTTATTTCTGAGGATTGTACTTGAGCCATAAAAATTTCACCTCACAGCTACTATTTCATCATTCTAAAAATAGTTTTTAGAATTTCATCGATTACTTCATCGTCATTAACTTCAAGTCGTTCACGCACGCAGGATTTCATGTGTTTTTCAAACAGAAGCTTGGCAACGCCGTTCAGTGCAGATTATACAGAGGCAATTTGATTGAGAATATCGTCGCAATAGACATGTCGTTCATCATACCCTTAATTCCCCGAACCTGACCTTCGATTCTATTCATACGATTGGATAACTCTTTAATCGTTTTTTCATTATGATGGCTTGTTCTATTATGTCCACAGCCCATATCATCGGAGCAACACCCACAAGATTTTACGTCTTCATTCATTTAAAAGCCCTCCCCCCTATTCTATTTGTTAATTCGATTTATAAAAAAATATTTGTAACTAGCTTGTCCTACTTAGAAAAATCAATGTGGTTATCTTTCGAACAACTGATAAGATATTAAGAGAATTTAACTGAAGCTTAGTGAAAACAGCTTTTGGCTGACACTAAGCTTCAGTAAATAGTTATAAGTTTGTATTTTTCAAGTGTAACCGAAATCTATATCACGCAGTTATTTTTGCAAATTAATTCTTCCTTCTAAATCTTGCATTTTGCTTTGAAATTCAGTAGCATCAATTTCGCCACTAGCATATCGTTCGCGGAGAATATCTGGAGCAGTATTTTTTAAAAAAATACTATTAACTGTTGCTCGAGAAGCTCTGTTTCGAAATATATAGAAAACCATTCCAATTATTATAAGGAGTGGTATAAACATCATTCCCATCCAGCTAAAACCACCATATCCATAACCACCCCAGCTGCCCATCATATTACCCCAACCACCCATCATATAAATCCTCCATTCAATCATCTAATTACAAATTAGAATTCAAAACTGAAAAAACCTCTTGTGAAACCAGTTCAAATTAGGAACCTTCTTCCTGATTCATTCCTACTAACAATTACCCTGCTGTTACATAGGCCTTAACTTTGCATAATCCGGCTAGTCCATCCTTGTAGCCAACAAATCTTAGTAATAGTATAGAGTAGTATAAGGGGGCTATCCTATATTGTTTTGCTTAAAAAATAACCCCGTTAGAGTTAATCAAAAAAACATCCGGCAAATCTTTATTGCTACTTTAGCATCATGAAAAAACTTTTTCTGGTCAGTCTACTGCACCCGATTCCGGTACTGAAAGTATCTCGGATTCAGTTTCTGGAGTTTCTTGATGCTTATGGGACATGAATTTCATCATTATCAAATGCCCTAACGGACAGACCATCATAAAAATTAAAAATAATACATTATTCAAACCAGAGCTTTGCAAGTTTAACAAAGGCAGAGCCGCTATAAGCATTATTGGTACCATACAACAAAGCAACATTAAGATACCGTGAAATTGATGCCCTTTGTTATTTTTCATCGGAATTTTTCCTTTCATTCTTAATCGCCCGTTAGAATAATTATCATCTGACCTTGTCTTCTTGTCCAATAGTTAGCCAATCAATTCAAACCACTCCTATTCATCTTCCAATAATAGAACTGTTAGTATCATTGACACCGTTCATCATGTTTCAGTTATATTTGACTCATAAATCAATTCATTTTGTTAAGGATATCTTTTCCGATTTGAGCCTAACATTCGGGTCTGAATTCATGAGATCTTGCATAGCTTTAACATCCCCTGTTTGCATAGATTTTTTGCATCTCGTCTGTCTTATGAAGATTGTACAAAATTCTTCTCTTGATTTAACTGCTTTTCTAATCTATGTTCTTAGTGTAACCCTTGGATACGACTATCTCATGAAAAAGTTGTGAATTTCTCATGAAGATTGACCCCTGATTTAACATGAGGTTTCTTTCCACATTGGAAATTGTCATAATCGAGTAACAGAAATGTACTGTAATCCTACATTTAATCAATTACTCAGTTTTTTCCATTATGGAGAACTAACCTTTATTCATTTCTACCATTTCTATCATTTTTAATTCCTCTTTAAGCTAAAGGAGGCGGTAATCATTATGATCACCGCCTCTCTTTGTTTAAGGATCCTAGAAGGATCATTAATATTATGAGCAAAATATAAATTAAATATACTTAAAGAACAAAGACTATTAAAATAAATTATTCCTTAAAGATCAAATTTAATTGCATTTAAAAGTAAACAATGACTATTGAATTTCTCAAAGAGAAGGGTAATTAACTCAAAGCTTACCCATTAAAGAGGGCAAGCCTTGAGTTTCCATGTTTATTTCGCTAAGTTTGGTAATGCTTTCTTAATCATGTCTAGTACTGTCGGATCTACGATTTCCACATTCTTTGTAGTAGGATTAACCTTCGTAGCAGACTCGGGAACAGCAGTAAAGCTATGGTCGGCAGTTATGTGACCTCTTGGATCTGACTTATTATCCCACATAATGGTTTTGACGTCATAATTTTTACCCGCGTGACAGGTTACGCAAATGTCATTTGGATTATCCGTCTTTATCAATCTTCCATTTGCATTTACAGCGTGTGGGTTATGACAGGTCAAGCAACCGTTAATCATTCCAGTCGTATTGTGCTTACTGAAAGTATAGTCGCGTGTACCATAATGGTTCGTAGCAATGATCGCCCCTGTTTTCGAATCTTTCGTCGGATCACTTTGATGACATTTCAGACAAGTTTGAGAAGTCGGCAAAGGCATAGTTGCATTTCTCTGTTCGTCGGTCGTTGCAGCAACATGTGCACTTCCAGGACCATGACAACCTTCGCAGGTAAAAGCTTTGTCAGGTGTTCCGGCTGCACCTAGAGAAGGACTATGACATTTTGTGCAACTAGTATAATCTTCCGCAGACCAGTTCTGAGTTCCCTTGACCACAGCAGCACTTGAAATTTTGTATGTTCCGTCAGGGTTTTTAGTTAATTTTCCTACCCGATAATACAGTCCGGCAAAACCGGCTGTTTTTGGAATTTGAGCCACAACATAAGTATCCACTTGAACCCCAAGAGCTTTACTCAAATCCACTGTTGTCGATTTTGCATCATTGGCTGCACCATCATATACAGTAACCGTGCCATAAGTCTTATCAAGTTTATAATCGGACAAAGGTTTAAAGGATTGATGATGAGGTGTTTTGTCAACGTTAGGCTTTTTATGACAACCTTGACATGTTTGTTCACCAACATATGTGGCCGTCACATTTGCAACTTGGGTTGCCGGGGTTTGTTGGGTTTGAGGGGCTGGAGCGGCCGGTTGTTGCGTATTACAGGCTGCAACGAGTGCTGTAACTAAGATAGCTGATAAACTTAAAATTATCATTCTAATCCGATTCACTAATTGATCCCTCCTTTGACTGTAATTAGTTTATCTAGAACAGTTTTTTTTATACTAAAGTATTAATACTTAAACCACATATTAGTAAATTGTTAAACTGCAACATCTATAATAAACAAACTCAAACATATTAACCGAAATTTTCGTTGGAAAAATATTAGTAAATCAAAAAGTTAAACCTTCTTACGTTCATTATCGTTATTCTCTCCTGGTTTTAATCTTAATAACATTTTTCGAGGAGAAATTACGCCAATACATCTCCAATAATGCGAGAGTATTAGGGCGTCTCAATACTAAAACGCATCAGCGAATCATTTCTGATGGCATTCCCAGCAGTAGAGCCTCACTCCAGCATATGTATGACATCTCTGACAAAACTGCTCCTCATTGGAATGACACTTCAGACAGGTTTTTTCAAGACTAATCGTATATTTCTGGCCACGACTGTTAACATATATGGTGTTACCCTCTCGCACATACTCATCTCGCCATTTATACAATAATTGCATATGATAATCTTTCATATATTCTGTTGGCTCAACGCATTGCTTGACCGCCATTGCGTTAATGACTGGTGTATCTAGCGATGGAGCAGGTGGAACATTTGCCTTTCCCAAACTAGCAAGAAATGGTGAAATAAGCAAGATTATAAATATCAATATTCCCAGGTAGACTTTTTTACCATAAATCATACTCAATACTCCCTTTCAAGAACTCGACATGTCATCTTACACCCTGTCTTTCCGGAGGTTTTAGCCGATATTCGCTTCGTTTTCGGATGCATTCCATTGATGCATCGGTTTTCTCGAAGATACTGCTAGATAAACCAAGAGGCTGCTGACAAGGAATATATGAATAAATAAAATACTGCCTACGTTCATTGGAATAAAGGGGCTGAAAGTAACCAAGCCCATGCTCAATTCTTTTACACTCACTATATCCACTCGCCAATAATAGACCATAATGATTCCTGAAAAAACACTTCCGAGGAGTAGGAATAAAGGGACATAACTGAAAGACACGGAGGTATTCTTCGAAAAGGAAGTATAAATACTGCGCAATATAATAACCGCTAAAGCCACCATAAACACGATATCAGTGATATAAATTACATTGTGAGGGAAACCAATTGTAAGAAAACTATCCAAACTCTCCAGGCCTTGAATAAACGAGGGTACTGGATTTAGAAACAATCGTAAATGCCGTATTAGAATAATAAGAAGAGCCCCAAAAAAGATGTAGGCACCTACCCAAAACCATTTTGAAGAACCCGACTCTTCATTTGATTCTTGCCTTTCTATCTTTATGTTTCCGAAGAATGAGCGGAAGAACAGTATTTCTAATATTCTTCTTGCCGACATTTTTTCAGTCCCCAGCGAATTTCCGGGATTATTTTGTTCGAATTTTAATAGACGATTTATGAAACCAATTGCGAATATGATTAAAGCTAAGTAGGGTATAACGATTCCAAATACAGCATAAAGCTTAAGAGCTCCAACCCCAAGCCAAGCAATAAAAGTTAAAGCCAAAACAACCAATAATGAAGACAAAAATTTCATTTTAATTAACGCCTCACTTCTTTTAACAAATTTAACTAGCCAAAAATATGCACTTCCTTATCTTTTTCTTGTAAAAGAAATAATCTTATCTTTTATCTAAGAAACATATTTTGACTATTGATGAGTTGAAAGATTACTAATATTAGATTTTGCCCCCAATCAGTTGTCCTATTCGTCTTAGTTTCTAAGCAATAAACCTTGATTTTGTAAAATAAATCCTTTCATCCTATCCATGCCTGATTCTCTCACTTGAGACATATGGGCCTGACTCCTCGTAATCATCATTTTACAAATAAGAAAAACGGCAATATGATTTTACTCATATCGCCGCTTAACCTGAACTATGTTGCTTGTTTTCCTCAACTAATCACTTGATATCCATATTACTTTACTTCAATAGTATTTAAGATGGGGCCGTGCCAATTTTCATACCAAACCTGACCCGTATATCCATTTACGTCAAGCTCTGCATAATCCTTACCATCTTTTTGAACCATAAATTCATAATAACCAGGTGCCACTTCAGGTTCTCCGATCGAATATTCTTGACCCATTTTGGTTACAAAGTCTTGAGCATTTTTTATAGCCTGTTCTTCACTTACCGTTATGGATCCAGTGTTACCCCAATTCATAGGTCCATATTGGGTATTCCACATAATATTGGGACCCATTTCAGCAATAATTTGTTCACCATTTTTGTAAATCATGATCTCATAGGCTTTAGCCCCAGTTTTAGCATCCTTAAACTCAGCTTCGTATCCATTGGAGAATTCATGGAGTTCGTCTACGACAACATTCTGGTCAATTTTTTGTGTGTACGCTTTAGCAATAGCCACGGCTTGATCCGAGGTGCTGACCTCACCGTTAGTAAGGTTAATACCTAAACTTTGAGCATTATACCCCCCACCCATCATTCCATAACCATTAGATCCAAAGCCTCCCATCATACCGTAACCTCCACCGGTTCCATTGGCTCCGTAACCTCCCATCATACCGTAACCCCCGCCGGTTCCATTGGCTCTGTAACCTCCCATCATACCGTAACCCCAACCATTTCCATTAGCTCCGTAACTACCCATCATACCGTAGCCCCCAATAGATCCATTGGAACCCGAAGTTATTCCACTATTCGTAGTATCAGTAAGTAAAAACTGCGTTGATTCATTCGTCGAAGGAGAACTATTATTTACCGCATTTATCTCGTTATTTGCAACAATTCCTTGAGATTGAGTTGTCGATACATTATGTGTAGTAAGTGTTTGTGAAGCTGATTGGGTAACAACTGAACCGGAGTTAAGAGCGAACGCCGTACCAGAAAGTGCCATCACGCCTGCAATTGATAGTCCCATAATCCATTTTGATTTTTTCATCCTTATTCCTCCTTAGATTTCTATGCTGAAAAGTTAAGTTTCTAACTTTTAGAATCTTGTCTTCTATGTCTCAAAGTATAGCGAATCAATTCGATTTTGCTGTGAATGAGTTGTGAATTTCTCATGAATGCCATCGCACCAATGATCTTTTTCTTCACGTATGAATGACATTGATGCGTATCATTAATCGCTCCTAAAGCTAACCCCAAATAAATCTCCCAAGTAGCTTAAGTCTGAGAAGTTATCAAGGGACGTATAAACATTTTAAGCGTACAGCCATCACGATATGATTACCCTCAACTAGAACAAGTTCTTGATCAATTTGGTTCTGCTTTAAATATTTTTGGGCGTCAGAAAAGATCTTTTGAGCATCGATTATACTTTTATATTTTCCTACAATGCCGTTTGATTTCTTTCCCTTTAGGATAAGCATTGTTATTCGTCCTTTCTTAAACAAACATAACAATATTAAAGGTAAATTAGGACAGTTTCTCCCATGGAGCTACTGTCCTAATTTGGACACTTAGAATTACTTTCCATCTAAGTCATGTTTCTTGCTTTGAAATTCTACGGAATCAATTTCACCACGTGCATAGCGTTCACGAAGAATATCCAGTGCAGTATTTCGATTATCAAAATTATTTGAAGTTCTACGACGGAACAAATAAAGAATAATCCAAATCCCTATAATTAGCGGAATTATCATCATCGCCATCATCGTTATCATACCTATCCAACTATACCCACCATAACCATAACCGCCATTACCCCAGCCTCCCATCATATTCCCCCAACCACCCATCATATAAATTCCTCCTTTTTTAACTTTAATTATTTTAGCGACATTTAAAATGCTTAAAACCTTACTCCTTAGAATCCCTAGGAAATATCTTTTTTTCGTTCGAGATATTCTTCCCTGCTAATTTCACCACGTGCATATCGATCATTTAATATATCCAGTGAATTACGAGCTTGAGTTTGACGATTCGGAAAAAATGACCTTTCAGTATTATTTGAACTAAACATATAAAAAGTTGCGATGATTAACAGAATAAAACCCAACATCATCTATAATCCCCCCTAAAATATTAGTTATCCCAGTAGTTCCCTTTGTTGTTCGAGTTCCGTTTGATAATCGAAGGTTTTTCTATGTATTTAGTGTAACCATGAGATACGATGATCTCATGAAAAAGTTGTGAATTTCTAATGAATAAAAAGACATAACAAAACCATCGTTTCGTTACGTCTCCGGTTAAAACATTATGAACATCTCTGCTTACTTAAGCTTCCACTTAATATAGTATGGTGTTTTCTCTCTGCCTTATCCGATCGATTCAGTAGACAATTTCTCACCCTGTTGCATCGAGTACGGCCAGTAAAGCAACACCCACATCGGTAGATACAGCCTCTCACATATTTGCTGCTCCGAAAACACCAAGGATTATAAATCCAAGGTTGATCCTCCATGATGACGACATCAGGAGCCTAAACCGCCCATCGCCACTCCAATATCAGCCTGTGCCAAGACCTGTGCATCGTTTATGCCGTCACTTACAAGGACCACTTTACCTTCACCTTGTTTTTCGCTCCTCAATTAGCTTCTCAACCCAAGTTACTTTATCTTCCAGCAGCAATTCAGCGTGAAACTCCGCAATGCCTAACTCTTCACAGGCGTATTTTGCTGCTGATTTGTGGTCACCGGTTAACATGACTGTTCTGACCCCAGACTTATTTATCGCTTGATCCGCTGCAAAAGCACCGGCTTTTGGTTTATCCGAAATCATTAAATATCCTGCTTAGCTGTCGTTAACAGCAAGGTAAACTATCGTGCCGTTTCTATCTCCAGGCTCATCTATTATTTCTACGCCTTGTTCGAGTAATGCAGCCTTACCAACTAATACTTTCTGACCGTACAGGTTTCACTTGAATTCCTTTGCCGCGAATTTCTTAATAATCCAGTCCAAAAATGGATGACACCGCATCCCTTTAATTAATTTGAGGATCATCCCAGACGATGGTCCGCCTTCTTTCCATATCCGTAAAGACCCCTTTCATGTATCAAAGTTAACTTTTACCGTCTAACATTTTCACTTTATTGGAATAAGTATCCTTAGCGTCCTATAATTCCATATTACGTCAAACAGAGTAATTTGGCAAAAATAGGATATCATTTTCATAACTTATTCATAACTTATTCATAACTTATTCACAGCTAATTCATAGGCCTAAGCAATAATAAAAACATCGAGATTAGAGTTTATGCAATCCCTGCTTTCGCGGGTATTATGTCGAACGCTATGAAAACCCCAGAAATCAAGGCCATCATGGGCGAACGGCACGTTAACCAAATGACAACTTACATAAAGAATGGAATGATGGACGGTACATTTGGGAATATGATGGGAGGTATAGGAAACACATCAACTACCGATTCGGCTATCGTAATGGGCGATCTTGAAACCAACAATAAAAAACATTAAAAAAAATGGGTTGTTCTAAGAACTGGCTATGGTATGGCTTAACCTGCTAACCAATATTTACGCTGTCGGGCCGCGTAGCTTTCCCAGCTCTCACGGATTACTGGTGCCCAGGTGTATCAGTTTCTGGAACTCATAAACTGGTGGGTATCGTACTGATCATGGAGGGCGAGAAAGAAAAAACAGTGATCTTCGTTTAAATGATCTCATTGTAAAGGAGGGAAATGAATAATGTATAAAGGCGGAAGAATAATTGCTTCCCTCGTTGTATTTGTTGCTTTTCTAGGCTTCCCATTCTTTTATAATATGGGAAAAGCCAATGCTGAACCTAAGAATTTAGCTGAGAACATTAAATTGATAGAAAGCACACAGCATGATATAGAGCCAGCTTCATGGATGATCGCTAATCATATGAAACTGCTCGATCAATGGCGACAGGCTTATGTTCGAGATGGTCAGACAATCTATGTCAATAATCGAGGTGAGAAATTCCCGATTAATATTAATACCTGGAGTAACACTGTCGGAGCTAACTCTAACCAGTTCTGTATTACCTGCCATAATTATGTAGGTGTTCAGCTGAACTGTTTCAGTTGCCATACACAAGGTGGAACTCTATAATGGGGCCCCACCAACATTTTAACGAAAACATACGCTAAGACAGGGAATTCCATAGGAATAGTTTGAAAACCAACAAACCAACAAACTGGAATAGGTTACTGCCTGTAATTTGCAGTAACAGATTAATTCTTTCTGGTTTCAATTTTATCATGTGAAGTGGTAAGTTAAACGGCTTACCTCTTTTTATTGCCGGATGGAAACTGCCGGAATTGGTTATCCACAGAAGTCGTAATCAGCTTAACACCCGCCACCCCACTAGACTCCCTAAAATTCAAATTCTAACAAATCATGTTGTTCTCAAACCATTAAACCAGGTAATTGAAAGTGAACATCCACAATGTTCCCCTCGCCAAGCCTTTTTCATCACTAAATTTTATACAAAAACCACTTAAAACTACCCAATTCATACTTCGGCTGAAATTGCTTCATCAACCCATGAACCTCACTCTGACATTCATAGACCTTCATACGATTTCCAGCAGGCTTTTCTTCAACGATTCTAATCTGGCGGTTTTGGTTCAACTGGCATCTAGGTGTCTCCGAATATTATCCGGAGGCTTTTTTTGATTGTTTATTACAATTTCCCGTCACACTATGGCAACTATAGCTTACCAATACTACTATATTATGTAAAATATAACAGACGACCTGCTCTATCGAGTGTTCAATGATTTTATTTCCGGTAAATCCTATCGTTATTATTTAGGATCGATCTTTTTCATTTCTTCCATCAACTTTTGAATCGCCTTTTTTTCAATCCTAGATACGTAAGACCGCGAAATCTCAAGAACTTTAGCTATTTCACGCTGAGTCTGCTTGGGGCTGTTCATAAGCCCATAGCGCTATTGAAGCACCATGTTCTCTCTTTTTGTGAGCTTCTTGACCAATTCCAATAACACTTTTTGCTCCGAATCATTTTCTACCTTGACGGAAATATCCTCTTCATTGGGACTCAGGACATCAATGAGAGAAATCTCATAGCTTTCGTCATTGTACCAACATTACCTGAATTTAAGTTATTGCTTTCCGCATTGTGCCTGTTCCTACAGTGGTCTGATTAGGTATTGTAGCTGGGAAAGCGGGGATTGCATAAACTCCAAATTTGATGGTTTCATTATTACTTAGGCCTATGTATTATCCATGAATAAGTTATGAATAAGTTATGACAGCGATATCCTTTTTTTGCAAGTTACTCTATTTTTTAAAATGTCAGTTATCAGACTCAAGTTATCCCCAGTGGAAAGGTCTTCCCTTATTTTGTTATGCCCAAAACAGTTTAATGCAAAAGCTCATTCTTAAATGAAGTGTATTTAGGCTGTTCTGGACAAAAAGAGGCCTGCCGCTCTACGTTAATACATTAACATTTTGCGACAGGCCCTTGCTATTGAGCTGTCCTCTTAGCTGGTTATAACTGTGCTGGCGTACCTGTCGAGAATGATTTTCCATCACTACCTAATGCAGAAGGTACTAAAAGTACTGATCCGTTAGTGGAGCCAAGTTCGAAGGGTTCGACATTGTTTCCTGTAGCGTTGATTGCACCGCCGTTAACCGTGGCAGATTGATAATTAATAGTCCCCATATTTGCTAAAGGGTATAATTGGTTATTATAGGTTGACGGATCCTCGCTGATCCATTCTGCTGAGGTGCCGATACCTGCTATATAGTCAGAGTCAAGAGTAACTGGTATGGTGCCTGTTTGTGCTTGACCACCAGAAGGCGTAATAGTGTAGGTTAAATTCCATACCGATGTTTGAGTTGGATCAGTTGATGGTGCAATATCGACAGTTACTGTTGCACCTGTTGGCACAGTTACTACATCGGTTGCAGGTGACGGCAATTTCTCCCAAAATAACTTATTAATTTGTTGACCGTTTTCTATTGTCTCAGTTGTGCCCATTTGAAGTAGATCGGATGATGAGGCTCCACCTAAACCTACCCACTGAGCTGATGCAGCATCTTGCTGGCTGCTTGTAATATCTGGGACCATCCAAGTCCCTGTTATGCTAGTGTAAGAACCTGATTGAGGTGTATCAACGTAGCCTGCCCAGTTTTGCGATTGCTGAACGTTAGCTGGTGCAGGCGTAAAGATTGACGTGCTTCCTGAGCCACCCATCATGTTTCCATATGTACCCCCCATCATGCCATTCTTCATGTAATTGGTCATTTGGTTAACGTGTTGTTCACCCATGATAGCCTTTATCTCTGGGGTATTCATAGCACTCGCCATTTGAGTAAAATCACCTGTGGTCATTGCCTTTTGCATTGTGCCTGAGGACATGATGGACTGCATAGCAACCATTCCTACGGTGGCCTGATTAGTTGTTGTATCTGCGAAAGCAGGGATTGCAAAAACCCCAAGTCCTAATACTACGGTTCCTAAGATAGCAGCTATTTTTTTCATGATTTATTTCCTCCTCAAATTTTGGTTTATTTATGTATTTGGTTTGCCTTTCGATGTTTTTATTATTGCATAGCTTTATGAATTCGCCGTGAAATAAAAATGAATAAGTTATGAAAATAGGCTCCTATTTTTTTACAGTTCAAATCCAGAGATTCAATAATAAAAGCACTAGCATATTTAAGTAAGTAAGTGCTCTTTTCGTAACCTTTTTTAAATAACTCTAATATAAGGTACCGAAAGTAATCTTCGCGAAAGACCCAGTATACTAAACCGCTGGCGCAGTGGTTCCGTAGCATATCGCCCCCCAAATTGCTTACTTAAATCTAAACTCACCCCTTGTCTCAGCTAAAAAAATCACTTCTGCTTGGGGCAATTGTCTCCTATTTCTATATGGTCCAGCGTTTTGAGCATGAGTTCATAGGAAAATTTATCAATTGGACCCATTTCCTCAATTAAACGCATCAGTTCTTTGGACCGGTACTTTTGAAGTACATCACCTTTCTGCAGGATTTCTTCCCAAGTGCGTGAGTACTCGTCATAGTGTTCGATCAACTTGTTCCATGCGGAAATAAATTAAATGTCCCAACGGATTTCTTATTGTCATTGTCGCCAAATACAGCAAAAAAAAATCATTTGCGTTCTTATCTATTTTTTGAAGACTTTTGATAATCCCTTCAGAGAAATTTGCGAATGGATTTTAATTAAACCCACTCATAACATTAGAAGAACCGCTAGTATTAACAAATATTTATTATGTAACCTTTTTCTCATGCAAATCCCCCCTCCTACTCATATGAAAAATGAACTATGTATGCCATTCTGATCTTGCCACTACTTATAAAGGAAACGATTAAGAGATTTTTCGTTAGAATAATGATTATCTCCATGAGCATTTTAAACCATACGTTCTTTAAAGTTCTTCGTATTGCCAAATCGTTGCGGTAGAAAAACATAGACATTATTTTTAATGTAGAGCATGTGTTTTAATATCCTATCTCACCAAAAGTACTAATGGAATATTCTGAACTTAATTTCTCACTATTTAACACCTCTTTCAGCCCATACGTCAAGTAAAACTCTTCTAATAGAATAGATTATAAAGAATGGTAGAACCATTGAAAGAAACTTTGAAATCAAGAAAGATAGTCGAATAACACTATAACTAAACCATAGGATTCCATTCGCTATAAAAACGCCCAGAAATAAGGTTACTAAATAAACGATGAAAGATTCCAGGTAATTTCTTGGTATGAATACATATTTCATTCCTGCAATAAACTGAAATATAAAGCCGACTGCTATCCCCAAGTTGCTTGCAAGAAGATAATGCAATTCTGTGACCCGATACAGATAATATGCAAGGGAAATATCAACAACTCCAGCTATACTCGAGATTAACGTGTATTTACTTATATTCCATTTTATCAATCGAGTAATCAATAGTTCATCTCCTAAGGAATTAGTTTTAACCATAAACAATGTTAGTTGAATGAAAACCCTATGTTAAACATTTAACCGAGGGTATGCTTTTCAAAACTCCTATAAAAGGTACCCAATTTGCCCTTGTAGTTACCCTTCCAAGGTTTATTCTTCCCGCAGTAGTGTATTATGACTGTGTTTCGGCGAATCCAGTCAAGGTCTATTTTACATTCCTTGTTTTTAGGTTTGAGATTGTGAATTAACCAATAACGTTCACTTAGATTGTAAATCTTAGGATCAACGATAATTATTCGACCAGCATACAGCCCGTTGATGACATCCTGGTCCGGGAAAATCAAACGATTCCTATATTCTTCAATATAATCAAAGACCTCTTGTATCTTTTGATACTTCCGCAGCATGGGTAAATTTAACATCATGACACCAGAATTAACATAGTTACTGTATTTCGGCATTTTAAGTCGTACCTTATTAATTATTTCGAGAGGTTGATAAACATCCGTAGCAGCTGCAAAAAGATTCTCTTGGAAATCAATGGAATACAATGCGCTTAAGGGATTAATTACGACTATATCAGGATCTAAATACAGAATTCGATCTAAACTTTTCGGTAAAAACTGAGCTGCGAAGATCCGAAAGTACATTTCTTTGGGATAACGTTTAGTAATGGGAGCACCATGAAACAAATTATCGTCAATACTCATTTCAACAATTGTGCAGTTTTCAGAATCTACTTGTCGGTTTATAAATTTAAAATCCCCTTCAGTCATAGAAGTATGAGCAATATACACTATAAAATGGATTTCTGGGTTCGATTGTGTTAAAGAAGTAAGCATAACAACTAATTGATTTAGATAGTTTGAATTCAAGGTTACGAGAACATTCATAGATTTGTCCTCCAAAATAGCCAAAAAATAGATCGAATCCCCTTCTTAAATTATTCTCCTCAAATATTGCCTTATTATTCTTTATACTAACAGCTGAGATTACTCATAAGAATATAGACGAAATTCATATACAAAAAGGCAAATTAAAGCCAATAGTCCGCTGACCGTTAAGCTCATAACCATGGTACTTGGGGGATGTATCCGCAGATAAACTGGGCTTAAAGCTAAGAAAAGCAAAAGGAAAAGATCGGCAACGACAATTAGCAATTGGGTAATCCAATTTCTGTGCCGCCCCAGAATATAACCTAGTACGGCATAAAAGGCCAAAGCCGCGAGGAGAAATCCCTGGCTGGGAGCCTGAAACGGTGTCAGATTTTCAAAAATGCTAAGGGTATATCCTCTAAAGATTAAACGAAACAGATAATCGATTAGAGTACCACCGACCCAAGCAAGAGTCAGAGGAATTACATGTGTCCAGCGTTTTGTCGATAACCGAAGTATTACCACAACAATTATAAAGATAACCAGAATAAACGATTGAGTGCCGATGGCATTGATTTTTTGCATAAACGAAACCAAAAACAGAGGTGTAGATCCTGCTAACCAATCAGCCACAAGACCGTCAAATTCCCCAACTTCCTGGGCCACAAAATCTTGAATTAAGCCCATTAATACCATAAACAGTACTAAAAAGAGCAACCCGGCGATCGTAACGAAAAGACGCCGCTTGCCGAGGGACATGTAACTTTCCGGCAACCGTTGCAATTGGTTATACAGCCAAGGCCCTAAGTGTTCATGGTTTTTATAGAAAAGATAGATAGCAAGAAACAGAACTGCTGCGGTAGCACCTAAAATCAAAGCATACCTGTGAACAATTGGGAGAATCGCTTCCCAACGGCTCCCTAATAACCGTCCGAGACTAACCCAAAGAGTGACCCAAATAATTGCACCCAAATAAGCAAAGAAAGCAAAGCTCCTATACCTTAAACGGCTCATTCCGGCAATGTAACCCGATAAGTGACGGACACCTGGGATGAAATAGCCAATTGTTAAGAGTTTCCCACCATGCCGGTGATACCAATTTATTACTTTCTCCAGGCGGGTACCTCCAGCATGTTTTTTTAGACGGGTCAATACCTTTTGTTCCAAAAATCTTCCTAATAAGTAGGCAACGGTAATCCCGCTGATGCTTCCACTTGCTCCTGCTAACACTGCTAAAATAGGGTTAAGTTTTCCTTCGAAGGTCATATAACCGATGAATACCATTAAAGCCTCATCGGGAATGGGCAGTCCTAAAATAGATATTCCCAATATGGCGTATAAGCCTAAATATCCATATTGGGTAACATAAGCAATAAGATGAGCTGAGGTCATAGAATCTCCTTTCGGAACCGATTTTATTTTAAAACTTACGCTCTTTGAAATAGATCCAGCCGGTGGTTAAAGTAACACCTAGACCGGCAAAAGCCACGCCAAGAAGAACAATAACTTCTATCAGAGGAAGATTAAGAGCCGCAACCAAACCAATAGCAAAGATAAACCATTTACTTAAGGCTGGATAATCTAATAAACGTGGTGAAAGTACTTGATGTCCGATATACTCCATTACCGGTAGGATTCCTAATAAAATGGCTATTATTCCCACAATAAATAGCAATATAGCCAGAGGGATGCCCACTACCGTAAACGAAAGAAGAATAATTAAACCTAACATCATCAATGCTCCCGCTAAACCAATTCCAAACAGTCGCAAAGAGGCTGTATGAAGAAAACTTACCCCTTGCTGCAAACGCTTGCGCAGAAGAAATCCCAAACTAGTAAACAAAACGATGCCTGAAACGCTGATAATTAATCTAGCCAGCCAAAGGCCCAAAATCATAGCCAACCCAATAAATAGTTGATTAACAAACTGAGAGGTCAAACTTAAGCGAAATATGCCAGTATTAGTGGTTACAGTAGCGGGGTTAAAAACCTGACCCCCTAAGTCAATCACCAGATCAGTCTGGGCAGTCGGCTCAAGATACACATCACCGTTGATTACTAGAACCACATCTCTCACAGCTCCACCAATATGGGCGTCCGTACTTAGTGCGAAAACAGAGTCCACAAGCCGATAATTCATCGGCTAGTGCCTTACCTGGAAAAAGAAGCAGTAAAGTTATAACTAAGAGTATACTCAGCTTCACTTGTGTCTTCATGGGATCACCTCATTTACTTCGAATTTTGTTAATAGCGTTTTAACGATATAAAGGCCCGTGATCATTAACACCAGCGATAGGACTCCGACGGTCACCGCGGCCCATGGAGAAACAAGTGTGACAATGGTCATGAGTGAACGCCAGAAGGCAGACCCTGTGGCATAAACCAAATGAAACACACTAGAGAACGTTCGCGAGAAAACATGCAAAATTGCCAAGAGAATGCTTGTCAACCAAATATCTTTGGCAGTGTTATACTGTTCCTTTTCAATCGCAGAGAGAATCCGCATGGATAAGTTGGTGGGAACGGGTATGCTGGCGATACTCTGGTTAATTTCTTTGCTAAGAGCCGCTAACTCGTCCCTTACTTGGCGGCAATCAGGACAACGATGTAAATGATCTTCAATTTTCCGGTATTTATTAGCATCTAATTCCCCGTCCAGAAGTTCGGGCAGGTGCTCTATACATTGCAGGCACTCCATAATGGTCCCTCCCCTTTTGTCTAATCTGAAAGTATTGTTCTTAAATGCATCCTAGCGGCATGGATCCGAGATTTGACAGTTCCAAGCGGAATCTCTAGAAGGGTGGCAATTTCCTGGTGGCTATAACCTTGCCAATCAAAAAGAATAATGATTTGGCGTTACACCCCATTATTAAATCCCCTTCTAAGAGGACAATTGGCTATCTAAGCCACAATATTTACGAAAAGAGCTTTTGTAATTATTAAGATCCATAGGAGGTATTGGTGCTTGCATAATCCACTTCTATTATCAGCTTTGCATTCTACAATTGCCGCTCAAATCCTAAAAATTCCGATAAACTACTTGATTAAGTGTTCCGGGAATTGGCAGGCTGCGCTAAAACCGGGAGGAATGCCTAGCTCCCATACTTCCCTAATGGTTGGATTAACCATAGCGACTCTGCTTAAATACGGTTTGAATAATCCCTATTTTGCTATTTCAACAGCGGTTAGTCTGATTGTAATTTATGATGCTGTAGGTGTACGTCGGCAAGCAGGACAACATGCGATAGTCCTTAATGAATTAACAGCAACAATTGATACTCTCAATAAAAAATTAAGCACAGAGATTGATATTAAGCCTACACGCCTGAAAGAGGTAATTGGGCATTCACCAATTGCGGTTTTGGGTGGGATTGTTGTCGGAATTGTAATAGGGTTATTCATTGTTCGCTAAAAATGCTGATCGAGGTTCCCTTAACCTGATCAGCATTTTTTTATACAGTATAGAAGGTAAAAGATTAAAATTTGTCACATTTTACTTTCCAATAATTATTGTTTTTACCGTAGTGATCTATTCAATTAAGTGGTTTCATTACTAATTTCTTGGTATAAAAAGGTTTCCTATTCCAATAACTCCATTAGTAAAAGAGCATTTCAATTTTGGAAAAACGTCTTCCAGTATTATATCTCTAAAAAAGCTTATAATCACGCTTTTAGTTTACTTCCAGAAAAAACAATACACAATGAATTAGAAAAGCGCGCCTACATGGGGAAACTAAAAAAGAATTTTCAAGAATATTGGGAGTACCTCCAAAAACTGTCGTTCTATGGGATTCTGGAAAAGTTAAACACCTTCGAACCTATAGATAGAGACACCTGAAAATATTAAGAACCGGGACCACATTACTCGATCCCGGCTCTTTCCCAACCTGTCATAATTGGTGGGCGATTTACATAATACTAGCTGTCCTTTCGCCAGATGCTATTTAACATTAAAAGGATTCTTAGATTTTCCAAACGAACTTTCTTTTGCAAAAGGATTTCCTGTTGCTCCCTGTTTTGAACCTTTTATAAATGGATTCGTTACAGTTACTTCAGATGGTGTAAATTGAGTACGCTTTGCGTCTGCTTCATTTATTTTTTCTACTTCTGTCTTTAATAATTGAGACAGTTCTTGTGCTCGACTTGGTAATCCCATTCCACTTACGATCGTATAAACTAATATTTCCTGCTGGCCCTCAACTTGTGCATGTCCAACATACGTTCCAAGGAGAGTAGGCATTTTCTTCTTTAGCTCGTCGATGATCGTTCGTTCCATTATCGGTCCGAATTCTAGATCCGGAGGAAGAATTAATTGAACTCCTGCGTATCGTGCTTCAGACAAGTTCTTGTATTCTGCTAGATAGCCCGAATTCAGGATTTTGGAAATTCTTAAAGCTATCGTTTCTAATAAAGCCGGATCGGGAAGGGATATTCGTGCTTTTCCAAACGTTACACATCCTCCACTCGTTAGAATTTTGGTTAACTCGGCCCCATCAAATGTCGTTGGTGAAGGCAATCCCGTCGTGGCGTTCATTTCATTGATTATTCGTATGATCTCCATATTACTGGCCGTCTTCCAATCCATATCTATACCTGATTCCTTGGCCCGATTAACGTATCGATTGTACAAAAGATTATTATCAACCACTATGACCGATGAGATCAGACCATTGTACATGAGTTCCTGCAAAGTCCCGAGAAAAAGATTGGCATTTTGTTTTTCTTCGACACTATCCAGGTTTCTTGGTAACGTGATCATGGCCGTCACTGAATAAGCTTTTACAGCGAGTGCCTCACAAACAGCTTGAATACATCCGGTTCCGGTTCCTCCTCCAATACCGGCAGCGATAATAACTTGATCAACTTCGCCAAAAACCCGAGCGACTCTGTTCGAAACAAGGTCTTCTAAAACTCCAGGTTGATTAATCGCAGCATATCCAAGTTCCGGTTGACGCATAGCACCAAGTCTAAAACCTGGTAAAGCTACACGCTGACTTTCAGGAATGTTCTTTAGAGCGTGCAGATCAGCCAGACACGTATTTACAGCGATCGCTTGGTAAGTGGATTGATTTTTACCAGGCAAACGACAAGCAGCAAGGGAGTCTGCTATTTTTCCACCGGCTTGTCCTAATCCTAGAATGCCAAAATTTATGCTAACAGCCGAATTTAAAATAAACGATTCTTGTTCAAGATTATTCACTGAGATTAAAGGTTCGACTATGGTTTCCTCGCAAGTTGTCGAATCTTCCTCATTTTCATTAGGATTATCGATACTATCGGAAGTGACTTCTTCAGGAATTAATAATGCTTCTTCGATACGCTTGGATTCTTCATTAAAAACAGTTTCTTGATTACTTTGAACGTTTTCCATAATAATTACCTCCGCATCTTCAATGGATTCATTTTTTGTTGGTTCAATCTTAAAAGGCATGGGTGGATTCTCTGGTATACTTGAACGAATAAATGGCGGACGAGTGTAAATGGCCATAATCTTTCCTCCCTTTTAAATTTCATCTCGTTCAACGAGATCTAGCATCGCTAAGCCATGTTCAGAGAGCTGAAACATATTGAGTCCATTTGTGGTATTATCACACTCGATTAGAGCTGCTGATTCCAATCGTTCAAAGGCAACACCTCCGACAAATTGTGATAAACCGGTTTTGGCAATAACCGTTGTTTTTAAAAAAGGAGTTGGGTAGTGCTCTTTAAAAAACATAAGAATTTCACCTGAAACAGGAGTTACTTTATTTTTAAGAACAATTAATACGCTTTTTTCAAATGCCATCTTATACACCTCCGTGCTCATTTCATCTTTCTATAAACTAGAAGAAAATTACCCACAAACTGAGTGAGCGTACTGAGTGAGTGTACTAAGTGAGGGCACTAAGTAAGCGTACTGAATAGTTCTCCTACTATTCCATTCACTCAATAGCTTAATCGACAAACATCTTAAGGTATCGAAAAGTGCGAGCATCAGAACAAAGAAGTGCCAATAAAAGTAAGCTGAGCAGAATGAATATAGTTTAAATTACTGTCATAACAAAAGTTGCGAAGGGTCCAAATAATATTAAAAGCCGTTTTGTAGGTTATGACAGCTTTATGGGTAATTCTCCGAAATAAGGCAATTCCATAACAGCACACTTTAGAATAGTTAGCTTCAACGAATTGCATAAATATTCACGTCCGGAAAAATTTATACATCGAATAAAAGGTTTACCAATTTTAATTTTTTTAATTGTCCCCCAGCAGCTTCTCCTTGCTTAAAATATAATTTCCTAGGGGTCTTATTTTCGGGGACAATTAAAAAAAATTCCTCAATCCCTTGGCACAGGCTAAACACGCGGGGACAATTAGAAATCTAATTGTCCCCGTAAAACTTAACCCTATATGAGCCGGATTTATGGTTATCTCATTTAACTTAAACTTGTATATTTATTCATTGAGAAGATGCCTTCAGGGAATACTTTATCGACTTGCTCCAAGGACACATAGATTTGACGCGGTGCATTGGGTCCCTTATAAGGAGATATAAGTTTCCCAGCCTCCATGAACTGCATAAGACTTTGAGCAAGATCCGTCTTAATATTTAAACGGGCCTTTAAGTATTCCCGGCGTGGTGCCCGATCCTTAACAATAATTCGCACGGAACAGCCATAAAGCACGGCCCATGCATCCTTAGTCATGGAAAGCGATTTCGGCTTCGACGGAATACCCAAGTTTACCATATGACCTCGGCTTCCCTCAACAATACAGACCTCTGGGATATTGGGTATTTCTTTTTCTTGACCCTTGGGTAAAATTTCTTTGTCTCGTGCCTGGTTAACTGAAGGCAAGTCCATGACTTTATCCGTACAGGCTGGGTTGCTGCTCTCTCGCTCCTGCTTATCCAGATTAATAGGTTTAAGTTGATCATTAGGGTCTTCATTAACTCTTTCAGGAGTAAATGTTTCATTCTTCGGTTTCTCTGAAGCATAATTCATATGCCAAAAATCCACCAGGCGTTCTATTTCCTCATCAGTAACAAGAGGACCTTGGGCGCGAACTGGCTCCGGATCAGTAGGGCCAAGCAGAAGAAGATCTCCCATGCCTGTCAGTGATTCAGCGCCCGGCCGGTCGAGAATGACTTGAGAATCGACCGTCGACGCCACTTTATAAGCTAACCGCCCAGGCATGTTTGCCTTAATTAAACCGGTGACAATATCCGCTGTCGGACGTTGGGTCGCCAGAATCAAATGTAAACCGGCTGCCCGAGCCTTTTGCCCGAG
The DNA here is from genome assembly GCF_002196785.1 of Desulfosporosinus sp. FKA. NCBI lineage: Bacteria > Bacillati > Bacillota > Clostridia > Eubacteriales > Desulfitobacteriaceae > Desulfosporosinus > Desulfosporosinus sp. FKA. The sequence continues at coordinate 130,180 of NZ_NAHZ01000015.1, read as the reverse complement.
CCTGGCAATGGCGGTCTCCAAGTCTTTGCCGGTACTCTTCGCTCCCATAATCAGATCAGCGTATTCATCAATGATTCCTACCACATAAGGAAGCTGCCCCTGCGAAGAGACCTTGTCGTTATATTCACGAATATTCCGGGCTTTTTTTGATCGCAGGAGGGAATATCGTCTCTCCATTTCGTTGACCATACCATCCAATAATTGCATTGCGTCTTTCGGTTCTGTGGCTATGGGGGCCAATAAATGAGGAAGATCCTCATAAACGGTTAACTCGACGGCTTTCGGATCGACCATAATCAGCTTTAACTCACTAGGCAAGTGTCGAAGTACCAGGGAGAGTATCATGGCATTCAAGCCAACGCTTTTTCCTTGATTCGTTGCCCCGGCTACCAATAAATGGGGCAGTTTAGCCAGATCAGCTATCAGAGGTTTTCCGTTAATCGTGACGCCAATACATAAGGGGAGAGCACTCTTACTTTTTCTGAATTCAGGACTGGCTACCATTTCCAGAAGTGTTACAATCCCACGCTGCTCATTGGGCACCTCGACGCCAAAGCATCCGGGCATTCCGGGAACTGCCGAGATTCGAACACTTCCTTGGATTCCAAGTTCGGCAGCAATATTTTCACCTTCTCTGGTGAGCGATGAAATCTTTAAGCCGGCGCTTTGAAAGATCACTTGGGTAATCGCCGGGCCGATAACCGTTTTAACATGGCGAAACCTTGAGACTCCACTGGAATCGACACCGATACTTAAGCGACTGAAAGCTTGCAGGACCATTTCTGCAGTATCTCTCGATTCTTGTTTTTTGGCCTTGGGTTGGTCAAAAATGGTTAACGGGGGAAGGTTTTCAGAGAGGGGGGATAAATCCATCTCTTCCGGAGCGAGGGACTGAACCACCTGGCCCTTTCCCGCCTTGGGGATCGGCGGTAGGAGCGAGGATGGGGGGACAGTGGTTGCCCCAACCTTAACGACAATCGCTTCCTGGCCATCCCTTTCCACAAAAGATACGTTTCTGGAGGCGACCCCAAAGGCTACAGCGATGGTCCCATCATCGATCCGCTGGCGCATAGAAGAACGCAGAGAGGGATCCACCCCGTAATAATACTGAGGGATAAAGTGCACTTCCTGGTGTTCGGCAGAATAGCCCACCTGAAAGTCCAGGGTTTTCACTTTAGGGGCAGGGGTCGTGGCGCTGTCTTTGGATACATGAAATGGTTTTTGCCCTGGCAATTTACTGCGTTCAACAAAGATATGAGCACCGGAACGTTCTAGCGTGTGCGTCAAAATCGGGCGCTTCTGCCGGCCCCAAGTCAGCCATTCCTTTTCCATCGTTCTGTCGGAGTCATTCCTTGTAACAGGAACTATACTTATCGCTTGAGTCCAGGATCTTTTAAGGGGAGAAATCTGTCCCCAGTTCTTGGTGAAAAGGCCAAAGATCACAGCAACGAGGGTATCAAGGATCCGTCCCAAGAGAACAAATACATAAACCGGAAAATCCGAGACATGGATAACCCCGTTTCTCGCCTGATTTCTTAAAAAATCCAGGACAACCAGAACCAAAATACTTAATCCTACAACTTGACTAAAACTATACGTTTGCAACGATCACACCTCCATGCCAGCGAGCACTTTATAGACATTGACCACTAAATTTTGCCCGAACACTATGAGGGGATGAAGGATGGGCGCAGCAGGGAAGTTGAGTTTACTCCAATAGGCGATAAGAAGGTGCGATTGAGGCACTAATCGCCACACCAAAGCCCCCAGATTAAGCCAGATTAACAAGATTACTAAGAAATTCCACAGCCTTCGAATCTCATGTTTTTGAGAAAGCAGAACGAGACCTATTCCGAGTACCACCAGGATCGGCAATGATTTCAACCTCCCCTTTATTCGTCTTGAATCGTGATCGTTCCTAAGGACCACTTGCTCAGTGAGCCCTTAATGGGTACTGTCACCCTCATGTTTTGGGGTGTATTCGTCTTAACCACCGTAAAATGAAGCTGCAGGGTATTTTGGGCTGCCGTGACCTTGACAAAGGAAAAGAAGGCATACTTTTGTTTTAGCATCTCATTCCAGCCGGCATTACAGGCCTGTGCGATGGGTTCTGTTTGAGAGACGGCGGGCGGAGCCATCATACCGGGAGGAGCTGCCCAGCGTAAAGCAACATCCGGAAAGGAACTTTTAGGATCTTTCGTCAGTAACGCGATCATCCAGGCTCCCGGCTTGGAGAGATCCTGCTTGAGTTCGGGAGACCAAAGGTTGTTTTGTTCCGTGGCCTTCCAAATACTGGGGTCGCGGTAATAAGTGGGATCCCAGAAGGAGGTCAGGGCATAATGGGCATCCCCAATCGTCAATAAACTGCATGCTTCAGGGGTCGCTTGGGGATCGCCGAGCTTTCGAACCTGTTGAACGAGATCGCTTATCGTCTCTTGATCCGTCGTTTGCAGCTGGGAAAACGTCTCCGGCGTAAACTCTGACGAAGTTTGTTTTGAAGTTTGAGTCATGGGCTGTGGCTTTGAAGTTTCTTGCTTGGTTACTGGGACTGGTTTTGCCTCCTTTTTGGTCCTGATATCATGCCAACCCCACGCGATGAGAAGGATCATGAGAACTGAGGCACCGAATATCAACCACTTTTTACTCATTGAGCCTTACCTCCTGTTGTTCCCGTTAAAGGAACCAAATAACTATTTGGTCTTGAGGACAGAGTTTGAAACCAGAACTTGACCCCTTTCCACCACCGGAGATCTTCAGCATAGGATCCTGAGGGATTCTTAGGATCGTTAATCCACTGGATGGGATCCTCGCCGGAAGGGATAGGGTAGCTCAATTTGGTGGCCACGGTCCTGGCTGCCACCTCACAAGCCTTATTAAAACCGGGGGAATAAGCCATCCAACTCCCGTAAACATTGAACGGGTTTCTTTCGACCTGGGCGGCATCGCTGTTACGTGCCGGATCAAAGGATTGTTCTTGACCCGTGATAGCGACCAGGAGCAAGGGATTAACGTTGAACGTACGGCCATTGGTAATAAATGAGTCCACATCCCGTGTCAAATAGCTTCCCTGGCTGCTTAGAAAATTTCGCAGGTCGTCAGGATTAACTTCGTGAAATTGCAGGTCTGCCGGAGGGATTGCGCCGCCGCTGGGAATGCCACTTCCACCGTCACTGGATCCACTGTCTTGATTGTTATAAAAGCGATCCGGCCCGTTTCCCGCAAGGGCAAAAACAGGGATGAAGGCAATAGACAGGAGCAAGAGTGCAGTGATAACACCAGGAATAATAAACCACTTTAACTTTGAAACCATACGCTTTCCCCCTTACAGGTTGTAAGGAAATTACCCACAAAAAAAGATCAGACAACTCCTGCCCGATCCTTGGACCCATAAACTTACCTTCTTGAAAAAAGATTAAACTCATCCATATTCTTCACTAGTACGGATTGCTTGCAACAAATATTTTTTTAAATTTGTCGGGTATACTGTAATTCTTTGGCATATACAACTTCACAGAATAGCATTCTACAGCATTTCTTTTTCCTGCCTGATTAGAGGGGCAGAAAAGTCTATCCATGAAATCTAGTTTAATTTCGTTTGAAGAGTCTAGTACCAATTTTGGTTCTTTCACAGTTTCGTCCTCAAATATTTTCGACACCTTTATCGAATATCCCTCTCCTATATGGGAAGTTGCAACATCTGTAGCGTTTCTCCCTACATTGATTCTGGTTAACTCACGAACCGGTTGTTTTTCTTCATCAACAGGATAAACCGATATGATAGCAGAGGGATGACTAAATATTACGTCCTCATCCGCAAGTGCATCAAAACTATGAATATACACACCGTTTTGTAACAGTGGTTTTAGTTGATCATCTACAAACCCTGAGGAAGTTGAACATCCCGTTAAACTAACGGTTATTAGAATTAGTACTATGGTCAATACTTTTCTCATTCAAAAGTCTCCTCTATTTGTAATTTATTTTCTATAAAAAAGCAAGGAAATTACATACAAATGAACGAAACCGGACAACTCTGTCCGGTTTAGGGAATTCTCCAATATTTATTTTCAGAAATGTAAAGTTTACAGTGCTAAAAACGCCATAGAACATTTAAGATCTTGTTACCCCATACCAGCACAATCATGGAGCCGAAACTGAGGTATGGGCCAAAAGGCAGCTGCTGTTTCAAACCAGCCTTACGGATTCGCTGCAAACTTGTTCCCGTCAGTAGACCAGCAAGGCTAGCTAAAATGATCACAGGAACGATTAAGGGAAAACCAAAAAATGAGCCAAGAGCCGCAACAAATGTGGCATCTCCGAGACCCATATCCTGAGGAAAGGTTTTAGCAATAAGCCGAAATACCAGGCCGAATCCCAACGCCGTCAACAAACTGAATAATCCGTTTTGGGGGCCATCCAGAAAAGCATTGAGAAGCCCTATTCCCAGTAAGGGAATCGTAAATTTATCCGGCAGCCGCATGGTGAAGTAGTCTGTAATAGATAAACCAAGAATAAGCAGGACAAAGAGGAAATGTAGTAACCGATGGAAATAAGCTAAACAACTCATTTAACCCAATTCCCTTTTGCTTCCATCATCATCTCTCCCTTATTTCTGATTTGCCCAGTGATCTAATTCTTTAAGAATTCATCTCTTGTATGAAAATGATGGTTTCGTAATCAAGCATCCCGCCGGCCTCAAGAATACTCTCCAAGGCTTTTCTTCCTCCTTGAGGAATATAGGGACTTTCCTTGGAATCTTTAAATGCGAGATACCCTAGTCCTGGGACAAAGAAAGCAAAACCACGGCCAAACTCACGGTACCCCCCTGGGCATTTAAACCGTTTCCCCTTCATGCTTACAATTTGAAGCTTTGCATTGAGTTCCTCAGTGGTCATATATAATCCCTTCCTTATCTTGTTTCGATTAACTGCTAACGGCAGGATGCTACTAGGCCGATATTCCTTGAAGGCTTCTACGTTTATCAAAGGTCTTTAAACTACCTGGTCCGGACTTCCAATGGTCTTTAAAACTAGAAAAATCCGAGTTGAGCCTCACGGTAATCGAAGTTTTCGTCTCGTCAATAATCTCTGTAACATCCCAAAGGAACCCATCGTCCTCTGCTAGTTGATCCCCCACCTTTAAGTCTTGAGCCTTTATTAGCATGGCTTCTCTTAACCTCCTCTGGCATCGAGATATTGTCTCGTTTCAAGTTATCCTTCACTTGGTAATGTTTTAAGGCTTATACCATCTGCCCATACCCTTGCTAACAAAAATGTAACCGTACGTAACAGTTAAAAATGTGTCTTCACATAGCCTACAGCGAGATGATGCAAGTAGTCATTAACATCACCGTTTCTAAAATCAATACGAATAAGCATCTCTTTAATGGCTTTTTTCTCTTCCGCTGAACAGGTCTTTATTAGTTTAATCACAAAGTCGCTGTCAATGAGATGGATCGTCCCATGATGTTCTATCTCAAACGTTTTAACAGGCAAGTCCTTTTCTTCGAAGAATGTGTCAAACCACTTGTCCATTTAAAGCTGCCTCCTTGTCCTCTTGCTCATCGTTCCTCATTATGGCCCTGTTTCGTTTAAACACCTGAGGTTTACCCAAGAAAAACCCTTGCCCAAAGTGGCATCCGGCTTCTTGAGCCGCGTGCCATTGTTCCTTGGTTTCGATCCCCTCCGCAATAACCTTAGAACCTAATCGCCGAGCGTGATCGACCATGGCCGTAAGGAGGCTATTTCGGGCTTTAACATGGATAGATTGGGTAAGGACTTTATCTAATTTGAAGTACTCCGGACGCAGCTGCAGGAGCGTATCAAAGGTGGCATATCCCGTCCCCAAATCATCGAGTGCTAAGGGAAACCCCATGTCCCGAAGACGAAGTACGCCTTCCCAATAGATCGCCTCAACCTCGGTAATCTCCAAGACCACATTGCGCCCACGAAAAACGCTCCATAAATCAGGATTGGCGATCGACGGGTGAACATTAATAAATAAGGGCCCAGGGATATGGCACCGGCTCTGGAGAATCGCCTCAACGATCAACGATTCAAGCCGTTCTAGACCTTTATAGTTATAGGCTAACGAAATGATCTCCATGGGGGAGAAACTAGACCAGCGTGCCAAGGCCTCATAACCAAGAATTGTAGAATTTGTAAGATTCATAATCGGCTGCAAGGCGATATTCGTAGGGATTTTCCCCTCAAGAATCTGGAAATACGCTTGGATTAGGTTAGTGACGTTTAAAGGCATCGAAATACTCATCTCCCCCTTTCATCATTCCCACAAAGGTTATACTGCGGATGGTTTCTCTTTCTTCAATCCTCGGGTTGCATAGAGTTTTAGTTCTAAAGGTGAAAGTTCATATCGGGCTTGTTCCCAGTTCCGGTCCGCCACTTTCAGCATAAAGGTGTGCTGCCCGTAGCTGTTTTGAATGGCCTCGATCACGGGTTCTGGAACCGCCTTACTTGACTTAAGAATCTCCAGTTCATTATCTTCGATCCAAAAAATCATTTTTATATAGCTGTTGCTCCAAATGGATTGGGCCGGGGCCTTTTCTCCCAAATACACAGAGACCTTATTGGAGCCGGTGACGACCATCCCGTTTTGATGTCGAATGGACGTCGCCCAGGTGTTTAGAAACTTCTCGATCACCGGGTTATTAATCGAACGCTGCAATTCATCCATAAATATCGCCGTGTACCGTTCGCCCAGAAGCTTATCGCGTTTAATTTGTTCCGAAATGGTATCCAAGGCTAAGGTCATCTTTACATGACTGGCCCGAGTGTCCTCCCCGGCTTCTTCGGGATTGGACAGACGGACAACAATCATCTGGGAATCCAACTTCAGAGGTTCACGGTTACCGAAAAGATGGCTCTGCCCGCCTTCAAAATAGCGCTGAATACGGGTCCGTAAGTCTTGAGCCCCCGGAGTGTGGATGTCACAGAGGGCTTTGTACCAATCTGTAATGCGAAGAGATTTCGTAAACCAGGTTTCAGGCTTTTCCCGGTCCATGTTATTCTCGGAAAGGACTTGGGCAATCGCCTGATCGCAGGGGACTAAGAAATATTCCTCCTCAGTATCTGCTAAAATGGAGATCGTTCGCATGACGCGGGCGACCATGGTATCGATAGGGTTGCTGTCAAGTTCCGAGGCTTGAGGATAAATCATCATGGGTTCAATATAGGCCCCAGTTTGAGTCCGCTGGTCCAGGTAAGCACCGCCGTTATGCATACACCAATCATAGAATTCCCCGTTGAAATCTAAGTAGATGACTCGAAAGCCATGCTCCATAAGACTCTGGCCCAAGGCCTTTTGGGCTGCTGATTTACCGCTGCCGGTGGTTCCCAGGACGGCAATATTCTTACCACCTTGTCCTTTTAATAGATTTAGGAAGATATGGCCGTAATTTCGCGTGCTGTTCCCAAAACTAATGCCCGTACCATCGGAAATACTGCCGTTAACATAGGGTGTCAGACACGTCAAGGGATCGCTGGTGACAAACCGTCCGGGATATTCCTTGTAGAGTTCGTCCGGCGTGAGTCCCAAGGAAAGTCCGGCCTGAAATCCCTGCAGCTGTTCGAAAGAAAGGGAATTAACTTTCGTTTTATCTTCGGCTAACTGGTCCTTAATTTCTTTGATCGTTTTCCTGAGGGCCTGAACCGTAGGAGCCCAGGCTGTGATGTAGACCCAGAGTTCAAAGGGCAGGTTATCCGTATACTCAACCTCTTTAATGATCCTCTTTAGAGATTCATAGGCTTTGACAAGCTCGGAATCGGGAATCTGATGACGGTTCGTCGCCTCCTCAATGTCATGACGCAGCCGGTTTAACTTATGTTCATTGGCTTTACTGGCAAGGCTTTTAACGATAGGGTGTATTTCCACGGTATAGCGAACGGAATGGATGGAAGGAACGCCTCCCGAGTCTCGATTTCCAAAAGCAAGATTTCTGAAATGACCGAAGTTTAAGTTTTGAGGAAAACGCTTGATTAACAAGGTCGAGGTGTAGACCGTTTTATGGCCTTTGCCCAGCCTAAGGTACATCGTCGACAAGGATTCATCGGATTCTTGGGCTAGGCCTGCTGCATCCCGTAAAACCTGAGCATCAAACTCGTCTTTTACAGAAACGTAGGGATTCACTGGGATGGGAAGGAAGCGAAAGAGATGTTCTTGAAGTTCTTTCGGCAGAGGAATCTTTTGGGCAAGTTTGGTAAAGTCCCAACTCATAAGGAAGCCACCTCACGTTTCATGATTAGCTGACGAAGGATTTCCCAGGGTTTCCGAGGGAGTGTTAGGCCAAACTGGTCGTCATAACTTTTATCGAAGGGGATCATGATGCCGATCGGCATGCCCAGTTGGGCGCTTAACAGTCCCGGAGATAAACCTGAAGGCATGGCCTTGGTAATCGCCAAGGCCATCTTTTCGACGGGGAGCGTTTCTATTTGCTCAAGTGAGGATCCTAAACTCCCTGGCTGATTATCTATGACATAGATAATTTTTTGTGAGGCGTTCAGTAAATCAGTACATTCGCTCGTCACCAGGCCAAGGTCGACGGTCACATGGTCGAAGCTTTCTGCCAGTTTGGCAATGTCTGAAACTCTTTGTTCTCCGGAAACGTCTGTAACGGCGAAGAGATCCGGCCACTCTGCCGGCTGCTCTCCGCGCCCTAAATTAACCAGCAATCCGTCGGGTGGCGCAAGATTCACGGCAACCGTGGTAACTCCAACATAACGCTTTGTTCCAAGAACGAGTACAACATTCTCCGGAAATCGTATGGGCTTCACTAAGGGAACTACTTTCTGCTTTAGGGCACTTAAACTATGTTCTTGTGGGATCTTGGCAAAAGGGTTTGGCGTTTTCTTGAAGGGATTTATAGAAGACGGCGCTCTCGTTCCTTGAAATGGCGGGAGGACTTCTTTAGGAATCGTTCGCACGGCAGGGGACGCTTGAGGCTTTTCCAGCATCAAGAGATTTAGTTTAGGTTCGGGCAAAATATCGGGTTCCTCTGAAACCTCTTCAATCGCTGGAATTTCAAAATCGATACGTTTTTCTTCATAGACTTCGGAAAGATTACTCGATTCCTCTTCTCCTTCTTCACTGCCTCCATCGATAACGTCGTCATCCATTGGTTCGTCCGTAAATCCCAGGGGTAATGTGAGCTTGCTTCGAGTCCAGGGTGCGATATCCCTATGAATAACCCAAAGCAAATCCTCTTCCCCCATCGGAGAGAGGTTGAGTTTTGCTCGTTGCAGGACCTCAATAAAGCTGTTGACCGTATACGAAAAACTGGCGAGAGCAAGTTCTTTGCGTTCTAAATCCGTATCGCCGGTTTCATCCCTCATAAGATGGGCTAGACTGCCATCGATGCGGAGAAACAACCGGTTGGCAACGGCCATCGATTTTGAAACATTTTCAGAGGCCGTCATACGATCGAGCGTCAAGTCTCTCCCACCCGGCAGAATCGCCGCAAGGGCCTGTTCTCGCCGTTCCTTCCAAAAGGCTTCTTCATACTCAAGGTCGGCATCATCAATCCAGCGCAGCTGTAAATGGTTTGCCGAAGCCACCGCCAAGGCATCCTTTAATCCTTTCTGCGTCAAAGCAACCGTTTTGGAAGACTCAAAATCGATCGGTTCCGCCTGCACATAGCAAAGTACGGAAACCCAGCCGTTATCCCATTCAACCAGAACCTTGTCCTCCCGATAATGGAGCATTTCGGCCCGAATAAGATCCTGAAGGCAGGTTGCGTTCTGCTCAGAACTTTTGGACCCTGGTTTATCCGATAAAACCTTTAAGCGTTTGCGATAGCGTTTAAAGATCCCAACATATCGGGGGAGATCCAGGGCCATACAGCCGGCGATAATGAGGAAGATACCGATCGCAATGCCCATCCGCCAAATGATATCAGGAAACGGGAACCATAAAATATAACCGGCCAGGATGAGGCCCAGAGGAACGAGAACCTTCAGCATTTTTTCGATGGAAATTCCCCAAAACGTCTTGATATCCTGACGAATATCATCCTGAAACTGCATGATCCCTTACTCCTTTCCTTTTAAAGCCTCATCGGACTTTCCGTCGTCCTCCGATTTTTTCTTTTTTTCCTTCTCCTGCTGCCAAGGCCCCATATCAATACCGTTTTCGGGGGCTTTGATGGAAACGCGAGTGATTCCATAATCATCAACCGTTATGAAATTATCCTTTACTTCGCCGGTATCGTCATCTTTTTCGTTATGAACCCAGTAACATGGACGGCCTTTAAGGGTTTGAGCAGCGACATACTTAGCAATCTTCTCGTTTGGAAGATCGACAGCCCACTGGTCATCGATCGTATGAAGCTTCACGCCTTGTTCTTCTAATTGTTGGGCTATTTCATCCTTGAGAGGCCCATCATATTGGAAGAAAGTACCGCCGCCCGGCGTCGATATCGTTTTGAAATAGTTATGAACAGCTTCCGGAATGATTCGCTGCTCGGTTTTATCCAAGTAAGCGTCGATAGCATCGCCTAAACGATGATGGCTATCCGTATCCTTCATAGCCGGCGGTTTGGTAAACGGTCCTCTGAAGGTTGTTTTAAAGCCGTTATTGGGAGTGGGATTTGTGGCAGAGAGTTCATCTGCTGTCGCTCTTTCCTGACGGAAGTTCTTTTCAACCATTCTGGATAAAACGTCATTATGGCGTGTCGGAGAACGGCTGGCTTGAAGTTTAATTGCTTCTCCCTGATCCGAAATCACGTCGCCGGCAGTTTGCATTTTATGGCCTGCAGTGGCCACTTTACTGCTGCCGGTCACGGCCCCTAAAATACTGGCAGCCTTGCCGGCGGTTTGCAGTTTAGAACCAGCGCTCGACGTGACCTGGCCCTTGACCGTTTGCACAGGGCGTGAGAGCATTCCCAGAATTTCCGTTTCAATAAACTTCCACCAAAATGTCCATAATACAATGACAGAAACGATCACGACGAGGGCCTGTAAAATGACCTGTAGAACGGTATCTGTCTGGCTCTGATAAATATATCCCTGCAGTCCCCAGCTCACGGTAATGACGATGGAGGCGATAAGCGTCCGGACCAAACCGCTGATATAGCTCATAAACGGCGTGAAATCCGAAGCTAAGGCAGTCATCATCGTAAAGAACGGAGACCCAATCACTAAAAGCAGCCAGATCCCATAGACCAGGCCTTGGACGAATTCAAAGACTAGGATGATCAATCCTCCAAGTATAAAGGCTAAAATGGCCGAAACGGCATCCTGGTTGGCCATGATCGCTTTGGAGAGATCCGGCACGATAAACTGAGCCGTTGACTGTAAGGCATCCGGGGATAACCAGTGCTGGCCCACCATCCAATCTAACAAGATATACGTGACGTGATTGCGGGCATAGACCATCAGGTTAGTGGCCCAGATCGAAAGGAACACCCAGAGGATGAGCCCAAAGGAAATAAGGATGTCTCCTGCCGTTCGTTTCCCAGCCATGACCTGTCCGGCCATTCGCATCGTAGCATAAAGCATGAAAGCCAGGGCCAAGACCACGAGAATTTCCCACCAGGTAAAGGAAGGATCATCCTTGTTCACATAGGGATACTCAGCAGCATTTTGTTCTGCCCAAGAGACAATGGGTCTCAAAAAATCGCTGAGAGTTTGTTTCATCCAATCGTTGATGATCTTCCCGGGATCGAAGTTCTGAAAGAAATCGACCACGGACGACACGGAGGATTTAACATCGTTGACTCCGTTATAGATTTGTCCCAGGATCGGAATATCACCGAAGGAAGTTCCGCCTGAAGAGCTGCTCGTAGTTGAGCTTGCCCCGCTGGGTATTGTTTCGGCGGCCCAGACCGGACCGCCGAAACCATTAATAAGAAGGAGCAAGGTTAGGATTAGGACGCTGATTCGTTTCATAGGGCTATCACCCGCCGTTATTTATTGAGGAGTCGAGGTAAATGCTTGGTTAAGAGGAACTAATACAGAGACAAGTAAGTGGTACCAGGCCCCGGAAAGAACCAAAAGGACCATACAGAATCCAGCAACCACCGGAATAAACTCTTTGTACGAAACCTGCCCTTCCATGAGTTTTTTCGATTTGCCCAAGAGATGACGGATCCCATGAAACAAAATCCAACACCCGTAAAGACCTAACCCGTAATTAAACAAAGGAAGCAGGCTCAAAACAACGCCGCCATTCATCACGGAATCCCATTTGACTTGAAATGGATTGGTTGAAGGAAGTGCTCCGCCTCCGTCTGCCAGGACGCGAGTCGTATTGGCTAAAAGCATTAAAGGTATGACAGGAACGCTCCATTTAATTTTATAGCGAAGACGTTTTAAGATTGACAAGACAATCCCTCCAAAAAAAATATTCGGTTCGAATTAGATAAGTTTGGGCTGCACCACGGTGATAATGACTAACACCCAAAGCGCATTTTTTAAAACCACCCGTTCCATCCAATCTTCCGTGGAAAACGTTAAGGGATAGGGAAGAATTCGTGCCAGGCTGATCATCCAGGGGAGTGGCCAGAGAAGTTGAGCCCCTTCCGGATTAAGAATGTCCATCAAAACTGGATGACTTAGATAACCGGCGACAGCGCAAGTCAATAAAATGCTGGGCACCATGGGCCAAAGCCAGTGCAGGTACAGGCTAAAGAGCCAGGCTGCCGCAATAGAATGCGTAAAGTGGCGATGATCAAGCGCCATGCCTGCACTGCTTCCCAAGGGCAGTCGTTGATTCAAAAACGAACTGGGATGATCAATATCCGGCAGAATGGCTGAAGCAGCCCCGAACGCGATTCCGACCGGCCAATAGATGGGCGGGGCGTGGGAGACGCTTAAAACAATCTCAGCTGCGAGCATACCGGCAGCGGCATGAGTAGAACCCATCATGGAACCTTCACCTCCTTATCTTCTTTAAGCCTGTTTCCCACAAAAGGGATGACTTGGGCTTGGTTTTCAAACCAGTTCTCCGGAATATACCCAAAATTAATCTGCCATTGGTCTGGCTTGCCGCAATGAGGACAAACCTTTGTGCGAACTTCGCCCAGAATTCGAACTGTCCCAAAAAATGGGACCGTCGTCTTCGGACTGATTACTGTCCTGCGGCTAATCGGTGCATCCCCAGCCGGTAGGTTGCAAAGCAAACATCGACCTTCTCCGCAGGTTGACATTGCTTGAATCGGTTTAGCACTGATTCTCGGGAGTTGACTCACGCTGGTAACCTCTGCCAGGAGTCCAAGCTGGTCGAGCGCGATTTCTGTTTGCTTGCCGGCTTCCCATTCGGAGGGCGCGAGAATATAGATGGTGCCGCGCCAAGCACCATGCTTGCATTTCACTTTCCAAAAATTTGACAAAAAAACCCCTCCCTTCTTGTATGCCTATCTATTAATTCCACTGTTGTCCCGGGGCAAAGTAAGTTGGCAGGGCGACGAGATCACACACCGGATAGGTTCCGGTATGGCTGGCTCCCATGATCTCCGGCATGGCCCAAGTGACCTGGAGGCTGACATAGACACTGCGCCCTGGAATTGTGCCTTTAACGCCGGGCGGAGCCGGAGAACCGGTATCCTCATCACTATAGACAGTAAAAGCCTGAACCGCTAAATTTCCCGGTGGAACTTGAAGCTTCTGTGCGTATAATTGAAGAACTGTAGATTCCAAGGACGAATCATCTAGGTCAAGGCCCTGGGGAATCGGGATGGACACAGCTGTCTGGATTGAATCCTTGAGCAGAGACTGCATCCAGGCCTCCACATTAGCCCTCTGAACCGCCATAAGTTTAAAAGAAATCCAGACAAACCCTGTGGCCAAGACTAGCGCAAGAAGAAACACCTGTAGCACCGACTGGGAGATCGAACCGCGTTCACGGTCATTGTTTTTTGATATCATGGGTTGTTGTCCCCTTTTCCTGTTTCGAAACACCGGCTGGTGCTATGGTCAAAACAGACTTCAGGTTTTCCTTGGTGAGCATGCCTTCCTTGATCTCCGGAGTGGCTGGCGAACCGAGTTTCAGGGTGACCAGTGAAGGCACCGTTTTGACATAAGCATTGGGAGCACCCGCCTGAATGACGACCGTGCCGTTTATTTTATACTTTGCTACAAACTCCTTGGTTTCTTTAATTGCCTCGGGAAGATCGGACGTGGTTAGGAAAGTAGACACATAAATTAAGGGTTTCTGTGCTTTTAGATCGCTCACCATCTGTTGGATTTGCGGCAAGTCTTCCTGACAATGTGGACAATTCACCGAGAAAAACTCCAGGGGGGTTGCCGCAGCATTGAGATAAACACTTCGCCCGTCAAGGGTGTAGACCGGGATCAAGCTGTAGTCCGGTTTAATGGGAATTTCCACTGCTTTCTTCATGGGGTTACCGGTTAAGGTTACCCCTGCAAGTCTGAAACCGAAAATTGCGACTACCGTTAGAACTACAGCGATAAGGATCAACATAAGAGATTTTTTTGTTAAAAGTCTAATCATCTTCTTTACTCCTTTTCAGTTTATTGGGGCTCTTTAGCATCGGAATTGGTGCCGTTGGGCACAGGTGGAGTGTTTGAACTTGGAGCAGTCTGCTCTGTGGATGTTGGAGGATTAGTCCCGACCGTCGGGGTATTTCCTTCATCCCAAGGCGACAAGCTAAGAACAACCTTTCCTGCACTAAGCAGCTCATCACGCTCTTGAGTAGAGTTAACGGCAATTTCCACAGAAGCTGGCGTATAAACTCCGGAGGGAGTCATAGAAAGGCCTCCGGCCATATTGGCTGTCGAGGTAGACTCGATTTTTTGCCCGCCGGCATTGTAAACCGCCACCACCCTTTTGTGACGTAAAAGCGTCGATAAGGGTCCGGATTGTCCAGCCGTTTGTTTACCGGTGGATACCAGGGCATCGACATAATCCTCAGCCATAGCTCCTCCGGAACTCACGAGATCCACCGGGATTCGAACCCCAACTTCCCCCATGTACAAACCGTTCTGCATTGGCTTATCGGAAATGTCTGTTTTAAGAAGTGGATGGCCTGGTGTTAATTCGATGGCGGCCCGTTTTCCTACGGCTGCCTGTTTATCTGTGACCGCATTAACCGCAAATTTGGAGGGCATTGTTTCGGTTGTAAGGGCTGATTCAGGAATGGAATAACCGGCTTTGACGGTTCCAGTCACCATGACCATAGATACGCGCGGCCCTCCAACCGCCAAAACCCCTCTGATTATGAAAAAGGTGATGAAAACAGCGCCGACCAAGGAAATGATAATGCCTCTAGTACGTGATATCTTTTTCATAAACGTCTCCTCTCTGATTTATTATTCGTTCTGGTATTTCTAAGGGAATTTCCCACAAATGCTTTGTTTTCTTACATACTCAAACAATAAAAACCGCCTATCTATTTAAGAACTAATAGATAGGCGGTTAATTTTTTTTTTCGATAGATCATATTAGTTTAATTAATCCCAATCAGACATCGTTCGTTTATTTCGCCATCTGGCCATTTTACGAACAGCTTTCGCGAGTTCATCAGGACGAGACATTACGTAACGTGCAGTGGTCATGATGTTCGGCATCCCGTTTTTCTTAAGATGCCCCGCAACAAGAGCAACATCCGTCAGTTTCATTCCGCTATTTAACAAATCTGAACAATACGTGTGTCGCAGAGTGTGGTATGTGAAATGGAAACCAGTCTCTTCACGTAGTTTTTCCACAATCTTTTGCACTGCGCGTGTCGACATTTTCTGTTGATGACGCTGAGTGACAAAAAGATACTCATTGGTATCTCTTCGTCCAGAAAGATATTCCTTAAGAGTCAGCACTAAATCGGGAGCAATTGGTACTGTCCTAAATTTCATGCCCTTCCCTACCCGAACGTAAATTTCTCCACCCCTTTTTCTAAGTAGTAGATCTGAAATCTTAAGATTTATTACTTCGGATACCCGTAAACCAGCACTGAGGCCGACTTCAATTAAGGCACGTGTCCTAATTTTTTTAGTTTTTAAAATAGACCTCAATACATCAACATAATTTTCACTTAAGCTTTTCGGTGCCAATAACGGTTCTTCAATGTACTGCACTCTTGAAGCCGGGTTAACCTCAATAAGACCTTCTTCTTTGGCCCATCTGCAGTAAATTCGGATCACCTGTAAGGATTTATTAATGGTTGGAGGTTTTTTTCTAGATATAATGGCTAAATAGTTTCTATAATCTCGGACTATGCCCGCTGTTATAATCCACGGGCCGTCAAATTCAATTTCTCGTTCTCCAATCCATTTAATAAATTGCTTTATCATACGTAAATACATCTTGGACGTTTTAAGATTATACCCTTGATACTCATCCATCCAGGTAGCGAAAGTTCCTAGATCATTTAATTGGTCCACTGTAATACCCCTTTGAATCTAATGTATAAGTTATTTTCTTCCCTTATGGCGTGATGGAATGTATTCTAAAATATCTGATACATCACAATTGAGGGTTTCACAGATAAGGTCTAAATGATCGAGGTTAATCCGTTCCGCCAATTCATGGTAATAGTCTCCGATCGTGCTCGGACGAATTCCAGTTTTTCTAGCTAAATCAGCTTGAGTCCACCTTCTCTCCCCTAAAAGACGAGATAAATGAATTTTAATCATTTCACGTACAATCCTCCCAATTAAATTCGGGGGAATTGTATCATTGACCGTTAATTTATATTTGTTTTTGTGATATTATCACAGATTACGTTATTTAAATTGCACTATTTTTTTCACAAAATAAATAGATGATCGCTCCCACAAGGTTGTAAAAAGGGTTATTTTAGTACTTATTCCGATTCGTATGCGAATCCCGTTTTTGGGGCTACAATGACGGTTTCTGGAGGGTACGGAACTAATGCATCCAGCGTTTCAGATACAAATGGTTACTTCGCTATTCCGATTAAGCCAACAAACTTTGGTGGCCCTTTTCCTTTAACTTTTATGGTTAATGGGACGAGCTTTATTGGCCCATCAATTGATGTTACTGAATATTCGACGAACCAACTGACTTTACAAGCAATTGATGGAGTTAATTCAGCAATTCCAGGTTCCCCGTTTAGCGTAATTGCATGTCTTCTCGATCAATACGGGCAACCCATGAACGGGCAAAGCGTAAGCTTTCAAAGCTCAACCGATCCGACAGCTACGCTCACAAACCTTACTCCATCTTCACCGAATGGAAGTGGAACAGGTAGTTTAAATCAGACCTCTGGAACTTTCGTTTCTGGACAGGCTGCTATTCAAGTCGACTTTGATCGACAAGGTAACCAGAGTATAACTGCGATGTATCAAGATTTACAGGCTTCTCTAAACATTTCTGTAAACTCGGGAAACATTGCTCAAATTGTTTGGTCGAGTGTTAGTCCAACGACACTGCAGGCAGGAGGAACAATTAATATCTCCGGTACGGGACTTGATTATTTAGGAAATCCAGTGGGAAGTGGAAAACCCATCACGCTTTCTCTCAAAGAGGGAGGAGCTGTAAATCAGACGGTCTATACCGACATGATGGGACATTTTAGTGGTACTCTCACACCTACAGTTGTAGGAACCAAAACGGTAATTGCACAATACGGCAGTAACATTCAAGCCTATCCGACAAGCATAACGGTTAATCCGGGAGTTATTTCGGGCGGAAGTATTTCTTATACTACTGAGCCCTTCTTTAACGGAGACAACGTAACGGTTAATGTCCAAGTTATGGATGCTTATGGGAATCCAATTCCCGGAGTGAGTGGGATATCGTTAACTGGTTCAGGAACAGGCCTTCCAACGGTTATGCAACCAGCCGGTCCCACGAACACAAACGGGATCAATAGTGTTGTTGAAGGTCCGTTTATTAACACCGGAACCTATAAATACTCAGCAGAGATAAGTGGGATAACTATTATTGGGGCTAATTTCACCGTTTACCAAACTGTTAATCCTAAAAATGGAGTCATCATCACCCCTAGCACAGTAGACCAAGCAATCCCTAAAGGAGATTATGATGGTACGTCCAATACAGGAAAAGTTCTTGGGGACCCTAATCTCGTTGGCGAAAATATTGTAAGGGGTAAAAGTATTTTTGGCGTTACAGGAACAGCTTCTACAGGATTAGGTAACTTTAATGAATATTCCCAGTTTAAGATCCCTGCAAATTGTATGTACATGGGTACTAATGATGAAGGTATATGGGTCTGGGATACAACAGACAACATGCTTGAAGTTTATAGTTTGTCAACAAATAGTTTGATACGGCAATTAGCGCCCCCTACATTTGAAGGTAAAACGTATAAAAATCCACTGGTAGCAATAAACAATGATTATATTGTATGGTCATATTATGCTCCAACTTACTATGAAAGTTATTTGTTAACGGATACCCAAGGGAATCCTTTAAAGACTTTCAGTCCCGGGAGTTACGGATACCAACCATCTTCTATAAGTTTGGGACAAGATAGAGTTTGGATTATGGATTACAGGAGTGACGGTACACCAACTAGATACATTACAAGTTATGACTTTTCAGGCACTCGAAAAGTATATGTCGCGAGTCCGACTGGATATTTCGGAAATGCAAGTATCGTCGCTGTGAATGATGGTGCCCTTGCAATAGATTGGGACCTAAATTGTTACTATATAAGTAATACTGGAACAGTAGGGACCATGCCGTTTAATATATCCAGTATTCCTTCGATGGGTAATTAGGGATAGTCAAACACACAGCATCTGGTGAGGAAAACTAAAGAGCTAAGTAACTATTTTATCTCGCTAGCTTCACATTTCGATTCGTATGCGAACCCTATAAATGGGGCTACAGTGACCGTTTCTGGAGGGTTTGGACCTGACTCTACTCCGGTACAAACGGATAATTTGGGTTACTTTTCGACGTCAATTAAGCCTATTAATATTGGTGGACCCTACCTAATCACAATAACGATTGGATCATGGTCTGTCATTCTAGACGACACATTAACTATTACACCCACTCCACCAACATTAACAGTAACACCTCTGACGAATACGGCCATTGCTGATGTCAATGTGCCTTATAGTATTCTCGCTACCCTAAAAGACAGTAATGGCACACCTATTGCAGGAGTGCCGGTATCGCTTAGCATACCAACGGACGAGAATGCTGTTTATTCTACGCCTGTTACAACGGATAGTTCCGGAAGTGCTATTTTTACTATCGAATTTAGTAAGGTTAGTAACCAACAATTAAATTTTAGTGCCCTAGCGAATGGGAAAACGTTGAATTCGACGTTGTATTTGTATTCTGCAGTTCCAATCCTGGGGGATTTCGTCTATCAAACGGTTACTACCGAGGTACGAGCTGGAAGCACAATGAGCGTCAAGGGGTTTGTCTTTGACCAATTTGGTAACCCGATGCCGCCGGGTACGGCAGTCAGAGTTTCCCTGCCAGGCAGTAACGCAACGAATCAAACAGTGTTTACGGATAGCGATGGATCGGTTACAGCCTCTCTAACACCGACAAAAACAGGAAGTTTTTCGCTGGATTGTACTGTAAATGATGCTACCTTTATTTATGGAACCAGTATTACTGTCCTCGCAGGGCCTCCGGCAGCAGGCACTATAACCGTTGATTCGCCCTCAATCCAGACGGGTACTAAAGATATAGTCAATATACATCTTGCAGACAATTGGGGAAATAACGTACCTGGCGCGACGGTGACTCTGGGAACCGATGCGGGCATTACCGTAACACAGCCACTTCCGACGGACGAAAATGGGGATACCTCAGCTTCTGAAGGGCCATTTCCGACACTCGGAATCTATCATTTTTACACAACATCACCGGTTAGTTTATCCAGCGATACGTTTGTTGTGTATGATACGAAGTATGTTACAGCAATGGGGCCGAATTACTCAACATCAGGAGCCGTTCCCTCGACCTATAGTTATAATAGTGGCGGGTATGTAGGAACATTGAACAGAACGTCGATTGGCAGCGTTGTTGTAAGTGGGAGCTATTCGCCTCCTGACAGTAAAACCGTGTCATCCAGTCTAAGTGGCACTGCGACTAAAGAAAATGGCGTTGAAAGTGGAGATCCGCCAGGTAGTACTTATTATAGTAGTGGCGGTTACTCAGGTACATTATCTATGACTAGCTTCAGCCCGATTGGCCTACCAGTAACGACTAATAATATTACTTACTGGAGTTGGGTTGCGTACTATTCTGGTACAGTCTATCGTCCAGCTATAGATACGAGAGTCTATAACTATTACGGTAATTATTCTGGTTATGTAACGAAGATGCCATCGTAATACCGTTAAAGTATGGTATCTCAATTGGAAACTAAAGTATGAAAAGCAAGCTCTTTTAAGATTTAAGAATCCTAAAAGGGCTTGACAAAACATTCGGATAATCTGGATTTGAAAGTGTAACTTAATTATAACAAGATGTGGAAAGTAATCTGTTTTTGGAGCTTTAGCAATAATCGTGATCTTGATTATCGGTGTGAGCATTTTTTAGAGGCTCGCGGCATAGTAGTGATAATTTAGCATCCACTAAACGATAAACAAGTAGTCAAATAACAGAGGTCTATTGATTAATGATCAATAAAAATAGAAGGGTGGGAAATCCAAAATTGGTTCCTATCCTTCTATTTTTACATTATAAATTATCTGTACCACAAAGTAATACTCTGCCACTGGCACTTAGGCCTGGATCATGAATTAATTTACGAAAAACCCCATAGCCGTTGGTCCTCGTATTGCATTTTAATATTAGGGCATCTTCGTTACGTAACCCGAATAATTGCCATAGTAATAGTAATATCTTGTGTCTACAGCAGGTTTTGTAACTGTGCCACTATAATAAGCTGTCCCTGGTTGAGATTGGGTAAAAGTATCACCATCAGAACCCGTCGATGGTAATGATGGAGTAACTGAGCCTCCAATAGCTCCTGTGAATGTTAACGTACCACTATAACCTCCACTATTATAATAAACTGGATTTGTGTAATTTGATGGAGAAACTGATTGGCCTGTACTTTGCCATCCTCCCGAATATACCCAATAAATATAACAGGTGAGCGACTGAGATGTTGATACCGTTTTGCTGTCAGGAGGTGTATAGCTGCCGCCAGCAAGATAACTGCCTATGGACGTTCTATTCAAGGTTCCCACATACCCGCCACTATTATAATTGTAGGTCGAAGGTACGGCTCCTGATGTTGAATAATTCGGCCCAGTTGCTGTAATATACTTCACATCATAGACAACAAACGTATTGCTGGTTAAGTTAACCGGTGATGTTGTGTAAAAATGATAGATCCCAAGCGTCGGAAATGGCCCTTCAGAAAACGAAGTATTTCCGTTCTCGTCTGTTGGAAGTGGCTGCGTCACCGTAATATCAGCATCCGTTCCTAACGTCACTGTCGCGCCAGGAACGTTATTGCCCCAATTATCCGCGAGATGAATGTTAACCGTATTTTTGGTCCCCGTTTGAATTGAAGGCGAACCAACCGTGATGGTACCTGTTGTCGGAGGCCCTGCAAGGACAGTAATAGTGGTTCCATAAATAAAGGTAGCATCATTTACGGTACAATTCAGCGAAAAACTTCCCACCTTTGTGGGGGTTAGCGAGGCTGTAAACAAGCCATTGCTGTCCGTAAATGCCATTTGATTAATTGCATTACTGCCCGGCAAGGAAACACTAACCGCTGTCCCTGGCGGCATCGGGTTACCGAATTGGTCAAACACAAACCCCTTGATGCTCATCGCATTTCCAGCGTGCACTTCAGTGGGGTTGACCGATTGATAGACGAAATTCCCCAGGATCGGGACTGCGGAATATAAATACAAGGTTGTGTTTAAGGGTTTTCCATTGGCTGTGGCACTGAAATTTAAAATTTGGTTACTGACCTTACTAAATTCAACGGTAAAAACAGCACTTCCTGAACTGTCAGTCGTGACAGGCCTTGAATAAACGGCATCCCCGTCCGTGGGTATGGTCAGCGCTATCGGCACTCCTACGATAGGGGTGCCATTACTGTCTTTTAGTGTCGCGAGAATACTATAAGGCACATTAACATCAGCAATGGCTGTACTCGTGATAGGCGTTACTGTTAAGGTTGGCGGAGTCGGTGTTACCGTTAACGTATCTCCTATAATGACAGACCATGATCCAATCGTTACGGTGATCGGATACGGACCACCTATCGTTATAGGTTTAAGCGACGTCAGGAAGTATCCCAAGTCATCCGTTTGAACAGAGGGTGAGTCTGGTCCAAAGCCTCCTGAGACGATCACGGTTGCCCTTGGAATTGGGTTCGCATACGAATCGGTAACTGTACCTGAAATGATGGGTAGAGGTACCGGATTTTGCTCTGTCCATACAACTGTTCTGGTTGGCGACACGGTTGAATTCACGGTTGTAGGTGCCCCAGGAGCAACCGTAACTGCTGCAGATGCCTGCACATTACTCTGGTAAGAAACCTGAATAATCTGCGACGTCGCATGGGTCCACGTAACTTCGACATTCGTTTTTCCGCTGGAATCTGTTGGAGTGGCCGTTGTTATTGTTGCAGAGTCGGTAGGACTGCTAAAATTCAAGGTTGCTCCATTAACCGCATTTCCGGATTGGTCTAGTAACGTTGCAGTCGCTGTGACAGGTAACCCTGCAGTTGTCGTTCCAGGCGCCGAAATTGACAGCTGATAACCTTGAGTTTCAGTTACTGTCAAAGTTGGAGATGAGAATGTATGAGAGTATAGGCCAGAGGTTATTGTTAAGCTAAATGTTCCAGTATTCGTCGGATTAAGGGTTATTGCAAAAACTCCCGATGATGAGGTGACACCTGAGCTTGATTCCCCCCACCCTCCTGAGACTGTAACTAAAGCATTTGCAACAGGGTTGTTATAATTATCGATTAATGTTCCTGTCACTATTGGCCCTTGGTTCGGGTTTTTGACCACAACCTGGGGACTTAACGTCAACCCCATAACACTGAGCGATCCATTGGTCGTTGGGTCGGCTGAGTTAACCGTCACACTGCATGACGCTTGTATGTTTTGATACATCGCCTGGATCACTTGATGCCCGACTTTAGTAAAGATGATAGTGACCGATGTTTGACCGGAAGCGTCCGTACTGGCCGGAGTTGAAATCGTTGCATCGGTTTGGCTGGGTGAGGAAAATTGCAGGGCTAATCCTGAAACAGGATTCCCCCCGGCATCTTTTACTGTTGCCGTCACCGTCATGGCCTCTCCTACCTTTACATTATCAGGCGCTGCTGACAGACTCATCGAATCATTGACAGAGGAGGTTACGGTAAGAGCGAGACCACTGGGAGTGTCTGACCACGTCCCCGAACTTATGGTCAGGGGATAAGGCCCGCCAAGATTCTCGGGAGAAATCATCAAGAAGAGGTTTCCGTGATGATCGGTGGTTCCCGCTGCATTGGGTCCAAAGCCGCCACTTACCGTCACATCGGTATCGGGAATAGGGTTCCCATAGCTGTCAAAAAGCACTCCAGAGACGACCGGCAGAGAGCTAGGGTTTAATGTGGTCATCGTGGGAGATACCGAAGCGATCACCAAGCTTGGCCCTGCAGGAATCACTTGATAGGTAGCTGTTCCCACAGTATTCGTCACTCCGTTGACGCTTGCTGTGAGGGAGTGATACCCAGCCTTGGTTAATGGACCGAGAGTAGCCAGGGCTTGTCCTCCGCTGTCCGTTGTAACGGTGGACTGCGGTAGAGCTGATGGTTCCGGTGTTTCCGACAGAGAAAGGGTTTTACCGGCCACAGGATTTCCCGCGAAATCTCGAACGCTGATAGTCGCGGTTAGCGTTTGCCCAGCTGTAATGCTGGTTGCCGGACTCCCATTAAGGGCTGTGACGATGGAAACGATATAGGCTCCCTGAGGTAAGACGTTTACGTCCAGCGTACCCCCTCGAAGTGGTGTTCCGTTTGCCTGAACTGATAACGTCTCGGTACCGGTTGTGGATACCGTCTGAGTTACAGAGAATGTCCCGCCGGCATTCGTTTGAACTGATGTACTTCCGTCCGGCCCTACGAGATTAAGGGCTGTTCCACTTAAAACGTCGTTTCCAAAGGAATCCTCAATCTGCCCCGTTACAGTTACCGTACCGCCGGTTCCGATTTGAGTCGGAGTTGCCTGTAAGTTCACGACTTGATAGGGGCAGGCAGGTTTCACGGTGATTTGAACCTGAGCTGAACTGACCTGGCCCGTACTCGCTTGAATCGTTTGGATCCCGGCTTGTGTTAAGACAACATTCTTCTCTCCAAACCTACCTGAAGAATCACTCGTCGCAGGTCCCAATGGAATGAGGTTGTCAACCTGATCTGTTGGTGAACTTATCGATACAGGTGCGTTGGCTACCGGAGTGTGAGATGGCCCGGCGACCATACCTTGAAGATTTATCGACTGCCCTGCGGTTATAGTCAGTGGCGCTGCACTATAGGTATCACCGGTGCTGCATTGCAACGAAATGGTTTGCGGATTCCCTTGATTGACTTCGACATTGGCAGTCACAGAGGCGGACCCTGTAGTAAATGTGATTTGCTGATTTCCCAGTGTCGTTGGAGTGTAAGTCAGGCTAAAGGCCCCCTGGGCATTGGTCTTCAGACTCTGAGTGGTCACATCGGACGTATCGGCGCTCACTCCAAGGCTAATCCCTGGGATTGAGTTACCATTAGTATCCGCGACTAACCCTTGGATCGTCACAGGATTTCCTATAATCACTTGGTAACTTGATGCGTCGGCAGAGACACCCCCAAAATCCATGCTTCGAAATGCACCCATAAGCAAAGAGCCGCCACCCGAAGGTTGATTGGTTAACACGATTTGTGCCGGGGAATCCGGATTCACCGTCACATTTTCAGAAGCATAACCCACCCCAGCTTTAGCAGTAACCACCTGGGGACCTACGCTGGGAAAGGTGACCGTCGCTGTGAAGCTCCCGTCAGCCAAGGTCGTGACCATCGTAGTCCCATTAGGGGATTGAATTTCCACTTGAGTACCAGCTGGAGCAATCTGCATGCCCATATTTACCACGCCGTTGTACTGAACACTTTTTCCAACCGTCACCATACTTGGACCAGATAACGTTAATGCCGTTGGAATAGACGGGTTGCTAACATTCGATGTAGGGGAGGGTCCCAGATCCGTCACCGGCATCTGGACCCCGCTAAAATCGCTGAAGGTTCCGACACACGCAGACGTGTCCGCCGTCATGCCCGTCACATATTCCGAATTGACATTAGGGATCTCTTTTTCAAGATACACCTTAAAAATGGGGAGGTTAAACCCCGGAACTTTAATCGTAAAATCGTAACCTAACGCTCCATTCGCTGCCGTCGAACCGTAACTTTGCCTTCCGGTCGATGCATTGAAGTAGACCTGAGCCGGTTTGAGACCGCTGCTTTGGAGATACTGGGCAATGTTTGCCTCGGCGTTTTGCGTCAGGCAGCCATTGGCCTTGATTGACTCTTCGACGCGTTTAGCGCCTTCGCCCAGAATCCCCTTGATTTCTGCCGCTTTCTCAAATTCCAGAAAGACACCCAAACCGACTCCGATCAATAAAACGAGTCCGAAGATCCATTGTATAGGCTTGCCAACCATCGTATTCCTCCTCTCACAGAAAATTTAAAGAGCATAACCGTGTATAGCCAGGTTATGCTTCCTTGGGCTTAACCCTTTGGCTGAATTTTCTCCTTTTCATGGGCTCAGCTCCCAAAACTCGTAATTTTACTAAACTCAGTCATCAGCGTAGGATTCAAATTGCCGGTAATGAACAATACAATGATCCCAATGATAATTACCACGACAACAGCCTCTCCAATCTGCCATAACACTTCTTTAAGCATATGTTTCCCTCCTTTCCGGACTCCTGTACCTCTTCTCTCTATACTTAAGGGTTTTTCCCACAAATGTTGTCTATTGCGACCTATTTCAGGAGATTTTTGAAAGCCAGTTCCGCCACCGGGATTCCTAAGCGGATGGTATTGCCGATCATTCCTCCAAGCATAAGCATGGTTAATTTAATTTCCAGGGCTTCCAGGTCACTTTCCTGACGGTCTGCACTGATCCGCATCATATCTTCGGCCATTTCGTCAAAGACATTGTTCCGGTCCGTAATTCCCGAAAGGTGATAGGTTTGGATACGCTGCAGGACGGAGTGGAGATCCGTGTCATCCGTTTGCCTAATCATCCGGTCCAGGGCTTCGGCAAAACTCGTTTCCCCGTCACTCCAGCGCATAATTGTTATCACTATTTTTTCAAGGGGGCCAGAGATAAACTCCGCCGCCGACCGAAAGGCCTGCTCGATGGTATCTCCGGCAATGATATTAACTTTAAGGTTATTGATCAGCTCCGGCAGGGTATTTTTCAGTTGCGTCTGGTAGGTGTCTAACACCATGATGATCGCGACTCTGAGCACAAGGTACCCCGCCAGGACTCCTAACAGGACAAAGGCGACAACGAAACTTAAGGAGAGCTTGACTTTCAGGTGCAACACGACCCCAATGATCAGGCCAAAGATTAAGCCAAGGGCCGGGATCCCCAAACTCAGCAGAACGTACTCTCTCGGCGTTAATTCAACTTTTTCCAGTTTTTCGAGGTCTTCTTTCCCCATTTTTCGGATAATCCAGCCCACCCCACGATTCCAGTGGCGAGTGAGCAGTTCCCGGTAGCTTTGAGGCTGACCCGGATGGTACATGGCCGCCAGATAGGCACGGCCATAATCATAGAAAAGGGTGTAATGGAGGAGCATGGCGATCGAAAGGCCAAGGATCACAATACTTACCAGGTTCATCGTGTCATCAGTCCTCCTCTGCGCACATACAGACGAGTAAAGTTTTTCAGGCCCAAGGCCAGGTAAAGGTCAAAGACAGCGCCAACGCTCCAAGCCCAATGGGTTTGTTCGGTTGTCTCCTGCCAGACGTCGGAGTGAAAAAGCAGTTCTAAAACCGGAGTAGCCAGGCCGAAAGCGAGAAAGGCCATGAGCATTTTTAAGTAGGAACGAATTTTACTTGCCCGTTTATGGGCCATGGCTTCTCCTTCCCGCAAGCTCTTTTCCACCTGTATAAAGGCAAAGGTCATTTCTCGCTGGCCTTCCTGCAGACCTTTGGCCATAATCCGGCTGAGTTTGGCATAGACCGGATTGTGCAGGCGAACCCCGACATCAGCAATCGCTTCCGGAAGCGTCCGATTTCCCCGCGTACTATTGATCGCCAGCATCAACTCGCCGCGCAGAGGATCTTTAACCTGCTGGGCGGCATTGCGCACGGCTTCCAACAGGTTGCTTTCAACCCTTAGATTGTCTTTAATCCCACGCACAAATTGCAGTGTTTGTGCATCCTGCAATTGCTGCCGGTTCGCGGCTTTCAGCGCGATATACGCTCGATAGAACATGCGACCCAACAGACCGTAGAAGAGGGTACCGAGAAGGTCTCTTGTCACCATCAGTTCATAAAACCCCATACCGGCCATGGCGGCCAGCTCTAAGAGCTGCGATGCGGAAACGCTTAATCCCAGGATTGTCAAGGACTGTTCCAGTTCCGCATCCGGTTGCAGGAGCCTCAAGCGCAGCTTGATTTTCGGGAGATCTCTGGGCTTCCAGGGTTTGTGCCGGTCTTTTTTGATCGACGGTGAAATCCAGCAATACAAGATCACAAACCAGCAACCGCAGAGGAGAAGAGCGAAATTAAACATGGCCGCCTCCTATCGTATGATCGATAAATTTTTCCGGGATGATAATTCCGTTTTCCAGGCATCGTTGACAGGTTCGTTCCTGCAGTTTTCCGCGCTGGATATGCTTTTTTTGCTTAAAATCGTAATAATACAAGAGGTTGTACCCGTCGCTGTTGGGGTCATAGGGTAGAACTTCCCACATCGTAATGATTTTCCGCGTTCCATCATCGTTGGAACGTTTGAAAAAGACCAGCCAGTCTAGTGCGTCATGGAGCATTTGCCGAACAAACCGTTCCTCAACTTTCATGCCGTTTTCCTGCAGCCAAACGACCATGAGGTTCTCAAAGGTCCAGGGATTTTTGGAGTGGCCGGTACAAAGAACCCCGTCATGGCCATGACTGATGATTTTCATAAAGCCTCCGGCCTCCACAGCCTTGCGCATCTCTTCCATTATGATCCGGTCCGGACGCATGGTTAAAACTTGTTCAATCAGTTCATCGATACCGATAGGATTTTTGTCGCGCTTGACCGTCTGCATCGGAATGTAGTGCGGGTGCAGGGGGTTGAGTTCCGAGTTGTCGCCCAGGCCGAAGACCCGTTCTTTAAGAGTATGTTCTTCAAGCATGATCCTGAGGAACGTTGTTTTGGTTGATCCTGTAGCCCCCAAGGCCACTCCGTTGCAGAGTCCTTCGGTGAGCAAACCGGAAAGTTCCATCATCTCTTCCGTCGCCGCCCCGGTTTGAATATAGTTTTGGGAGGTATAGCGCTTGCTGGTATCGGGCGTCTTGCGGATGCTGAAAACGGGAACCCGAACGACCAGCGGCCAAGTTACCGAAAGCCGGGAGCCATCGGGAAGCTCCGCCCGTACCAGGCAGTCGAGTTTATCCAGGCTGCGTTTTGTCTTGCCATAGAGTTTCCGGATATATTCCTCATAAGCATGTGCATCGGGGAACTGAATTTCCGGATAGAAGTCGGTGCCGGGACCGATATCATGCGGGAGGCCGTCAATCTCGATCCAGAGATGTTTGTAACTATTGCCCCCGAACTCCGTGATCCGGGTATCGGCAACGAGGGGCTGGAGAATGTCGTAACCGACATAACGGTTGGCAACCCGCTGAAAGACAAAGCGCTTTTCTTCCACGTTGAGATCTTTTTGGGCGACGAGGTTGGCCACAACAATCGGCAACTCTGTTTCCCGGGCCTCCTGGTCGCCGTCCAGAAGGTGCCCGTATTTGCGGCTGATTTCCTCATAAACCTCTCGCTCCGCAACGTAAACATCATCGTAAATAGATTCTAGGCTGACCGATTTGTTCATGAGACTTTCCGGGCTTTCCTCTCCCAGAAAATCGGCCTGGAGTGCGATTCCCGCTGTCTCCCCTCCGGCATTTTTCTCCTGATAGGCCCGCTGGCGTTCCACTTCACGTTTTACCCGTTCTACATCAATTTGGGGACGCGGCTTAATTTTAATGTTGTACCCGTTCAACCTTTTGCCTCCTTTCTCCGTCTCTTAGGCACGTTCCTAAATCCGCGCCCGCCCTCCTCATGCCCTCTTGCGCCATCCCAAAAACCAATTTTTCAAGGATAATCGCTGGAGTTTCTGAACCTGGACAGTATTGACCGGCACTTCCAAGTCCTGAAGGACGGCCTGACAAAAGTTTTTCCAGGGGGAGACCCCTTTTTTAATTTTGGGGTGATAGGGTTTGCCCTGATGGGCCGCCAGGCGGTAACCTTCCACATCCAAAGGAACCTGCAGGCTGACGGGGATCTCAAGGGTCTGGGTAATAACGCGCAGGCTTACGAGGTCGCCGGGGGTACACTTGTTAAGGATAATTCGATAGTTGGCAAGATTGATGCCGAGCTCATATGCCTGATCGATATGCGCTTCGGCAGAATCCAGAAACACCTTGGTGGCTTCCATGACATAAAAAATGCGTTTGGCCATTTTCAGCGCGGTATAGACCGGCGGATCAACTGAGCTCGTATTGGTGTCGACAATGACGATTTGAAACTCTTTCAGGGCGGCACTGTAAAAGGTTTCGGCTTGTTTGCAGGGATCAACATTCCCCTTTTCCAACCCTTCGAGGTGAAAGGGCAAGACGACTTTTTTAGGGCTAATCGGGCCGACGGGCAGGACATAAAGGCCGTGGACCTGACGGCTGGTTCTGCGCAGGGCCTCAATGGCCGTGTTTTCACTGATAAAATCCGAATGATTCCAGGCAGCCAGGCCGGGGCAATCCTCCGCAGCACCGACAGACCTAAGCAACGATGGTTTTTCCGTGTCCAGTTCGACGATCAAGGTCTTATAGCCCATTTCAGCAAAAGCAAAACCCATTTGCGTTGAGCCGGTGCTTTTCCCTACCCCGCCGCCGGCACTGTGATAAGCGATAAGCGCCGGACTAAGAACGGTACTTCGAACCGCAGGCAATGCCGTTACGGGTTTGGTTTCCTCATCCCATTTAAAAATCACATGGCTCTCTTGAGACTCTTGGTTCCTCTTGAGAATGCTCATGAGGTGCCCGGGGAGGTTAGGAATCACCTGCCATTCGATGTCCAACGGATCGAGATGGTCTTGGTACATGGAAGAAAACGAGTCCGTTCTTCTTTCGATAAGGATGATTCGGGTTCCATGTGCCTTTTCTCTGAGGAGTTTCAGGTTTTCAACCAGATTGCGTTCCAGACCCGGAAGCTCTCGGTGGAGAAGTATCACGTCATAAAATCCTTTTTCGGCGGCCTGAATAAGGTTCATATAGGACTCGACGGCCTCCAGGACACGATATTCACCATCACTTTTGGCATGAATATATTGTTTTAGGCGCTGCACATTATCACCCAGAGGCGGAAGTGCTAAAACAACATCCTTTCGTGAGCTTAAAGGTTGAGGCTCAACCTCGGGCTCAGGTTCTCTGGCTTCCTCAGGAGGGGTATTTGCTGACAATGACCGTTTTATGAGATCTCTTTGCAGCCGAATGCTATGTTTTTTTTCGGCTGGTCGGGGCGTAAGAGCCGGTGGAACCGTAAGGCTGCGGCTTTTCGTAAATGGGGGATGTTCCACCTGTTCCCGAAGTTTCCGGGCAAACTCTTCAAGTTGTTTCTGGATGGCTTCACCACTTTCCACATCCTTTACATACTCAATCGTTTTTTGTTGGCAAAAAGCATTGGTGTTTTGATTTCCGACGACGATACAGCGCGGATCAGCAGCAATATCGGAAAAATCCTCTTTTTTGGGATCGATCCATAAAAGAATATCGGCATCGTCTTGCCCGGCGAGCTGGAACCCGGCCTGTGGTATCCAGGATTCCCAATCCTTGGCTCCCGGTCCTAGTACCGAAATTTTGACAGGCTGTTCCTTCTCGATGCGAGCAACATTTTCTTTGAGCACATTGATCTCCTTCTTTCTGTCATTGAATCCACATACTTTATATGAGGTTTACCCACAAAATCACAACGTTATCGTCGCAGGACGGTTTGGATTAATGCTTGGATAGCTTGTCGATCACGAACTTCCGAAAGCGTAGGATAATGGCCTTTGTATTCATTTGCTGCTATACGGTCCTGGATCAACTCATTCTTACCATTAAACAAAGAGCCATGCATGTTCAATGAAAGGTCATCGAGGTTCCTGGTGTTAATTGGGGCATTTCTCATAAACACATAACCTCCTCTCAAGCCGTTAAATAAAAAGCCCTATTAATTGATCGTCCTCATAAGTTATAAGGGACTTTCCCACAAAAAAAAGAAACGGTCGTTGATACCGTTTCTTTTTTAAATTTAGGGCATAAAAACACTCTCCAATTTCTTACCCCCGTATTTATTTGTTACTTGACTTTGAGAACAACGAGTTACTTTTAGGTTTTTCTATGAATCACTGATGGCAAAATCATCGGTTTCAGGTCCATTCTCTCCCCTTAGTTTCTTGAGCGTCACTCGTTTTTTATGAGCTAGATTATATTTTTTCATGAATTCGTCGGATAGTTCATAGACCTTTTCGACAAGATAAAGTGATCCAAATTTCTCAATGGTTTCGCCTTGGATAAACATGGCTCTCCTCCTTTATCTCATGGATGTTTTCAAAACGAAGTCATAAAGTGGCGTTATAAACCACCCGACCGCACCGGCTTGTAAAATAAAGATACAAATCAACGAGAATCCTCTGGCAATAAATGTTATTCTTTGCTGACCTGAATCTTTATATTGTTTATAAACTAAAACCCCGATCACTAGGCCCAAGATCCCAACAACAACCAACGCTAAGTGGTATCTTGCTAAAACGAGAGGCATCGCGATATTCATAAACTCGGCTCCATCGTGAAGCCCTGAAAGTAAACTTAAAATGCTGCTCATCCAAAATACTCCTTCATTTGGTTTAAATCTGATTCATTATAAGTAAAGTAACAATGAACAGGGGACTAATCAAAAGAACCATAAAACCAACTAAAAAATGCAATCATTTCCCTTACCGAATTCATAAAATCACATCCCATAGTTTCCTTAATACGTATAACTGCTTCCCGAAATCACAGGAACGACTACGAAATCGGTACCATAAACCTGAATTGGAGTGATCGTTGACCCCGGTACATCCATTTCTGCTGTTTGATAGACAACCCCACACGCTTCGCCGCTGCAGACCAAAACAGGATATTGATAAATGACATGGACAACGTAATCCACCCCAATATTAACAGGAGCGTCGGGCGTCTGGAGTGTTGGCGCTCGATAAGCCCAGGATGGGGGTTCCGCCAGATATTTTCCCGGCTGCCAGCCGCCCCAGGTCTCTTCGAATTGTAACGTTGCCTTAAGAGGTGCTGTTATCGTCATCGGGTCTTGAATCGTATGAGAAAGCCATTGGGAGCCCTGGGCATATCCCTCTGGTCTGGTGACTGTGGCAGACGTTAAATATGCGGACACGAGGATATCTGAGGAATCGGGCAATTTGGGTGTTGCTACGGTCAAGTCTGCGAGAATCGTATCTCCCAAGTAGGTGGTCCCGTTTGGGTGCTGCATAGATAATTGATCCCTCGGCCAAGCTTTAAAGGATTCACCTTGTTTCAGACGATTTTCCGGCATAGCATAGCTGCCGAGGGTAAGAGTGGCCCCGTTATCACTGACAATCCCTCCCGGTGGTTTCACGACCTCATAGGGAGCACTTGCATCAATAGGCGCTGCCGTTGAACCTGGTGCTGTAATGCGTAACTCAACAGGAACACTGTATGTTCCCGGATTGGAGGGTACTTGGAACGGCAGCTGCCAATGATAAATCGTCGTTCCATTTGGCCCTGGCGATTTAGAACTATAGTTCATTTCGGTCGCTTGAGTAATAGGGACAGGATCCCCATTGGCATCAGGCAATCGAGCCACCACATCACTCATGGTGTTATCTATGGTGGTATCGACATTCAGCGTTGCTGTGGCGTTAGGTTGGTTCTTTTCCGGGTTAACCGTTGCTGTTAATTGACTCACTTGTGGTACCCAAAATTCCAGGGCACCATTCTCCCCGCCGGCAACCGCATCATTCGTCCATGAAGCAATCAATTGATTGGGACCGGCATCCATGAGGACCGAAACATACGGTGGAGGGGCATATCCTTTAGCTGAGGTAGATAGGCCGCCAGATCCCATAAAAACCCCGCCAGAAGAGCTATTATAGGCTGATATATGAACGTATCCATTCGCGTCATTAACAGCCACCAGGCTTGTCTTTGTCGTCGGATTAATTACAACGCTGGGATCAATGAAGCCCGTGGCTCCGGAAAATACAGTCCCATCGTCGGTCATTGTGTATTTATCGATCGCATGAATCTCGCTATAGCCGGATTTAACTGCAAAAATATAATTAGAATCAACCGCAAGGTTTGATATGATGAGGTTTCCGTTATACAGAGAATTATTCTGGGCCATGTAATTACCATTGTTATTGAAGCAATAAATGTTTCCCATTTTATCTGGAACATAAATGTTTCCCGTATCAGAATCAATAACCGGCGCGCTGGCAATGCCATATTTGATGGCCCCCCCTCCCGTATAGCCCATGGTCATACTCGAGGGATGGAATACAAAAAGTTCAGGATATCCGCCGTCAACTCCAAAGAGAATATCTCCGTAACCATCACTCTGAATCGCCGGAGATGACGTAAAAATTTCACCAGCCCAGGACGGATTAATAGAGGTTGTCCTATAACCATTAGGTATAACCGACCCAGGATCAATATTAGGCGGAACGTATAGAGGAGCAGCTGCGAAACCGCCGTTCCAACTGCCTGCGCAAGTGACCGGCGCATTAAAGTTGGTTGTTTCCAAGGTATCCATATCCGTCCCTTGCCATGAATACGATTGTTTAGATATTGCCGGACTCATTGCAATAAGGTTGGTAGTTTGCCCAGCATTTCCTTGAATCTCATACTTGTTATATTGTTTCATGAAACCATTACTATCCGGTACATTCGGAGATCCATTTACACTCATCGGCCATGTATAAATATATTTTCCCACCGCTATGCTCATATTACTTCCATCTGGTGATATTGAAGGACCCGGACTGCCATCGATGCGTTCTCCTGCTTCAGCTTTAAACTTAGCTGCCCACAGCACAGGAAAATCTGAGGCGCTCTGAGGATTCACTTTAGAAATATCGACGGCAACTAAATAACCCGTGTTTGAATCCGTGTTCCAGGCATATTGATACAATGTATTCCCATAAACAATGGGTGTCGAATAGCTATAAAGCCAGGTTCCTAAGGCATCCCCTATCGATACGGCTATCGGGGTTTCATTATACAGCTGGCTCATTTCGTCGGTGGTGGCTCTCGTTCGAGAATAATTTGTATCCCACGTAAGATTATTCGCAGCCATGACCGATGTGGGAAGTAACAATATTAGACACAAAACAAAAGCTATGAGTTTCTTAATCATGGTATCCTCCTTTCAAAAATTTCTTCCCATCATCTTTAAGGATTTTTCCCACAAAAAAACCCGGAGCTAAGGTTAAGCACCGGGTTTTTTCCCTATGTATAAAATTAAGCCTTTAAGTATTTAAATTTGACAAACACTATAAATCCTATGACTAGAATTCCTGATCCTATAATTCCTGCGTAAGTCGGCCAAGGCGTTTTGGCAGATTCATCAGTGTTCTCTGCCGAAGATTTAATCTTCGTTTGAGTTTTATCGTTCAAAGCCATAACGGGCGGATCCGTTCGTTTAGGATCCGCCTTTGAGGCAACAGCTGTTTCCTGAGTCTGAGGCACTGAATTTAAATTGGTTCCCACCTTTGGAGTCGATGTGGCTTGCTTTGAGGTCGCTGTTGCAGCTGACGATGAAGTGCCAGATTTAGCAGCGGGAGCAGCAGCCTGGGCGGGTGGAGTTGGATTTGAAACTGCCGCCACTTTTTTTTCGGTTGTAGCCGAACTGACACTTTTTCCGATACTAGAAAAATCCGGGGCGGGAACTCCGACACCGACTAATACCTTTCCAATATTGCTGCCATAATTTGCCTTGCCCACAAGATTAGCCGGAGGAGTGCTTCCCGCCGGAACATTCGGTCCGCCTAATTGACTTAAATTAATTCCTTGTGCTGCAAGTGATTGGAATATTGACGGATCAAAACACGTTGGGTTCATTGATTCTTCGATATTATTATCAATACCGTATTTTTTTATATAAGCTAACAAGGGAGCTGCTGAATCGTATTGAGTCCATGAAGGATCGCTGCTATGTCCTGCCACTAGTGAAGGTTCAATTGGAAGCGTTGACACAAGCGATGTGCCATCGCTTCCAATGTAACCAAAATTAATACTTGCACTATCGCCTCTGACTCCCATTTTCCACATCTTAAGTTCATAATGTGCGCTATCAGCGGCTTTGACAATCGTCGGAATAAAAAGCATCTGTACGGTTATAGTTATTATTCCTATAATTCCAACCAACTTTGCTTTTTTCAGTTTCATGGTTTATACACCAACCTTTCATTGATTACTAAGGAAAATTCCCACAAAATCAACTTATCACATGGATAAACCCGTTACTTTATCGTTCTCTAGCCGTTCTCTTTGACATCTACTAAGATATCAAAAATATCCATTTGTCGCCCCTTTTCTAGAAACTTTAAATAGCTTTTTCTGTGAATCGGACAAGGCCCGATCCGTCTAATTACATCCATGTGTTTTTTCGTCGGATAACCTTTATTTTGATCAAACTCGTATTCTGGATAAACTTTAGCGTACTCCATCATCAGTTCATCACGGTAAACTTTAGCCACAATGCTGGCTGCAGCAATAACGGCTGACTTCACATCACCTTGGATAATAGCCTTCTGAGGAATCTTCTCTGTTGTAATAAACTTACCATCAATTAAAATATAATCCGGTTTTACTGCAGAGCTTCTAATTGCCCTGCTCATTGCTGTTAGTGTAGCTTTATGTATATTAATAGTATCTATTTCTGATGCTTCCGCCTGCCCAATAGACCAGCTAATCGCTTGTTCTTTAATAATTTCCGTCCAAGTACGTCTCATTTTCGGTGTAGCTTCTTTTGAATCCCGAAGGTCCATAAGACAAAAATCAGGATTCAAAATTACTCCTCCAGATACACATGGTCCAGCCAAGGCCCCCCTGCCCACTTCGTCGCACCCCATCACGTGTGTATAACCCTGATTCCAACATTCTTGCTCATCTTGGCGCAACATAATCCAATGCTCTTCGGAATTA
The DNA here is from genome assembly GCF_002196785.1 of Desulfosporosinus sp. FKA. Taxonomy (NCBI): domain Bacteria; kingdom Bacillati; phylum Bacillota; class Clostridia; order Eubacteriales; family Desulfitobacteriaceae; genus Desulfosporosinus; species Desulfosporosinus sp. FKA. The sequence goes on along the minus strand of NZ_NAHZ01000015.1, from coordinate 93,834 downwards.
TCGTGCATAGCCTACACCCCAGTTTTCCATACTCTTCCTTAATAATGGTTTCTATCTATTCGTTACCCCTTATAATTTCGTGAATAGCCTTTTTAAGCTTTGGTACTCTAAGACATATTATACCAAACCTTGCCCCTTGTAACAGCTTCGATGGTATTAATGCTAAAATAACAACCTTGCAGACAAGCTGCTTCGAATTGGCTCTATTGTTCACTAATGCATTTTTAGCGGCATTTAGTAAGCTGTAATTTCCATTATCTAAGTGCAAATAACTTAAACTGTCGTCCCTATCACTTCATATTCTGCCCGCTTCTTTAGTTCCGATATCTAGTTTTGATGGCCTTTACGAAGCTGCTCAATACGTTCGCTGAGAGTATTGATTTTATTTTTTGACTCTTCTTCTAAAGCTAAAAGTTCAGTTTGATGGTCATTACGAAGTTTCTCTATGCGCTCATAAAGGGACTGAATTTTCTTCGTCGATTCTTCGTTTAATAACTGTAGCTTCACCTGATACTCTGTCTGCATTTTTAGGAGTTCTCGTTCTTTTTCGAGGTCTTTCCTCTCACTTAATCTATCTATGATATCTTTATGGCTGTTCTCTAACGTTTTATTGACATTATTACTTTCCATCAGCTTTGATTCCAATCCAATAATAACTTGGTTGAGCCTGCTAATCTCAGTTTTTAAGCTATTGCTTTGTTCATGCCCAGCTTTGTATTCTGCTACCAGTCCCGTTAGGGCATCGTTTTTTTCTTTGTACTCCTTAATTAATAATATATGATTTTCAGATGCAGCTTCTATTTGGCGAACCAGACGCCCTGCTTCTTCTTTTTCTTTTTCGTAACGATCTCGATCTTCTTCGCGATCGGCAAGCAATGTCTTTATCTCCTTTGAAAGGCGCTCCAACTGCTGAACAAGTTCCTCATTTTCCTCTTGTAGTTCACTTTTCTGTCGTAAAACATCATCTTTCTCATGGGCAGATCGCTGAATCATATTTAAAACTAACTCATTGATACGCTTTGTATGCATCTCAAGTTCGGAGATGTCTTGCTGGAAATTCGGTAGACCAACTTTAGCATCTTGCATTACCCAAAGGTTTGTCACGGCATCGATCCAATTCATATCATTTAGACCTGATGCTTTAATCGTGGTATTGATCTTATCTTTTAGTTCTTCCGAGACCTTAAAGCCCTTCGTTGTTTCGGCCATGTTACTACGCCCCTTTATAGATGTTAACTTGTATATTGTTATTATATCACGAGTTAACCATGTTAACCATGTTAACATGGCAAATTCTATTGAAATATTAGAATTTTTTCAAGCTTTTTGAATTAGGAATATTCTGGTTCCCGAGAATGACTATAAAATAACCAAAAGCCAGTTTGCCCTTTACGTGTAGGGAAACTGGCTTTTGGTTATTTTATAGGTTGCCTCTCGTCGTCTTGGTCTACAGCAGCAAAATTATAAAGTTAACATCTCAAGGTAAACTTCTTCTATGGTTAACCTGGTTTTCCGAGTTAACTAATGCTTGTGTTTACGCAATTTCTCTATTTTTCATATGTCTTTACTTTCCACAAAAGCTCAACAATATAGCCTCCTTTAAAATATAATACGCGTATCCAAAGCACTGAATCACTTTGGAAGCTAAGCGTTAATATGAAAATCAGCTTTACCTTTGAATGGCTACAAGATGAGAAGGGCAACGACATATGCTTTACCGAAATATAGGCGACCACGACCATTGTCTTCCTCCATCATATTAAAAAGTTCTACAATCTAAATAGACTCAGAAATAACTGAAGAAATTCTTTTATTTTATTTTTCGGCAACCAAAGGATAATACAGACACGAAGAAAGTAGCCCGCCCTCAAAGCAGCTACTTTCTTCGTTATATCAACCGAACCACTACACTATCCAAACATACCAGGAAGCACATTTCTTACACCCCAGAATATATAACTTGTCAAACATTTCTGGATTCCAATCAGCTTCTTTCCCAGCTTTCTTTGGATCTCCGTCAAAGAAATAGTCTAAGTAGTCCTGATCAAAACGTATTGTTGTGAGCTCTCCGTTTTTATCAAATTCACACTTCCAAACCCAATACCAATAAGCCTCCCAATTACCTTTTTCACCACATTTACATTTAGCTATAAAAGGTATCTCGTCTTGATCAAGGATTTTAACAAATCGGTGAAGGTTTGTTTTCGCAAAGTTGTAACAACGTTTTTTATAAAATCTATTATTTGGATCGTCACTAAAACAATTGTCAATGTCCTCTTCTACTAAATTTTTAATATCAAATTCCAATAACTCTCAATCCTTTCTTGTTGGAATCGTTCGTTTTCTTTTGCTTGATTGATGAATTCAATCTTTCTTTGCCCCTGGTGTCGGCTTGGCTGGCACTACCCCTAATAGGAGAAACATTAAGGAAAGCCACGTTAGTGCCATCCATCTGGCTCACCCCCTCACTATCCCTCTACTCCCATGAAATTTTCTCTACTTCAGCTTGCAAGTCAGCACGGGTTGCTTTCACATAAATCATTGTCGTATCAAGGCTGTCATGCCCCATGATCTGTGCTAATCTATGTAAAGGTGTATTTGCGGCCATAACATAACCAAAACGATGTCTTAGATCATGAGCGCTTAACCCTTCAATTCGAGCAATCTTCATGTACTTTTGAATGACATGTCTCAAAGCTCGCTCAGTAAGCCTATTAGCCGTTTTTTCCGAAGGGAACAAGTACATACTATCTGGTGAGAGTTCTTCTATATATTTTTCCAGAATAGCTCGACATGTTGAGTTTAAAGGAACCTCTCTCTGTTTATTACGCTTTCCGGAACGAACAATAAGTTGCCCGCTACGTCTCCCAATCGTTATATCGTTAGGGCATAAATTACATACTTCCATTGAGCGTAGTCCGGTATGCAGCATGAGAATGATAATTGCCTGATCTCTGATCGACCCATTATACTCGGCTGCCGCAACTAATGCAGCTTCTTCTTTATCAGTCATTTGTCGTGGGCTAACCTTTTCTTCCGGAACAAGCTTTACCGGCTTGGATGGATCTCGCCGAATAATCCCCTCTGTGATAGCCCAATCAAAAAACCTCTTAAGGGTTATAAGTCGTCGGTTAATTGTTGCTGGTTTAAGTTCAATTATCCTTTGCATTACATCCCGATACCGTGTTAATGTTGGAGTGGAGACATCTTCAATGTTGAAGATAATTATTTCTTCCTGATGCTCGGGGGACTCAAACCAACCTACAAACTGTTTTAAATCACTAGCGTATTCTTTTAACGTCTTTGGGTTTAAATCTTCCTGGGTGCTTAACGTATTAATAAATTTAGAAATAAGTAATTCCCCTTGGGTAGACAAATTCATTACAGCAATTCCTCCTAGACCTTGACTTACCTTAGCGGACATGATAATTTAATCTTAATTGAAACCTTAGCGGACATCAAGTGGTAGTTTCAGAAGCAGTATATAACCGCTAATCTTTATTAGCGGACATTAGATAGGGGGCGTTTTCATGGCTATCAGTAATGATGATTTATTTAAGCTGGTAAGGATACTCCCGGAAGAGGCTAAGCAATCTGCTTATGATTTTTTGAAGTTTTTAACAAATAGTCCTAAGCGACCAGATTGGGACGAAATTGACCTAATGGAGCCGGACGATATACCATTGAGTGAAGAAGAAGAACGACAAATGAACAGCACGGAATTTGTGTCATGGGAGGATGCAATGCATGAACTCAATTTACCAACTGACATTAAGCCGTGATTCTGTTAAATTTCTTGCTAGGCAGGAAAGAGCTATTCAGGAACGTATGCGTAAAGCATTAACAGGCTTAGCTGTTCGTCCACCGATTGGTGATATTAAGCCTCTAAAAGGCCGAGGAAAATTAATGCGATTACGAGTTGGTACATACAGAGTAATTTTCGAAGTTAATCATATAGAACAATTTGTATATATATTGACTATCGACAATCGCGGTGATGTCTATTAAAAGATGCAAGCTTCAAAAAGCCGGTTTATCCTCAGAGTAAGGAAAACTGGCTTTTTGCTTCCAGAATATATCTTAACGCATATTTCGCTAAAATGTTGCCGGGACCCTAATAATAGCTTACACGCACAAGTACGACGATTCCCCTCAAGAACTACATAACCTTCATCTCTTTTGTAACATGAAATCAATTCAGAGCCGTGCAATTTTTTGACATAACTAATTGTCAACATCTTTGATTACTTTAATCGCTTTTTCTGCATCATCACGGGTAATGGTATAGTACTCAAGAACCCGAAGGACGTCCTTATCTACTGTTAATGAGTGAATATTACTAAAGTCATTTGCATGGATAATAGGTTTGATAATCTCTAGATTCTCCGGAGTAAGAGACGAAAAAGCGTTCCACCAAACATCGGTTAGGCCTTCGCCTTCATAATAAAATCTGTAGACAATCATTACTTCTGGCATATACAGGAGCTTTTCGTACTCATCTTCATTGCTACCAAAGGCTTTTTCAAAAAAGGATTTGCCCCTTCCTATCTTGCCCTTCGTGGAATTAAGAATGGCTTGAATTGAACGAATAAACTTTCTGTTCCAATATTCCCCAACAAATGTCCTATTCCTGAAATATACTGGGTCTTGGATTGGGTGATACTTCATAGGAAAGGAGTAGATGTTCACGTTTAGCTCTTCGCACAACTCCACATTAAGCTTCATGCGACGGTATAAGTCGACAGGCTTTTCATCATAATTATATAGCAGATAGTTGGACATGTTTCGTATTCCGTTATCAGCCGCTAACCTCACAGCCGCTTCGTAGACATTTCGCAATTTCCAAGAGTCAAAGGCTATTCGTAAGGGATAAATAGGGATTTCAGCCAACCGTCTCATTTTTTCTGGCGTTATCAGACGAGCATCAACACCTTGGTTGAAATCCACATACCGAGCTTTTGGTTTGTTGTTGTGATATTTTTCAAATAGCAGCGCAAAGAACTCGTCTGTTGCCAGTATTGCTTCTTTCGTAGCAGTATCAACACTCAACAGTTTGTGTTCATATAAAATCGAATACATTTTCGACTTGCTCTCGCCATTGACCTTTTTGTACAGCCATTTATATAAGCCAACGATTTGCTTTATATGGCCATGGTAATTTTTTGCCAATCTTCGCAAATCATGAACCAACACCAAATACTTATTAGGTTCAACATAGGTTGCGCCAGCATAAAAGCCACATTCAATAATTTCATCAATAATATCATCAAAACGCTCAGATGCCAAAACATTATTGTCGAGCAGTAGGAGATTGCGCTTTTCACCAAAAGTATCATTCACATACCGAATTTGCTCCTTGATGCTGATGAAGCAATTGTATTGCGGTTCGAGCTGTGGTACAGCACAAAATGGGCATCGATTGACACATCCACGAGTCATATATGCGTAATATCCCTCGTTCTCCGCGTAAGTGTAGTCAATCTCGTTTAAGATAGAGTAATCCAACGGGAGATGGTCGATAATAATAGTGTTATCATCATACTCGCCGCCATTGTCGAGTAGCCCAATGTGGGGGCGAATTCCGGTTTCCCTTTCAATGTCATTAGGGAGTAATGATGCGGCTACGCCTCCAACTTTCACTTCGTTTATGTCCTTACAGAGCACTTTGAAGAGATTGATTGTATTAACGGTCTTCTCCCAGTAGAACGTGAACAAGGATGAAATGTATACTCTATCCCATTTTGGGTCATCCAGATATTCCTTTTTATTGTAGTATCGCCGATAATATTTTAGGTTTTCACTTACTAACTGGCTTTCACTAAGTGCTACGAGCTCAGAGTATTTTGCAGACAACCCTTTTTTTAGATATTGATCGATTTCTGATCGATGTTCTCTCCAATCAACTGAATCGTCGTTTGCAGTTAGTTTTTTTAGTAGTTCTTCATGTATCTGCTCCAAAATGAACTCTTTAAACTCTCCCTTGAAAAACCGCACTTCGTCACCAAGCATCTTGTGGTAGGTGGCGATTTTCATCAATCCCATGGGAGGGTATTTATTCTTATAATTTGGCTCAATTAGTAGAATTCTTCTTACCATTTTTTAGTTCCTCCTGTATCTTGTTGATTAATTCCTCGCTTTGTTCAGGAGGCAGGTTGCGTGCAATAACATCATAAATCCGCGAAACTAGTTTTTTTTGCTTATCAGGGAAACTTGTCAACTCATCAACAAGATATCCCTTTTTCTTTTTAGGTGTGGGTTCTTTCGATGGTAAAGGTGATAATGACGGCTGTGAAGTATGATCAGAAAGCCCTTCATCTTCCAATGTCTTATTATGCTTGTCCTCAATATGCTTAAGAATAATGCTGAAAACATCATCGTTTTTGGCCTTTGCTTTTAGGCGATCAATATCTTTCTTTGCTTTGATATCCTCAGACTTAGCAGTTTCAATTTGATGTTCAATCATTTGTTTTTCTCGATCGCTTACAAAGCGGCCAGCCTTTTTTGTGTATTCATCCTCCTTCTTATGGAGAATAATCTCTTTCTTAAAAGCGTTTTTGGCACGATTTGCGTCATTATACACAGAGTGAAGTTCTGTATTACAGAAATATTTTAGTCGCGCTTCAAAATCATTTCTCGAGCTGTTTTCATTGAAGTAATCTCTCCTAGCATTGGGGGTCAAGTCTTTATGTACAGCATGAACTTCACCTATAAAATATAAATTCCCTCTCGCTTCCTTAAAAAAGGGTATCAAAGTTCGTTCATTACCAATCTGAATATTCGATTGGCGTACCCTAATGCCTGCCGTCTCATTAAGCGGGTGAGGGATTTGTTTCTCAAAACGACTGATTCCATACCACATCCAAGCAAGCAATTCATCATTCTCGTTATAAAACTCTTGTATTCTGACATCGTATATATCATCATACTTTCGACGCTGTCCAGCAGGATTTTTTTCAAAAAGGCTGGTAGTGTACATTTTTAGAATGTCTTCACCGTCTACATATATTTTATATTCATTTCGTGGAAGTGCTTTATTCTGAAGATACTCATATATCTTCTGTTTATAGTAAAACTTGCTGTCATAAGGTACTGGTGCGTTGAGAGAAATATATTCTTTTACTTTTTCGGTATCCAGCAATTCCATATTCTCATTAGTTATGCCAAGCAATTCAACGATAAAATAATGGTCGTCCACAGGGCAGTCTTCCCACTCATATGAAATTATTTTTTGTAAAAGAGATCCTGCATCGTCTTTGACTGAATCATCATCGAGCATTATATTCAGTGCTTTGGCGTCCCACGTCATAATGGTCCTTTGACTTTCACCTTTAGCAGTGGTTATAAAGCGTAATCTATCACAGTAAGCTAAGCCTCCTAAACGACCAATACCGCGAAAGCCCTTTGTCTCACCCTTTACTTTATCTGAATCTGCTACATAGGCGAGGGTAGATTCGATCATTTCCCGTCTAACGCCAGTAGCATTGTCTTTAATGGTTAGGTTTCGTCCGCTTTTATCAATTTGTATATCGATAAAAAGTTCTTCTTTAAACAAAGTGTGTTTAATTGCATAGTCTATCTGATCGGCGGCATTCTGAATATATTCCCTGTAGATAATCTTGGAATCCTCATACATAGCACGGGTCAGATTTTCTATGGCGTTTTTTCCGATTTTTATCTCGCCCACAAAATCAGCCTCCTTATGATTTGAATTGCTTGTAAATAGGCTCTGGGAATTTGATATTAAGAAGCGATCTAAAAATCGGATTCTGAACAATATATTCGCCCTGTTTCAGACGGGTCATCATGTTCTTGTAGACAGAAGGAATATACTTATACTCACTGTTAGAGAGCTCGATAGCATTAGTACGTCCATATGCAAAGGTTGAGCAATTGCCTGAAACCCTATTATGTATAGCGCTTTTGAACTGCTCCGCAGCAAACAAAACCACGCCCAAAGAACGGCCTCTTTCAGCGATATCAAGTATTTGTTTCAATATTGGTGAATCCTTCGGAGAATCCTTAGATGCAAACTTATTCAGCTCGTCGATGAACACAATAATTTTGGAGGGTGGGTATTTGCCATTACTGAAAGCCTTCTCCTCCAATTGAAAGTTGTACAGTTCTCTGATGACGTTACCAAATACATACGACTGCATGTCGGTGTCTAGTTTAGCAATATCTATCACATAAACATCATTTTTCTGTATTTCGGATATTTTGTCAGCAATACGTACTTCTCCATTGCCCTCGCTAAGGTCATTGAACAAAGGATTATTATGGACAGACTTTTTGATAAGGCGGGTAAATTTCCTCCAGCTCACTACACCTATTTCCTTGTTTCTGGTGCTAGAGGTGTTGCCAGACTCGCACTGTTCTTCTAGCTTTCGAATAAAATTCTGCCAGGTAGATACTAAATTGAAGCCGTTTTGCCCATCAATGATCTGGTTAATAATACCGGCCATCGTCTGCGTGGAGTCTTCTATGTTTGAGAACATCAAATCAATAGTATCTTTGTCTTGCTCGTAAGTAAATTTATATTGAAATGCTTTTTTCTGCTGTTTCTGTTTGTCAAAAAGTTCCTTTGGAGCATAGGAATTTGATTTTGTTTTTGTAGAATACGGATAGAAGTACTTGACCTGACTGAAAGGTTTAGTAGACAGTTTCAGCATCTTGTATTTATCTTTCACCACTTCCGCTCTTTCTGTTTCCCCCCCAAAATCATTTGGTTCATCTATAGCTAGTAGATCACGTCCCTTGACATTAAACACAACAAAGGCAACGCTGTCATTTTCATCGTCTTCTTCTTTATTGAGATACTTATCTTGAATGGCCTTTAACAAGAACATAGCATATGACGTTTTAGCTGCCAGACCAGATATGCCGGAAATGTTCAAATGTGCGCCTTCCGGCCCAATCAGGAAATTGGAGTCAACGTTGACGGGGAGCGTAATTTTGTTGTTGTCACCAGAACTTTCATACATTTCGAGATAACCACATACCAACGGATTCTTAATATCTGAAAGGCCTAGCGCTTCACTTACCTCATCCCTACTCGCCAAATATACTCTCTGGCCACTCTGAACTGGTATAAAAATGTTCTTGTCGTTTCCAACTACATTTGCCCTCACGTAGTTCATGCCTATGCGAAGGGTTGGAGCGTCTGTATTTACGTCACCAAAATCGTTTGAAATAAAGTTGGAAAGGAAGCTGGCCGAATCGGTAATATGTGAGATTTCCTCTATTACCGCAAACGTCTTGCTCCCTTTGATGTGTTCAACCTTAACAACATCAAAGGGATTGAGAATTAAATCAGTATTTGTCCAGAAACAAAAACTGTCAATAGTAGTCGGCACTTTTTCTGTTGCTATAATACGCCCAATTAAACTCATATCTCTGCCTCCTAAAATAGTTGCAAGAACAAGTTATTACTTAAGTATTTGCTTTTAACATATTGTTCTGTTAGATAGACAGGATATAAATGATTTGCCCATCTTTCATCTGCACCATAGCACACCGGATTTCGCTCGTTAATCAAGTATGCGGTGATATTGTTAATGTCATCAGAGTCTATGCCATGAACTCGCTCTTTTTCTGTAATGACTATTTTTTCAATTTTGAGTATGCCATCAAAAATACTATGAGTATATCGTGCATCCCGAATTCTTAGATACCAAATACAAAAATCAACATTTGCTCGCTTCGATTCATAGCGAAAAGCTGGTGTTCTTTGATAAGGCTTTAGGTTTGCAATAATATTAGAGTTTGTCCCTCCACCTTGCACAAGACATTTTGTCGGGTCAAAGGACTTTGAAACACCTATAACTCGCCGGTAATTATTTCTAATGTGTTCGCTACTTAGATTTAAGGCATGTTTATTTTTCTTTGATGATACTCTTTGATAATCAAGAGATCCATCCTTTATTAAATAATTTGATTCATTCAACTTTCCAGCCGCAACCAAGTCTGCAACCATTTGCTTTTCAAGTTCAATCATGTAATCTTGAATTTTTGCTATACCTTTTTTTTCGAATTTTTCGTCTTTGTTCGTATCATAAATTAGTAATTCACTAAAATGAATAGGATGTTGGTTTTTTAGTATAGTATTTTTATTAATTTGCTCTAACAAAGGTTTTGCCTGATCTTCACCATCCCAGTCGGTGCTAAAGGCTTTATCCGGTAAAACAATTGCAAGTTTACGTTCAAATGATAGAGCCGGACGTAGTGTTCTGTTAACTCGCTGACAACAACCAACGCCAATCTGGCCAGCGATAACAGGATATACATTCCTTTGGTAAGACATATCGTCAACTTTATAAGTATGGCGCGAGCCATCTAGGAAGTAGGAAAAAATGGACGGAAAATCCCTTCTAGCATCTGCAGCGGATTTCAAGTCTACTGGTTTGGTAAGTTTTTCGGTCTCGCCGTAATCTTTCCAAACGATGTCTTTATTGTCATCGTAATCAATACTACCTCGATCAAAGTTTTCATGGCAGTATTTGTGAGAATTGAAACTAACACCTGAAGTTGCCTTCTCAATCACGCTAATAACGGTTCCCATTCAACCCCTCCTTCCTACAGATTACTTTCAGTAGCACCGCCTGATCTAACCCAGTCATCAATTTCAGAAGTGCGAAATTTCCATAAGCGTCCAACTTTATGAGCAGGCATATTCTTTTTGTTTATCCATTTAATAGCTGTATCCCTGCTTATTCCAAGATATTCGCATATTTCAGCTAGAGAAAGCCACCGATCATCATTGCTCATGAATGCATTTCCTCCCGAAATAAAGAAATTGAGTGTGCACAAACTATTAATATCAGTATAAAAAGAGAAAGTCAACGTTTTTTGTTGTTCTATAACTTTTAAAGTCGTTCTATCTAAAATTATAACTTATTCACGGCATTGGTGTGCATCTCATAATGCATATCGATTGTGTATTTTCTCTTTAAAGGTAAAGACTGAGCATTCTTTGAAACTCGGTCGACTATACTTAGTTCCGGTGATTTCTCTATCGCTTCTAGTACCAAATAAATTACCGTATATTAATTTGAAGAAATGTTTACAGTTTCTTCAACCTTCATGAATCTTTCGCATACTTATATTGGAATTATTTTTATAATCATAACCTTGATGAAACAATACAAATTCCCTAATATTTTTCCACCGGCGCAATCTTTGACTGTTCGCCCATCTGTAAAATCAATCAATCGGCTTTAAACATAGTAAATGAGGCTAAAAAAGCGCGCAGCCGCACGCACTTACATCATTTATCTTTTAGCGCTTTATATGACTTTTAGCATGAGTTATTATCAATCCCACCCCTGCCGGCGAACGACTTCTTGTAAATCATCAAGATTGAGCTTTGTGTAGATCACCGTTGTATCAAGATTTAGACGTCCGTTTTTCTTAATATGCCCGGTAATTTGGGCAATACGATCAAGGGGTTCTCTGTAATCCGCCATTTTCTTAAAACAGGTGTGTCTTAACCGATGATACGTTAAGGGTTCTTCGAACTCAAAGATTTCCTGAAGATCCTGCATTATGTATTGAATAGCACGAGTTGTTAATTTTGTGCCTTTCCTTAAGTTCGCAAACAGATATCCCTTGCGCCGGTCCGGATAGTCCTGACAGTAATTCCTAATAACATCAACGACATCTTTATTTAAAAGAACGATTCTTCGTCATTCTTGATTTCCGTGACTTCTTCAGCTCTTAATCCTGCCGAAAGGCTTAACACGATCAATAGAATAATTCGACTATCCACGTCTCCACGATAAAGATAATTAATCAGCTTCTTTCTCTCCCCAGGACTTGACCCATTTTGGGCCTGAGTCCACTTGTTCCAGAAACTTGATCGATTGGGCCGGATCATGATCAATAAATTGTTTATCGTACGCCCATAATGTAAACATTTTTATGAAGACTAGACTCTTGGTGATATAGGCTGGGGACTTTTCTCTTATGGATTGCATATAGTCTTCAATAATCATTTCACTCAATTGATCAGGAGTGAAAGAATCCCCCATTGTCTCTTCCACCCATTTCTGAAATCGCCGGGGAACATAGTTATAACTTTTTAAGGATGTCTCAAAGACATTGCAATTTTCCAAAAACTTCTCAATATAATCTATTCACGGCAGCCCCTATTGCCTTCTCTCATAAAGCTATTTAGGTCTTAGAATACGACATTCTACGATATTAAATTCTTCTAATTATCTGGGATCTTTTTCAAATAAAATGTCTTTCTATTTTCGGTAAGCCAATCTAAAATATTGGCTATCTGTTAATTAAGCAGGTCGCATATGCGAAATAAAAATTTTATAACAAAATAGAGGTTTCCTTGGAGCTATCTAGGTTTATTCCAAAAACTAAATTTTTCAAGCAAGTAATTTATAAAAATTGAAAATAGGAAAGCAATTATACCTAGACCAATCTCTATATAACGTAGACAAGAGGAGTTTAATTCATAAAGATGTATATAATTATTAAAGTATATTAATACAGTCATGATCAATAGATATAGAATACTTAAGAGAATGTTTCTTTGTACCCTATGTAAATAAAAAAGTTTAGTTGTATTACTTTCATTTAACTTATTATACTGCCATATTTTCCATTTTACTTCGTATTGTAGTGCCTCTATCTCAGAAAAGGACTGAATTTCATTCACCATCTCAGGGGAAAGCTGATCAACCTGTTTAACTAATATAGTCATCAGTGCATTAGAGACTGACATCACAAGTAATATAATTACTCCAATAAAGATAAATTTAAGAATAATAGAAGGATTACTATCTTTGCCAAATATAACACCATTAGTAGCCAGAATAACAGAGGCATAAATTCCTATAAGACAAAATAATATATTAATTCTATTATCCGCCGATTCGCCTCTGGCGTTTTCCTTCTCTATTTGTTCTGAAATTAGTCTGGCTGAAATATCAAGAACATTTGCATCGTTAGAAGGGTTTTTATATTCATAACTAATATAGCTCAATTTTTAAACACCTCAAAATAATCAATAATTGTATCCCTTAATGGATATCCTGTGTTTTCTTCAATCCATGCCCATTGACCGTTTGGATTAAGTTCTAAAAATATATATTCTCCCGTTTTAGATAGAGCCATATCAATTGCAGAAAAACCCAAGTGAAAGTGTTCGTTAATAGTTATACATTTTTTTTCAATATCAACTGGTAGCTTTATTGGTTTATGTTTTAAATCAAATTTCTCGCAAACATCCCAAACTCTCCAGTCGAGCTGGCTTATGGGGTACTCTTGTGACAATATAGCAGTAGCAAAAACCTTATCACCTATTACGTTAATGCGAATATCATATTCCTTGTCTATTCTTTTCTGTAAAATCATTGGAACTGTTGCGTATTTCTCAATACGCTCTAAATAAGAATCATCAATTTGTTGAGTAAAAGCTAGGTAGACTTCATCATCAAACGCATAAAAGCCATGCTTAACAGCCTTAGCAATTACAGATTTATGCATTTTGGCAAAATGCCTTATTGCATCTTTATTGCTGGTTATTAGTGTGTCAGGTATAGTCATTCCCATTTTTCTCGCAACTGCTAATTGTTCAATTTTATTATTTGAAAGAAAAATATACTTTGGATGATTTAACCATTTTGATTCATCAATTAGTCTAAAATAGCCTGATAAAACAGTTTCCATTTCTCTTTGGGCAAATTTAATTTGGGACGGAGCTATCTTTCCGTCTAAATTTGGAAGGGCTGGCCTTCTAAAATAAGCCCCAGTAATTTCATGTAAGAGAATTTGCTTCCCGTTATTACTTAATAAATAGGATTCTTGCTCATTTTGTATCGAAAAATCAAGACCGAAACACGAAGTATAGTCTTCTGTGTTTAACCGAATAAATGGAACTTTTCTTTCTAACAATTTCAGTATTAAATAATCAGTAGTAAGATCAGCTTTCTCAGTAATTATCAGTAACATCTTCCCTCGTCCGGGTCGTCATCCCCTGGCCATGCCATAGTTTTTGAATGTGTAGGGCTGAAACATTGCATCATGACTGCGACTTTCTTTACACCATTCTCCGTAATTATATTAAGACCACTATTTTCATCATAAGTATAATTCTGCATCTCCATTTCTGAGAGTTTAAACTTATTTGCTTTGGATAACAAAAAAGTTTCTTGCATATTTAATCCCACCTTTCTTGTCTTTTCCTTTTCGTACAGATTTGAGTACTTTATTACAATTATTTTACATCAAAATAATGTGATTAGCATCCATACACAGGGCCTGGGGCATTCGTGTCACCACGGAGGCAAAGTATGGATACTTAAACGTACATTTTGGATAATCAAAGTGGTTTTTTGGCTACTATATTCCGGAAATGGATAATCATTTCTTATCGTGGGTTTTGTTGGAAAGTTGGCGACACCCCAACAAATCAATCTAAAACTCCTGCCTGTCTGATCATATTTGAAATGAAAATCTTATCACAGAATATCCGATGAACTTTAAAACTGTATAAACGTCTTGATTTGAAATATTGGTATATATTACTCGAATCCCTAGTTACCCAAATGAGTTTACATTCTTCATCATCTTTTAAAATCACAACTCTCTGACGGGCATCCCCATATTCTTCAACAATTGCTAGTTTCCGTGTATATCGTTGATTTTCTTGATATTCCATTGATTATAACCTCTTTCAAAAGGTAATACCTTGACGAGAAGGAATTTTAATATCCATAACAACAATCACCCTATTACAAATAATACCCTTTGTCTTTTAGTGTAATTTCTCCAAACATACGTCGACATTTTGATGCTACCATTCCAAGCGGGATAATTGGATGTAGGTACTAGGCTTCTATTTTTTGGTCCGCTAGGGATTAATACTATTTCTACATAAGTATTCAACCGTTAGGTGATAAAAGAGACAGCTAAAACTACCTCTTATAAGTAACTATATTGAAATGCTGCAAAATTGTATTACTCCCGTTGACAGCATTCACCGTGTAGTGTCTGTCTAACAGGAGTAATATAAAACGTTCAATTAGTAAATAAGTTACCAACGAAGCTACCTATAAATCAAATGAATATTTATCTATATATCATCAAGGTTCTACTCTTACTAATTGATGCCACCAATAATTTTTTTGTTCGTAAAAATCATTACGAGTCACTAATAACAGACATTTTCAAATACTCCAGAAAAAGTTAACACCCTTCTATTCGTAGAAAGGTGTTAACTTTTTCTAGAGTATCAATAACTGTCTCTTTTTAAATAAATTGAATATTGGTTTGATAAAACTTAAGGAAATTAATAGGCTCATTGTACTTTTATAGATCTTGTAAAATCAATAAGTAAACCGGATGCTTTTGTTATACTGTTATAACCTGACTGTTTATATACCCTAAAATACTCTGTGTGATTTCCTAAAGAAGAATCCCCCCAATAATCCGGATAATTAGTTAAATTCCAACCATTTTGCAAATTTAATTGAGTATGAGTTAGCACTCCGTCATGCCAAACTTCCATCATATAATAGCCTGTTTCACCTGTAGTAAAAGATGCATTGTAATATACCCAGTAGTTATTTGATGAATAAGCAGTGTCTGAAGACGGGCTAACACTTAAACCATAAAATGCTGAAGCTTGTGCAATAGACGAAAATGCGAAGGTAAGGACAATAAGTAAAACGATCACAATCCCTAATTTCTTTTTAGTGAACATCTTTTTCTCCTCCATTTACAAATTTTTAGGAATATTTCCCATTTCTTAATCATAATATATATGGGCATCCACTTTTTGTCAACCCTTAATTTTCCATGCCAATAATTAATATGAGAGTAGGGGAATTATGAATAAAATAACACAAACTAAATTAATTACATTAATAATTATAATTTTAATTATGTCAACATTTATTTTATACAATGGTTCTGTTTCTATTTTAAAACAGACGGCTGAAAATAATTCTTTATCTAATATATCAAACAACTATCGTTCTACGTCCTTAACATTGGAAGATTATACAGTTACCTTAGAGCTTCCTGAAACAACAAGTTTACATTTCGACTTAAACAATTTTGATCAGGGACAAATACGATCCACCAAATATTTTGAAGATAATAAATTAGGATTTCGTGGTTATATACAAATGTGGAAAATAAGCAATTTATCAGATTTTTTGAATGAAAGCAAATCCTTAAGCCCTTTCGATTACAAATCATACCGTGTTAGTAAAATCAATCAAAATAACTACGACACTTTTCTAACGGAATGGACTGCTTCTTTTGGTGACAAATATATCAGCACTGAGGAGTATTGGATATCAATAGGAACAGATGATTACATAAGAATATCGTTCTATGCTGACACGCCAACTTTTCCGACAAATATAAGAGATATTACAAGAAACCTATTAAAAACAATAAAAATAATAAATAATAGTAAACTTTAAGACTTCTTTCAATGAAAAATCCTAGTGAATTTCATTTCTAAATTTAATCCAAGTATAAGTGTAACTCTTTAGAAAAAATAGGCCCCGAAGGGCCTATTTTTTATTGCATTCTTTTAGATCTTTCCCGGTAGCCACATACCCGCATATAGGCATCGATACGACCAGAAGTTTTTTCCATAGCCCTCACTTATGGGTTTACAACCACCGCCGTGGTATCTAGTGTTTTCAGCATTCAATTCATCTGCCGTGTGAGCCCTTTCGCAACTGGGCATTTTAGATATTTGATTAAAATCTAGAATCCTCCCCATTTTCCTTGATTACATCTTAAATAAGAACCACTTGCAAGTGCTTATTTCGTACTTGACTCCATAAACTTTCTGTAAACCATTGATAACACTTTGGCAGCGAAAAATAATCATCTTATTTCCGGCCAATTTTTCCTCAGTTCGTAGTATAACCTTATCAACCTTAACAACAACCGACTCGCTTTGTTCAGATGTGATCCTATACCTTATTGGATTTATCACACCTTCTTTCGTAAACCAGGCAAGCATTTCAATAGGCCGCATGAGGATTTTCACAAATAAATCATCTCTAAGCAGCTATTTGACTATTAGCCATATCACTATTACAGTAATTCGATATAAGCAATTCTTTTTTCAAGGTACTCTTATCTTTCCGCGAAACAGAATAGCGAAGGCTCACTTCTTCAATATTGAATCCGTTATATAACTCTCGAATGTCTGGATGGTCATTGATGCTTAGTAAGTATCGGCCTTGGAGGCGAGATAAAACGTCTCTGAGCCTGATATGATCCTCTATTGTAAATGCCCCACTCCCCTGGCTACTATACCCCGTCAGTCCGTAATACGGAGGGTCACAGTAAAACAATGTGCTGGACCTATCATAACTTAAAATCAACTTCTCAAAATCCCGATTTTCAATAATTGTATTTAAGAGCCGCACTCTAGACTGTTTTATTTCTTGTTCCAATGTCTTAAGAGCAAGTTTAACGTTGGTAGGACTAATGATAAAACTTTGCATCCTTGCCCCAAAGCTGAAATGCACTAAATAATAGAATCTGACGGCCCGTTCTATATCATCTAATTCTTGAGGATTTGCTCTTTTATACTCTTCAAAAATCTGCCTGGAGACCAGAAGATATTCAAACGCTCGAATGAAATCCTGCGTTTTGTCACGAACAACTTTGAAAAAGTTAATAAGTTCACCATTGATATCATTCAGAACTTCTATTTTAGAGAGAGATTTGGCGAAGAGTACCCATCCTGCCCCGCCGAATACTTCAACATAGCAAAGATGATCTTGGGGCAACATCTCTAGAATTGTATTTCTTAAGCGAAACTTTCCACCCATCCATTTTATTGGACTATTCATTATCCTCACTCCTTATGCGAATTATAGAACGTATGTTTAATATATCGAAAACGTATGTTCTATAATTATTTTATCAACTTCGTATCCCACATGCAAGCAAAAGCACCTCAAAAATTTGTGGTGCTTTTGCATAAATTATTAATTCATTTTCAGCTAGTGTATAAACGGGCCGAGCATTTCAGGGTCTTCATCTTCTAAGATGTTGATAAGCTGGGAGATGGTGCAAGTGTCTTCATCGACTTCATACACTTCGCAGAGGGCATCCCATAAGTCTGGGTATTTACCTGCTATAATTTGGGTTGCTAAGGATCGGGCTTCGTCTTTTTCCATAAAAGTAGTTTCCTCCTCATGCTAACATTCTCTGCCTTTGTGTGTCCATTAACGCTCTGTTCAGGAAAAATTGCAAGAGGTTTTTACTTGTATCGATAGATTTCTTAATTCATAATATTTGGAGTTATGGTGGAAAAGCTCTACAATCTACCATCTGCAGACATGGATAAACCCGAATTTTTACGTTTAGAATAGCCAGGCAAATAAATGACACCTCGCAAAATTAGTTCTTTTTGTACACTGTCTGCAAGATTCCATACTTCTTCCACTGTTAACTTCGTTTCCCTGTTAAGCCCCAAGACATCTAAGACCTTGATGTAACTATCACCTTGGGTGTAAATCGTTGTTAATTCAGTACAAAATAATTTAACTCGCTCTAAGCTTTTTTCCAGCATCTTTTGAGACCCCTTTTAAATTATTTTTCATTTCAGCCGAAGCTTTAACATGCAAGAGATCCCCGGCTTGCCGTTCTCATCAATTACCTGTGCCCTTAATTCACGATTAGCATTATGATACGGCTTTGTCGGTAGCTCCTGGCATTGTGGGCCAGACATTCGACCGGCCACGTTTGCTTCCTCATAGGCTTGCTCGATCATTTGCCTTTTTAGTCGGCTGAGCCACTCCCTATGGGATCGATTTTTGCCTATAAAGCCCTTTTGATCCGCCATGGCCCGATACTCTTTAAGCTCACCACTTAGCCGGGCACGTGTCAGATAAAACCACCAAGGTTCATATTTAATCGATAGCTTGTCCGCCCAGCAAAGTCTGCTGGGATTCGTGTTATGGCTCTGGGCATAGCTGCGGCTGTGACCAAGGACGAGCTGCCGATACTCTTCTCCAAACAATCGCCCAGCCAATTCCGCACCAGCTTCTGGATGATTCACTCCATCGTTGCCATTCATACTTTTCTTACCCCAGTAGCCAAGATCGTGCAGGACGATGCACAGAGTTTCTTGCCAATTTGGACGGCCATAAAGCTCCTTCCAAGCCAACCAAACTGTGACGGGATGCCATAAATATTGGTGCACACCGAATAGCAAGCTTCGGGTACCCACTGAACCGTATCGTTTCATGTTAGTCCCTCTCTTCTGGTCTCTTCCTGAACCCAGGCAATAGTGCCACCCAAGGCTATCAAAAGGGCAATGCTGATGAGAACATGAATCACTTGACTTCCTCCTTCGAAAACTTTCAGCTGATTTTTAACAGTCCACCATCGATGCTGATGGAATACAATGTCACATGGCCTTCACTGATCGCAAATTGTGTACAGCAGTCCGCGCAAAAGTATTGCCCGTTACTTAAAATTCTTACAGCACGGCTCTTGCACTGAACGCATTGGATTTGTATATCAAAAGTACTCTCTATTCTTTTTACCTTCTCCGACTTGGCCTTTTCGCCCACCTTTTCGCCCATCTTTTCACCTTCTTCCCTACGAAATCGCTTACTTAGAGTATACAAATAAAAGTTTTTGTATTTATCTACTTTGTCTACTCCTATACAGTTTCTTCCCGTTATTGATGTTGTACCTACACTTATAAATTTGGTATTGTAAACCGATAAAGAAATTATAGAGACAAACAAAATCATTAAAGGTGGTAGCTAAAATTGTATACAATTTTGAAGAGTAACAAGTACAGAAAAGTATTTATAAGGGTAGAAGAATTTGATGAAAACGGAAACTTAGTTAATGAAGTTGAATATCCCGGCGATTTTTTCGAGATTCTAGCCGGCAGTTCGTTTGAGAATATGTTTCGAGATTTACCATTTCATATTAGAGGTCAATTTGCCGCAAAAGATCTAAAATTAATGAAAAAAATTAGTGCCATGAAGCTTGAATCTGGTCTAAACTTGGAACTAAACTTTATAAAAAATTGTTTAACGTTAATAGATTTATATGGCTTAGAATTCTTGGAAAAAACTTTGGACTTTATGAAGAAACATAAATTACATCTTTATTCATTCCCTTTTAATGACCAAAAAAAGGCACATCAATTTAACTTTAATGATAGACTAAATTTTTTTTGCGAACGAAAGAATAATGGTATTTATTTTTCTGCATATACAAACGGAGGGGTAAGAATTATTTACGAAGAAACCCCAACTAAAAAACAAGCCAAATACCAACGACTAAAAAACGACTGCCATATCGAGTTTATGAAACTTCCTGAGTTTAAACTATGGAAGGTTTCCGAGGGAGAATTAAATTAAAGTAAAGATAGTTATTAACAAACTGTTTATGCAGGGCCAATCTATATACAATTACTTAAGTATTGTTCCAGTAATTTTGCGTTAACTGGCTCTGACACTGTATGCATTGTGTTTGTTTCCCGAATAAGCCCCGATTCGTTTTACTTTATGTAATACGTTCTTTAACTCACCTATTATTTCACTTTCCTTGTATTATTTGGCTTATTTCTGGTTAATGAAAATCATTTAAAGTCATATGACATCCTTCTGGCGATGACCACAATTTACGCCTTCAGAGATAAAAATTTGCGTACTTTTCGCCCTTGAGAGCGACTCCAGAAGAAGACACTTGCCCTGTATCTCTGGTATGCACTCGTTCTTTATTACCTCGACGCTTGACATCTTCACCACGTGATTTTTTGCGATCCCCATCAAGTTTGGCTAAGCTAGCATGATCTATAATTCCGTTAACTCGCCAATCTTCTATGATTGATTGGACATAGGGTAGCTTCTTGTTTGCATCAATACTTCGCTCGATTGCTTTAATCAACATTCCATCCGGATCACAACTACCATCTCGCGCCAAATCAAGACAATGTTGAACGATCTTGACTTTTTCAAATGGAACAAGGTCACGACCCCAATTTTCCCTGGCGAACTCTATCGCAAGATTTCCGATTTCCAAGTCTGTTTCCGTTTTCTCAGTTCGCGCGCGCGCATCATCATCAACATCATCATCAATAATTGGTTTATATTCTGGTACTGTTAGTGTTAGTGTTACGTTGGACGACTCTGGATTATTTATGGACGTCCGTTGGACATCCGTTGGACGTACTAACGATACAGACTTCCCATCCAACGGAACTCCAACCGACGACCCCTCGTCATCCTTTGGACCATTACAGGATGATTCGTCCAGAGGTAAGGGATTTTCTTGGGACATCGAGCGATTGGGAAGTGGATTTTTTTCTGTGGATGACGACGAAGTATTTGTTGGTGTTTCAAAATGATTCGTTTTTTGCAATCGTTTCTTTTCTCGATCCTCTCTCTTTCTTGCCGCATCTTCTTCGCGCTTTTCTATGAGTTTTCCTGTATACTCCTTCCAATCGTGAATATACTTCTGTCCATCAGGATCCTCTGGGTTACCATCAATCCAGCCAGCACTTATTAAAGCTGCCACAAACGTCTTCTCATCCCCATCCCATTCAGAGGCTGCGGCAAGATCGAAAGCATCAAACTCAGTTAAATTACCATCTTGAGCAAAATCGAGCGCCCACCACCATAAAAAATGTAAGTGACCGACTGTAGCTGGGAGAGATACTCCTAGTAGTCTGGCTAACCGTTTAGTCTTTGGATGTCTAGCAATTTCTTGGTTACTTGGTATCCACGCCATTGTTTCCACTTCCTCCCGTTATGTCTTTTTTGTAGTCATATGTTGCCGCTTTGTTTAAAAACAGTTTTGTTGAGATAAAAAAGATCTAAACTACTAGTGAGTAAACTGGTGTCTATTACGGGAACTTAGTTTCTCTACTCCTTGTTCTCCTCCGCTCTTAACAAGCTTCAGCTTCGGTCTTTCTGGCGGCAATTCTCCATTTTCGTCTGACCAGTACCAAATATCCGCCCAAAAATGAACTCCATGTAACCCCTTGGCATTAGTATTCCATTCCACCTTGCGAATGTTGGTGATAGTCAACGTTTTAGCTACCCCACGCATTGTCCAGTCGGTAGTTTCCTCGCCTATTTCCGGGATGTCTATTCCAAAGGGAACGTCAAATTTTATGTTTTCGAGATATTTTCTGCAACCACGTGGATCTCGCTTAAATAGTAAGCATGGAATAGTGCTTATTTTGCCCTCGCATTTTCCACCGTGGTCGTTACGAAGAAGGCAGAAATAACATTCGTTCATGACTCATCTTCCTCACAGATAAAAGTTCTCATTTTCCTTAAGTACATGACCTTCGTTTTTTCTTCTTACCTGTATCCGCCAATTCCACCAAAGAGGTTGCTAATGTCTTTTTTCTCATAATCCACACCCTTCGGTTGCGTCCTGATTCCAAATTTACCAAATTCAATATCGTTTCAATTCTTAAAAAACTTCTTGATTAATTTCATGACTAGATACCTCTGGCAGCTCATCCCATGTCCTACCGTCAAGTAGGCGTCCAGCTTTCTTCTTACCTATACGCACGTATTTAACAGCTCTATAATCCGGAACTGGTTTCCCGGTACAACTGCTGCAGAGACCAGGTTCAATCCAATAACATCCGCCATTACAGGCGTTATTCCATGTACATCCGCATACTCTACATGACTCGGCACCATCCTCTGGAACGAACCACTCACCCCATTGCTTAAAGAAAAAGGGAACTTCAGTTGCCTGGCATTGATCTACCAAACTCCGTACCCAATCCGGATGTGTCGGTCTTGCTCCTGGTCCTGATTCTCCGCCTGTAATTACCCAACTTAAATTAGCAAATGAACCGCTGTAGCCGCCTTCTTTCCCACAGGTTTTGCAATGTGATGAGAATTGATTGGCATAACTACCACAAAAACTACATTGATAACGTGTACCTGGTGGAGGAATCAAACCCGTTAGATTGATTGACGTTAACAACGGTTCAGCGCTAATACCTCTGGTGTAAGCAGGTATTTTTAATAGCTTTGGTATTCTTTCGTTGGCAGTTTCTTGATTCTCCGTGGTAGCAATAAACCAAACGTTTCTTAACCATGCATAACTATCAGGGCAATGTCCAGTCTTTTCAACATCCCATCTATAAAATCCCAGTGCACGGTCTACTCTCTTTGTGAGTATTTGGAAAGTATGTTGTGGGCATTGTTTAATAATGTCATACACTTTGGCAATAAACTCAAACGGTACATCCTCATGAAATAAATCACTCATAGAGTTCACAAATATCCTTCGCGGCTTTTTCCACTGTAAAGGCTGATACAATCGCTCTGGATGACACACCACGTCATTAAATTTCCGACCATAATAAACTGTTTTAGAGTTACTCGACAATCTCCGCCATTCGCGTTCCGCATAGCAGTTTCGGCAACCTTCTGAAACCTTACTGCAGCCGGTTACTGGATTCCAAACAGCATCGGTCCATTCAATCTTCGACTTGTTCATGATCAAACCGCCTCTAATCTCTCAAACTCCATATCCCATACCCAGGGATTTTCTACACTTCAATATCACGAACCTTAAGCCACTGAAGGGGCAGCCAGTACATCCCACCGTCGTCATCAACAATCCCAACAAGGATCTTATCTTTATCCTTTTCCTCAATTGTTACAACAGGATAAACCCTGCTAAGCGAGATTTGCCCTCCTGGACGCCTGTCCAATTCTTCCTGAGTAATTTCTACCGAGAATTTTCGAATTACCTGAAGCACTCTTTATTAAGCCTCCTTCCTATTTCGCGGGCGTATCCTACCGTATACGGTGGTCCATGGAACGTTATAAATTCTACCGAGCTCCGGCCAAGAAACACCCTCGGCTTTGAGTTTTCGCATATCTTCCAGATCATCCATTGAAAACTGAGGATGAACCATTTCCGGATGATCGCTTTGAACTTTTTCAAATGCTGTTTCTATATTGCATTCTCCTAAGATAGCTATCGTCAAGGCATAGTAATTGAGTTTTAAGTCAAGAAACTTGGATCTAATCAATGGAAATCAGCGACCTTTCCCTAATCACTTAGCAGTTCTAAACTCTTTCATGACTCTTAATTAATAAGACATTTTGGGCAATGCCTTTTACACTCTAAATATACGAGAAGCCTTTAATTTCCTCCGTATTCCGCACTGCAATCATCCACTTTTTATCTGCAGCTAATTTATCGAGATCCTTCTGAGCTTCATGGGGACTATGTCGCCAAGGGAGGCGAGTGTAGCCCCGTTCTTTTTTGCTGCCGGGTCTCCGATAAAACGTCTTAAAAACATCACCACCGATTCCAGGCCGGACGAAGTAAACCCATCCTCGATTATCCTGATACGTATTTGCACATTGACAAAGAACCGGTGCACCTTTTGATTCGGACATGTTTTAAAACTCCTTTTCACTTAAATTTCTATACTACAATCAGGACCATAAAGACATTTGCCCAAATGCAATTCCTTTAGCTATCTGTTTTTGCTCTAAGACCAAAATCTCTGGATCCGTGTCCGTTATCTTCTTAGCCACTTCTTCTGCTAAATCCCAAAAAGCAAGCCAGTTTCGGGCACTATAGGCACGACCATTTTCATAGTTAATAACAATGGATGTCACCTCATTACCTTTAACAACTTGAATTGGGTACCAGGCCGAGTTATAAGGAAGTCGTTGAAACTCAAAGCGTTCATCGCCAAATGTCACTGTGACGTCATTATTTCGTTTTGTGACCACCAAGGAGATGGTCGGATATTGATAGACTTTAAAAAATTGCTCATCATTCATAAAAGAATTGTAGTCGCAGGCCCGGTGGAGTACCCGTTCAACTTCCGTTTGCAGGTTCAACATATCCTCACCTCTCCATGTTAAAAGTTTGGCCATATCAGATTTCGATATAATGCTGATGTAGGACTGTTCCATTAGTGAAAATGCAACCATCAGAATTCCATTACACGGTCTTTCTTAAAGTCATTTGCCTAACTACCTTGGCAGACATCCCATCGTCCAGTGTTATATCAAAGTAGGTATACTTTTCGGTAATCACTGCATTATCAAACAGGTCATGAGCTTCCCCCCAGTCCTTGCATATTGTTGTTTCTTGGTGCTCATTGTCCGTAAATCCGAAGAATACGACTTTTTTCATTAAGTATCCTCTTCCTCTTTACGGAATTCTGCGCCTATGACACTTGGGTAAACTTCCTGCCCGTACTTATCCAATGGCCCGAACTTAACATAAACCTTTCCTGAACTGCTTGGTTTATGGGGGGCTGGCCAACTCATTACTGTGCATTTTTCCCCCCTGAATGTTTCTACGACTTGGCCTTTTTGGACTAGCTCACCATCTAGAAATAATTTCATTCAATTTCTCTCCCGTACATTCAGAGGACCAGACCGCGCTGACCTCCCACTTTATTCAAGGACACGTTCTAAACGAAAATACAAAAGTTACTAGCAATATCTTTCCTTGATATCATCCCAATTGTCAGCAATTTCTCCCCAATGCAGAGCAACTTCTTCTAACATGCCCTTCTCTTCACGTTCTTGTTTGAGCACTGCCCTGTAAAGCTTATCGTTTCTGTATTTTTGGACATTTGAACCGATTAGCTCACTGATCACTTGAGGTTCCAGCGCATCCAGCTCCCAGCAGTCATGACCGAACTCCCGGATATAATTACCGGCCCGGCTGTCCGTTATCTTCGTTGGATTCGGCGGCGGACCATATAGTTCCACCTGGTCCATATTCAAGGCCAAGCGATGAAACTCAACTCCATAGGTTTCAAACGTAATAAGTCTTTCCTGAATGTCACGGCTCATATCCTTACCACTTGGATCATGATCACCAAGGTGAAGTAAAATAATTTGTTGGCCCATGTCTTGCCTTCGTTTCAACCTTCTAGCTGCTCCCCACATTTCTGATTGACTGACATAACCACGGCATGAAAAAAAATTAACGTCGAGTTGTTGACATATTTGCCCAACGATACCTATGAGGGCGTCTTTTTCCACCCACACCTCTACGTAATTCCTTTGTCCGTTCCAATAATCCAAGTGGTAAGAATAGGCGGCAGAGTCGATCATGTTTCCGGGGGTCTGCCAGTGAGACCTTCCCTGTAAATTTCTCGTCCTATCTTCAATAGCATTCCAGTCAATGAATCCCGCTAAGCGAGCGTCACTGATTAAAACGCCCAGATTCTTATATGATCTCTCGTTATTTGGGATAATGGCTCGGGCAACCATTTGGTAATAGACTTGTCTAAGCGTAAGATTGTACCCCTGTGCTGAGTAGTCATCGATAACGTTGTTAATTTGTTCGACAAGACTGAGGCGATCGACGCTGAAATTTTTAGTTTTATATTCAATCTTAGGCATCTCGTTCATTCCTTTCGCTAAATTTATAACAACTCATCGTTAATCGATAAGGTAACCTTGAGACGTTATGCGATAATACGTCTTACACCAAGGATCCGTAATGTCGTTTGTGATAACTGTGACTGAATATCAACGATATAGTTTGATGGCATTTCTAAAGGCACATGGCAATTGATCTTAGCGAGATCCCAACTTAGTAACGCCTGCTCTTTAAACTCCACGAGCTTTCTGGCCGCTTTAACACCTAAAAAAATATCCGGATACTGCAGAAGATCCTTTAAGGATAGTCCTTGTTTTAAAATTGGCCACACTGTCTTTTCACCAATGCCTGGAACTCCAGGAATGTTGTCGGTCGAATCACCCACCAGTGCTTTAAAATCGACCCACTGGCCGGGATCGATTCCGTAAATTTCTTCGTGACGAAAATACGTTAACGGCTGGGGTTGCTTTCTTGGTCTAAGATAATCCACCAGCACGTTTCGTGAGATCACCTGAAAGAGATCCCTGTCCCCGGAAACGATCCGGACCAGCTCCTTGGATTTTGAAGCCAGTGTCCCAATGACATCGTCGGCCTCATAGCCGCTGACTTCGACTTGAGCAATACCTAAGTTTTCCAGGGCTTTTTTGGCTCGAGGGATTTGTTCGGTCAGCTCCGGCGGTGTTGGTTTTCGGGTCGCTTTATAGGCTGGATAGAGCTGATGGCGAAAGGTTGGACCATCACAATCCCAGCAAGCAACCATCATGGTGGGCTTATACGTATGATGAAATCGAAGGACCCAGGTCACGAGGCCGGAAACCGCATGGATAGGCAGACCTTTTGCATCATATAACGGTGGTCTTCCGTAAAAAGACCGGGACAATAAGTTGTTGGCATCAAGAAGCAAAAGCATTCTTAATCCTCCTTTCTCGTTATTAAAATAGGGTCAATTGTGTCCGCTGTTTAGCTAGTTTTAACTGTGAAAGACTTCTCTTATCCGAGTCTTTATTTTTCTTACCCTGATGATTGCGGACGGTCGGAGGAACGTCAAAACCTGAGAGAACCATTTGCGCTGACTTGTGATACTTGGCGATCATCTTCGTGCGAGCCCTGATTAAATAGGTGGATACGTTCCGCGCACTGCAGCCCATGTAATGAGCCGCCTCGGTCGGACCTAGACCATTGAGCCAGCACATGGAAACCGCCTCATACTCCATAATCGTGAGTCCATCCATAAGCTCTCTAACCATCGCCGACTCCTGCCAATCGTCCTTTATCTCGAACGGATCAAGGAACTCTGTTTTAGCTGTAACATTTATAAGCTCGGGATCACTGAGCAGTATTTCATCTCCAGTATTTTGGTAATGCCTGCGTTTTTCCAAATCCGGTTTATAGCCTGGATGATGCTTACGGAGGATATATAGGTCAATAAGCCATTCCTTAACAAACTGTGCTCTTTGCGGATCATACGCCTGCTTTTTTAAGTCGCTTTGGCATTGACGCAAATAAATAATTGCCTTTTCCAATTCATCCAGCTCAGAATGACATTTACATTGACATAAGCCCTGCTTCACAACATTTCCTCCTTTCCATATAACGTGGCACTCTTCAAGGTAATAACGATAGAAAAAATTCTTCCCCCTTCTTTTAAAATGTTGATAAATTTGATATCGGTTTTCGTCTAGGACCTCAAAAAGCGTATAGAAAATACAGCCATAACATGGTAGTATATGGCATATATGATTGAGTTTTTTAAATTATTGTTCTTAGATTAAGTTCAGTTATATGTATCCCTACACAGTGACGTAGTCTGACTACCTTAAATCCAAAAGCAAAAGGAAGAAAATCAAATGTTAAGCTAGATAAATGTAATGACAATTTCCAAAAAACTTTGCTGTGGGGTATTAAACAAAGTCGCTTTTTTCTCTTCGCTTGAGTTATAACTATGAATCCATAAGAACTGCGTCCTGCTTATGGAAGTATTACCATACTTCTTGGAATCTATCTTTCTTTTCCGAAAGCATGTCCATTCAATATGCTTCAAAGAAGACACTTATCAAGCACGACAAATTGAGTGCCAAATATTATTATTAATATTTTTATTTAATTAAAAATTTCACTAAACAGTCACTTTAATTCCAAGCCTTGATTTATTATTTTTTTCAGCCCTTTTTCTGATTTCTATCTTAATGGTATTAAAAAGCTCTAATTTTCTATCAGCCTCACAGGGTAGTTTTTGAATGTTATTTATGATGGCCTCAACATGGATTTCAGCCACCTTCATTTTTAGTTGTTGAATGCCCTCTTCAGTATCAGGCATATGAACTCTAATTTTCATTCTTAACACCCCTAAGACTTTATCTTGGTTAAGTTTATGAAATTTCTTCAGAGGGACTACCCTAGTTTTTTTGCTTAAAATTTACCAAATCTTATTAATACAAAACGAATGAAAATAACCATGAATCTAAAATCCAAACTATTAAAATATCAATGTTCTATTTTCTTGGACTTCCTGCCTAAAAAATTTTGGAAAAAGTTTCTCAATTGGCTCATTAAGAACCTTCGAAATCTTTTCCGCCATAGATAAAGTTACTTCAACTTCATCATTTTCTATGTTGTAATAAGATACCTTACTTTTATACCCCAATTCTGTAGCCATCTCCTGAGCAGTTTTACCCTTATTCTTCCGCACTTCTCTTAATGATATATTAACAGTCACTTTATATACCTCCTTCATCCAATATTCTTGTACTTTTTAGTTATTATAGTTTAATTATCTTGTACTTGTCAATATTAGATTTATAAAATGTTGTTGTTTTTTGAACTTTATTTTATTTCGTTGAAGTAGATGTTAGAATAAGTTCAGTATATTTGAACGTAGGGGGTGAGAAATTGGATAATATTGTAGGTCATAGAATACGAGAAGAAAGGAAACGACTTAATCTTACACAAGATGAGCTTGCTCAAAAAATCAACGTTTCAGGTAAGTCAGTCATCTCTAATTACGAACAAGGATATAGTAAACCAGACTTAGACACAATAATAACTCTTGCCAAGTTATTCGATTGTTCATCGGATTACCTCCTTGGACTTTCGAGTTATACTAAACATGATAATAAGAAAAACAATGACGAAATAGAATTGGATTTTAGAATTGCTGCCAACAATGAAGATAAATATGGGCAAGAACCATCTCCAGAATTAAAACGATTCATAAAAGAAATTATTAAAGAAGAACTAAATAGGGCAAAAAAAGAATGAAACTACCTGCCCCAAGGGAACGGTAGTTTCATTTGATTATAATCTAACTGAAGGTGATATCTTGGATAAACTTTGGGGCATAGTTAAAAGAGAAAATATTGGAGTACGTTATAGGGACTTTTCTCAAATACCGGAGAATATACACGGACTCTACCTTTATGAAGAGAATATAGGCCCATTGATTGTCCTTGATAAACGACTTCACTATTCACATCGATTACATAAATGCGTATTTGCTGAAGAAATAGGACACTTCTATACTGCGCCCCGTACAAACCTACTTACAGTTCATGCTTCTGCCAATCTACAGACTATGGAATCTCAAGATGAAAGAAAAGCAGCTCAGTGGGCCACAGATTTTCTTATTCCCGATCATGAGCTTGTAAAAGCTTTGGAATCGGGGCATCAAAGTTGCTCTGAATTAGCGGAATATTTCGACGTTACTGAATGGTTTATGTATCGTAAACTAAGTTTATTTAAAATAACTAGAACTGACAGATGAGTTGGTCACAATTCGGCCCGTCCTGCTTTTTCAGCCTTTCAGCTTTCGTACTCTTTAGGATTCCTGAAGACTTAGTCTAGTATGTGGCCTTATTGGATATTCTGGTGGAGACGCTTTTTCCACACCTAAAACAGTTGCAAATAATGTGAACTATTGCAAATGGCAATAAAACTTTGGACCGATTTAATTTTGAATATCGTCATAAATTAAGCGGTTATAAGTTAAATAGGGGGACATCTCAAATTTCACTTTTTGAGAACGCCCCCCTTTTTCCATATCTTAATTTCATTCTGATCCTGAAAGATTTATCAAGAGTACGATAACTTCCTTGTTTACATGTATCATCAAGACTATTATATCCAAATGCCACATGCATGGTTTCAATTTTCGTTTGACCCAAATCGAATCCTCACATCCCAAAACTATTAAATTGAAAATGGATATCTTTGGTCGAGTACTCGAACACACATACAATAATGACTATGCCAATGAATCATTGACTCGTTCAAATTTTGAAACTTAAGTGTGCTTCGAAAATTAACTTACAGCGGTATCTTAAGGAAAAACCTAAATCTTTACCAATACTCAGCTAGTGAGGATTTCAAAAACTAGTTTGATCTGTACAAATCAACCTTGGAATATACAAAATGTTCCATATCATTTCCGCTATAATGCTTAATAAACGATTCTTCCTTACAAAAGCCCGCCTTTTCACCAATTGCAATAGAGGCTTTATTGCTGGTTTTTATATAAGCGTAAATTTTAGCGATCTTCATAACTGTAGAAGCGTAATTGGTAAGGGCATTCACTCCTTCCAGAGCATATCCCTTATGCCAGTATCTTTGTTTAAGCATATAGCAGATCAAAAACATGCTTTCCATTAAGACTACTTCTATGTAAGCCCATCTGACCAATGAACTTATTGTTTTCTTTTAAAATAGCCGCGAAATATCCTACACTGTCATATTGATAGTATTTAAGTTGAGTTTCAATCCAATCTGTAATTTGCTCATCAGAAAAAGTATGCTCCCAGGCATACATAACTCACGAATCAGACAACATCTCTTTTATTTGCTAAAATCCTTTTGAGTAATTCTACGAAAAGAGATGCGTTCGCTTTCTAAAACATTCATATCGTGTTCCTTTCAACTAGTTCATCAATATTTAGCCATTTTGAGATGTATTTGAATCCTATCAAATAATTTTTTACATATCAATTCAATACTCATCGTACATTCATACTATAAGGAAAAATGAATTGCACATTCAGAGAATTGAGTTTTTTATATTTGAAATTTATAATAAACTAAACATTAATAATGGCCCGGCTATGAAAAGCGATTAATGAGTAACGTTAACATGTTATTCCTTGATAGCAGCTTACGACTATAGAACTAGCACCAACTTAGCAAATTTTGTATTATTCAAGGGGGCAACAAAATGATTTCTGAGGACGTTTCTTCAATTACCGAGAATGATTTATGTTTCTATTCGCGGAAAAGCAAATTCACAGGCAAAGGCGAATCGATCGGTAATCAGATCGAAATGGGAAAAGATTACGCTTCCAGAAACTTTGGTGCCATGCTGAAAGATGAGAACGTCTATGAAGACGAAGGCTATTCAGGGGGAACTACGGACAGACCGAAATTCAAGCTTTTGATGGAGAATATTAAAAAGCGGAAATATAAAATTTTGATTGTTTATAGATTAGATAGAATAAGCCGTAATATCATTGACTTTGCAGATATTATTGAAACATTAAACAAATATAACGTGGCTTTTATTTCAATTCGCGAGTCTTTCGACACTACAACACCTATGGGCCGTGCCATGATGTATATTGCTTCAGTATTTGCTCAACTGGAAAGAGAAACCGCGGCAGAACGTATCCGTGACAATATGATTGAACTAGCCAAAACAGGAAGATGGTTGGGCGGGATAACTCCGCAAGGATTTATATCAGAGCCGATCACCAGAATTGACCACAATGGAAAGGAGCGACACCAATTCAAACTGGTTCCTGATCCAAATGAGTTAGAGCTCATTAAACTCTTATTCGAAAAATTCACTGAGCTAAATTCTCTAACTAAGCTAGAATCTTTTTGTGTTCAAAACAATATAACAACTCGAAATAATATTGACTTCTCCCGGTTTGCTCTGCGCTCTATTCTAACTAACCCCGTTTATGCAACTGCTGATAAGGAAGTATATTCTTATCTAGTTAACAACGGCTTTGAGATATATGCGGACGAAAGAGACTTTGATGGCATGCATGGACTTATGGTTTATAATAAAACTTCCCAAGAAAAAGGCCACTCAAATAAAATCAGAGATAACGCTGAATGGATAGTAGCTATCGGAGCTCACCCCGGAGTTATTTCAGGAAAGCAATGGGTAAAGGTTCAAAATCTCATACAGCAGAACAAATCCAAATCCTACCGTAAGGTTAAGAACTCCGAATCACTTCTTTCTGGACTCCTACGTTGTTCGAACTGTGGAAGTTATATGCGCCCACGTATTAGTCGTACTAACAAAGACGGAGTTACGGTGTTCTATTACATGTGCGAACTCAAAGAAAAAAGCAAAAAGACTAGATGCGACATTAAAAACGTCCACGGAAACACTCTAGATAGTCTAGTAATTGAAGAAATAAAAAAGCTTGCATCGTCTGACTCAGAGCTAAGTACCAGGATCGGAAAAGAGAAGCTAAATATTGAAATCTCTAAAAACAGCATTTCCAATGAGATTGAACTGCTTGAAAATAATATTAAGGAGAATGAACTGTCTATCTCAAACCTTGTTAATACCCTTTCACAAGCTCAAAATACAGGGGCAACCAAATACATTATTGCTCAGATTGATGAGATGGACAAACAAACCGCATCATTTAGAGAAAGATTGGCTGAACTAAGAGAACGTTCTCAGAATGCGAACCTCATGGATGAAGGATTCGATGTCATGAAAGATATTCTTTCAACGTTTTCGCAAATTATTGATACGCTGGATATTCCCGAAAAGCGCAATATGATTAGAAGCCTAGTTGAAAAGATTACTTGGGACGGACAATTTATAGATCTAATAATGTTTGGAGCGAATGCTAAAAAAAAAGAAACGGCACTGTAAAAATGTTTCCGTTTCGTGATGATTGCATTTTCAATGCACCGGGCAGCATACGTTGCCAGCTTTGTCCCCTTGCCAGGATCAAAGGTGTTTATGCCTTTAATTAAACCAATCGTTCCGATGGAGATTAGATCATCCCCATCCTCTCCCGTTCCGTCAAACTTCTTGACAAGATGAGCCACTAAACGCAAATTATGTTCCACGAGCGTATTACGCGCGTCCTCCACCTCACGAGTCATTGTAAAGGGCTGCGTCGATTTGCTTTTATTTAAAATTGATAAACATCGAGCTTCTTCATGCTCGCTCAATGGTTGGGGAAAAGCATTATTATTAATATAAGAAACTAGTAAGGTTACACCTTTAAGAACGGATAGAGCAATTGCAGCCAGCAAAAATTCAGTGAACACCCTCTCACCCCTTTCGAACCATGTTCATAACTATGCTCGAAGAAGGAGAATTGTGCTTTTCCACTAAATAATAAACTAAACTTGGTCAAAGTAATGATAATTGATTTGTTTTTTGGAAGAGCTGACTTTAAGTGATGAACTCATAAAGGAAGGTCTTGATGTTTGATCATTAGAAATTGCTTTCATGAATCACAATAAAAGAAGAAGGAACTCAAAATCGAGTTCCTTCTTCTTATTGTTAGATATAGTCTATGACCATCGGCATTTTTTCAATAGCCGTTTTCAATTCAGGCCAGCAAAAGATTGTAGTTTGAATCATTACCTCACCAATCTCTTTGTTCGTTGTTGTAACAATTCCCAAATGCCCTAGACCTTCAACGAGCTTGCATAACATTTGTATTTCAGACCGATCGAGACGTGCTTTAACGATTAGGTCAGTATTATTAAATTGAGAGCTTAGCGGAGATCCCACCGCTGCTCTAATACATTCATTAGTCATACTCTAATTCACCCTTAATCAAATTTTCAATTATTATATTATTGACACTTCTGCCACGTCTTGAGCAGGGCGTCGATAATCCCTCTAGAGACTGAATCCTTATTTAGTTTCTAAAAACTCTATCTCAAAGGGCATCTCTTCGATGGCTCTTTTCAAATCCGGCCAACAATGTTTCGTTGATTGAATCATGACTTCTCCCAAAGCTTTGTTCGTTGTGGTAACAACGCCTAAATGCCCTAATCCTTCAACAAGTTTATCGAGCATTTGCATTTCTTTTCTCTCCATGCGCGCTCTAACGACTACATCGACATCCGCAGGCAAGCGGCTCAAAGACTCCGAATCATGAGAATTCATTCATTCCTCTCCTTAACCATTTAACTCTATGGTATACCTTAGAGCTGAAGCAGATGAGTATATAGGACCAAGAGATTACCACTTACTCACTTACTTCTTATCACTCCTCGCCCGCCGCAAGACACTGTAGGGCAGAATTTTCTGCGGTGTCCTGATTTTTATCTTCTGCTTGGCATGACGCGCCACCTCTAGAAGTTCCCCATCTATATCCCACATCTCCCGAATTTGAAAGGACCAAGGCTTACCTTGAGGAGTCAAGACTTCTAAGACCTCTCCACGTTTAAAATTGTTCCGCTGCTCAACCCAGGATGCCTCTTGATCTGTAATCATGGGCAAAGTCTCACCCTCTTCCTCACTTAACCCTACCCCTACAAAATCATAATCCCGCACATAATGAGACGTTTCTAAATTATGAGATTTCGCCCCCGGCTTTCCAAATAAAAAGCCTGGTGAATAATCTCGATGACTGACTTTGTCCATTTCTTCCAGCCACTGTGCCAGTTTCCCTTGAAATGATGATTCCCCATCCTCCCAAAGGGTGTCGATAGCTTCTCGATAGACTTTGACGGTGCTGGCAACATAATGGACACTTTTCATCCGACCTTCAATTTTATAACTGTCTAAATTAAGAGGTTTTATTAAGGGCAAATGAGGCAGCAAGCATAAATCATGAGAGTTAAAGACATAGGTTCCCCGTTCATCCTCTTCAATCGGAAATACTTCTCCCGGCCGTTTCTCTTCCACCAAGGCATATCCCCAACGGCAGGGTTGGGTACATTCTCCTCGATTGGCGTCCCTCCCAGTCAAATAATTACTCAGCAAACAACGGCCGGAATAAGACATACACATGGCGCCGTGGATAAACACCTCTAAACCGCCTTCTACCTTGGTACGAATTTCCCGCAACTCTTCCAGCGATAATTCCCGGGCCAGAACAACCCTTTCGATGCCCTGGTTCAGCCAGAACCGTATTGAGTAAGAATTTGTGTTGTTTGCCTGGGTACTTAAATGCAGCGGCAAAGAAGGTGCTACGTCTTGAGCTAAAGCAATAATACCCGGATCGGAAATAATGGCTCCGTCTGCGCCTAAGGCTTCTAAATGCTTCAGATAGGCGGGGAGTTCTTCAAAATCTGCTTCATGGGCGAAAATATTGACAGTTATATAGATCTTTTTCTGGAGTTTATGGGTCCATATAACTGCCCGTTCTAATTCATCCAGATTAAAATTTCCCGCATATGCTCTCAGGCCAAACGATGGCCCTCCCATATAAACTGCATCCGCACCATAAGCCAAGGCATACTTAAGTTTTTCCCAATCTCCCGCAGGTGCTAATAATTCAGGTTTTTTCATGTTTTTTCCCCTTAACTTTTCCCAAGAATCTCGCCTCAAGAATAATCTATAGTATTCCTAATTACTATACCTTAAATTAGCGTTTTTGTCGTCTTTAAGGCCATGTATAGCAACTGCTCCAAACAGGTATCAAATAATTTCCACTATTTCACTCCAGGCTATCCTTTCTTAAGGAAATAAGTGGTATTATTATATCATTACCTTACCATGAGAGGAGGATAGTTCGGAATGACCGATCAGTATATCTTTCAAGGAACCGAAGACTATATTGTTTCGAAGGATCTGCAAAATAGTGTTAACATCTCCGTTGCTTTAAAAAGACCCCTCTTAATCAAAGGAGAACCGGGTACAGGAAAAACTATGCTTGCTGAAAGCATTGCCCGTTCCCTTGGTCTCTCCCTAATTATTTGGAATATTAAATCCACCACCAAAGCACAAGATGGTCTTTATGTCTATGACACAGTTCAACGTTTATATGACAGTCAATTTGGAGGACAGAATGTTTCAGAGATTAAACGGTACATTAAATTAGGCAAGCTGGGTGAGGCTTTTAAAGCCAAGGAACGGGTTGTACTGTTAATTGATGAGATTGACAAGGCTGACTTAGAATTTCCTAACGACTTGCTTTGGGAATTGGATGTTATGAATTTCTATATACCGGAAACCGGAGAAACCATAACTGCCGTACAGAGGCCGATTGTTATTATTACGAGCAATGCCGAGAAAGAGCTTCCGGACGCTTTTTTACGGCGCTGCATTTTTCATTATATTGATTTTCCTGATCCGGAAATGATGACTGAAATTGTCAAGGTTCATTGTCCAGAGCTGGAAGGCCAGTTGCTGGCAGAGGCTTTAAAGACCTTCTACTGGGTGCGCAGTATTTCAGGATTACAGAAAAAGCCCAGCACCAGCGAGCTTTTAGATTGGGTTCAGGCTTTGACCATCGGTGGGATTGCCCCGGAAGCAATCTCCCAAGAGCTTCCTTTTTTAGGAGCCTTGCTTAAAAAGAATCAGGACTTTGACCTGACCCTGCGCCAATTACATACGCGCGGTATGGAAAATCCGACTCGCACCTCAAAGCGTGGTTGGTAAGCTATGTTTACGAACTTTTTTTATCAATTACGGCAAGAAGGCATTCCCGTTTCCCTAACCGAGTGGATGACCTTAATGGAAGCCCTCAGTATCGGCTTAGCTAATTCCAGTCTCTCTGGATTCTACTACTTGGCCAGGGCAATATTAGTTAAAAGCGAAAGTCACTTTGACCAATATGATCTGGCGTTTCAGAGATATTTTCAGGGGATCGAAACCCCTGAACAATTATCTGAGCAAGTTTCCCAATGGCTCGCCAATCCTCTTCCGGAAAAACTCTTTTCTGAAGAGGAACGGAATGAGCTCCTAAAAAAACTAGGCTTACCGGATTGGGAAAGCCTGCGAGCCGCTCTCGAAGAACGTCTGCGCATACAAGACGGGCCTCATCATGGAGGAAATACCTGGATTGGGACAGGCGGGACATCACCTTTCGGCCACTCAGGCTTCCATCCGGGAGGTGTAAGAATTGGCGGAAAATCTCACGGCCAATCCGCTGTAAAAGTGGCTGCTGAGCGAAATTACAAGGAATACCGCCGGGACGAAACCTTGGGCGTTCGTCAATTTGAGCTGGCCCTGCGTGGTCTGCGTCAGTTTAGCACCCGTCTGGAGGGAAGCAAGGACCAGCTTGATCTAGACGCCACCATTGACGAAACCTGTAAAAATGCCGGGCAATTGAAACTGATCTGGACAAGGCCTCGTAAAAATTCCGTCAAAGTCATTGTCCTTATGGATGCAGGCGGTTCGATGGTTCCCTATGCCAGAATCTGCAGTCAACTTTTCTCGGCAGTCCATAAATCCTCGCATTTTAAAGATTTAAAGTTCTATTACTTCCATAATTGCATCTATGACCTTCTCTATCTTGATGCGTCCTGCAATCCCCGGAAGGCAATTAAAACAGAAGATATCCTGCAATCCCTCCACTCTGACTATAAAGTTCTCCTTATTGGAGATGCGGCCATGGCGCCGAGTGAACTGCTAATGAGCGACGGCAACATTTTTTGGGATATCGGAAATACAGAGCCGGGAATAACCTGGCTGAAACGATTATCGCAAAAGTTTCCCTATCATGTGTGGCTTAACCCAATACCTATGGCCTATTGGGAACGGGGTCACGGATATCAAAGCATAAAGATGGTCCAAGAAATCTTCCCCATGTATGAATTAACTCTCGATGGTCTCGATCAGGCTATTAAGAAATTAATGGTTCGTAAATAACCTCGCTTACTGATACAATTTAATATTTTTAAGATGTTCTGCATAGGTCTTGGCAAAGGCATGATATCCGTCTTTTTTTGCCACATAATATAAATAATCCGTTTGAGCGGGATACAAAGCCGCTTGCAAAGAAGCATCTCCGGGGTTGGCAATCGGCCCCGGAGGTAAGCCGCGGTGAAGATAGGTATTATACGGTGAAGGTATCTGAAGATCCTTGTTATGGAGTTTTGCTTTGGGCGTATCCAATAAAAATTGAATCGTAGCATCAACCTGAAGTGGCATGTTGCGCTTCAAGCGATTCATTATTACCGAAGCGATCAGCGGGCGATCTGTTTCCTTTGCTGCCTCTTTTTCTATCAAAGAAGCTAGGGTTACCCACTGAAGTACCGTAAGCTTTGAACTGCTCAGCCGAGTTTGAACCTCAGGTGTCATTTCCTTGGCAAATTGCTGCAGAAATATATCAATCACAACGTGAGGACTCGCTTTGGGATCGATGAAATAGGTGTTCGGGGAAAGAAAACCTTCTAAACGGTGAATTCCTGCCGGAGTCCCTTTAAGAAAAGAATAGGGAAAAGAATCTTCTGCGACAACCTTTGTATAGTCTTCTTTACTGCCGAGGCCTTTCTGGACGAGGACATCAATAATCTGCTCCGTGGAATAACCTTCGGGAATAGTAATCCTAATGGAATTGGAAACCTCTTCCCTTTTGATTAACCGCTCGATAATTTCAGCTGGCGTCATAGTAGGTGATAGCACATAATCCCCGGCAAACATTTTAAAATTTGTCTTCTGCATTCGCACTAACCAACGAAACAAATTGGCACTGCGAATAAGATGACGCTGTTCTAATTCAGTAGCTAATTGATCCGTTGTTGTTCCTGAAGTGATAGTAATTGTAACGCTGTTCCCTGTTGAAGAGTAAGGTTTAGTAGCCCAAGACCACCACGACAACAATATGATGCTCCCTGCGAGTAAAAATAAAGCTATTCTCGCACGTAAATCCTTACTCTTTTTCTTTCCGGACACATTTCCACACTCTCTTTCCCCGAAAGCCCCAGGTAAGCTTATGTACCGATCAGCAAGATGCGATTGGCCGGTTCATAAGAATCTCGACCTAAAAACTGTTTTGTCACATGGCCTTTTTCATCCCGGATTACTTTCCACACATTGACAACTATTCCTTTGGTACCAATTTGGTCTACCTTTACTCTGCCTCTCGGTAATTTCGAATCATAACGACGTATCGTTTTATAGTTCCTAACTTTCACGATTTGTCGTTCAAGACGAACGGTCTTTCCTGTCTTTTTTCCATAAAGCTTAATCGTCAGTACCCCTGGCTTAACCTCAGTTCGTATATAAGCCAAGCTGCCTGTATTATTCCTAAATTTAAAATCGATGTTGGGATAATTGACGGTAGCGTCCTGGCCCGCCGGAATATATGACACTGCTACATCATGGTGTTTTCGTTCAACGACCTCAAAATTACTGAGGAGAACTGCATTGTAGAGGGTTGAGGAAACTTGGCATACGCCCCCTCCCGTCCCCTTAACATACTCGCCATTAATAATAACATAGGCTTCTTTATATCCCGTTTCAGGCTCCCTTGGTCCTACTGCATTATTAAAAGAAAACGCAGCCCCAGGATTGATTACTTTGCCGTCTAAAGCCTTAGCGGCCGCAGTTAAGTTAGCCGAACGATTGGCTTCTCCGACGGCAAACTTTGTACTAAATTCACCAAGGACAGAACCCGACAAAGACTCGATGGATTCAGTCGTAACTTTCGCTGGAACTTCAACCAACGGAGCCTTAATTTTTGGGGGTACTTCAGAAAGAGAACTATTCTGAAGGTTATTTATTAGTTGATCTACCTCAACTTTTCTGCCCTTCTGCGCAGGAGTGATGACAACTTTATCGTTTTGAATTTTAAAGGTTGCATCTTTTGCTGGTTGATTAAATTTCTTTAATTTTTCTTTCAGAACCTTAGCAGCCAATTCAGGATTAGCTTTTAGAACACTTGGTATAACGTTATTTTGATTTTGATTTTGAGATTGATTTTGACGTTGTTGGGCGTTTTCCAGAGTTTTTTCAACATCAACTTCAAATCCCAACTCCTTTAAAGTGATGGGAATCTCCGTTTCATTGTACAACAGGACACGAGATTCTTCCAGCTTGTCCTTCGCCCAATCGTTAATTTTACGGGAGGCTTCACTTACAGGGATATTACTTAAATCTAGATCATTATCTACTTTTGTCCCCTGAGGAATTACCTGACTTCCTTCGTTAACCTCATTAACCCCATCAGCCTCATTAACCTCTTTATCCGGCTTCACAGAGCTTTGAGTGGACGGTCTCGGGGTATTGATGTTAAGCTTAGATTGATTAGAAAAGGGACTGCATCCTCCAATAAGCCAACATAAAACAATACTTAGGAAAATAATAATAATTTTCAATGCCCACACCTCCACTTTCGTGGATTTAGTATTTCCGTTGTTTTGCAGCTTTATAGTGAAGATTTGGCCCTTTTAAAAATATACCAATATTAAAAAAACAAATGACAGAAGAAACTCACTAGAAACAACTCTGTGAGGTCTTCTGTCATTATGTAAACCGCTAATCTAAGATCTTTAATTAGTCCTTGTCTTAGTCCTCTTCAGATTCGACTAAGTTTTCCCAGGCGTCAGCTACTTTTTCCCACTCTTCATCATCTTCAATGTCGAGCAGCATTTCGCCGCCCTCATCATCTTTACCGAGCTTAAGAATAATGGCTTCATCAGCATCTTCATCTTCGGAGTCCTCCTCCGAAATAGGCATCAGCACAAAATAGGTTGATCCATCGACTTCCAAAGTGTCAAGATGAAGAAACTCATGGTCTTTTCCTTCATCATCAGTAAGTACAACTGTGTCAAATTCCTCAGCGTCATGCTCATGCTCATGCTCATGGTCGTGGTCGTGGTCGTGTTTATGTTCAGACATGTATTTCACCTCTTATCTAAGAATATGGACATTGTACTATTGTAGGTAATGATTGTCAAATATTCAATTAGGAATATTTCTCGCATGCCTGCGATCCAAATATCCTTGCAGAATAAAGACCGCCGCCATCTTGTCAATCACTTGCTTCCTTTTGCCCCGAGAAACATCAGCTTCTAACAAAGTCCTCTGGGCAGCCACCGTGCTGAGACGCTCATCCCAACGCTCTACAGGAAGTCCAAACTCTGTACGCAAACGCTCCACAAATTCATCCGTCAAAGCACAGCGAGGCCCCAGCGTCCCATTCATATTCTTCGGATAACCAATAACGATCTCAGACACCTCATACTCTTTAAGCAATTCTCCTAATTCCTCAATCTCCCTCGGGGAGCGTCGAATAGTCTTAACTCCCTGCGCCGTCAAAAACAACGCATCGCTCATCGCCACCCCAATCGTCTTAGAACCAAAATCCAACCCCATAATCCGCATCCAAATCCACCTTCCCTAACCCACATCATCCCCGTCCTCTCCATACCTGCAGAGACGGGCCAATTTGACCCCAGTCATTTCCCGCTCACAAGACCCCTTGAGCAAGGGGAGCGACATAGACGGAGCTGAGCGATTTACGCCAGTTTGCGAAGCGGAGCCCATGCCACTCCCCCGACCCCAAAGTCTTACTTAAAACACCACCCAAGCCCCATCCCCATACCCGGGAGACGGGCGATTCAACCCCAGCCAACTCCGCTCATAGACCCTTGAGCAAGGGGGAGTTGCATAGCCGGAGCTGAGCGATTTACGCCAGTTTGCGAAGCGGAGCCTATGCAACTCCCCCCGACCCCAAGGTCTTGCTTAAAAAACACGCTCCTCCTCGTCCTCTCCATCCCGGGAGACGGGGCGATTCAACCCCAGCCACGTTCGCTCCTTAGACCCTTGAGCAGGGGGAGTGGCATGGCCGGAGCTGAGCGATTTACGCCAGTTTGCGAAGCGGAGCCCATGCCACTCCCCCGACCCCAAAGTCTCTTAAGGGAATAGCCCGCTCCCTCCGCCTAAACAATTTTCAAGCAAAAATGCGGACACACCCTCCCGCAATACCCGCAGAGCACACAGGCCTCCTGATCCACGACAGCTATCTTCTCAATATGTAAAGCATTCTGTGGGCAAGCCTCCTGACAGCGTCCACATCCTTCACACCAGTCTGCAATATAAAGCTTCCTTGGTTTATGCTTAACCTTTTCTCGAAGAGCTTGAGGTACCTCTTGGCCGGACACCAGAAGAAGATTATAATCCACTTCATCAGGACTCGACATTCCTAAAGCCATAGCCTGAATACCCGGAACCTTTTTGATGAAATCAATAGCCTTTTGAGGATCTTGGCTTAGGTGACCGCCTCCAAACACTTTCATAGCATAAATTCCAACCCCGATCTCTGCGGCAAAGGACAGAGCCTGCAGCATATCAGCCAAAGTGCCGTCAATAATCCCCAGTCCCTGGTAATTTATAATCGGGTGAATAACATCCAGCCCTGGCTGAAGGGCGCCCGCACGAACACCGTCTACAGCATGGGTAGAGATGCCAATCCAGCGCACCAACCCTTTTTCTTTGGCCCGCAGCAGTTCCTCCCAAGCTCTTGAATGTCCCTTTAACGTCAGAGCACTTTCTTGCTCATGAAGCAAAAAGAAATCCAGAACATCCCTATTCAGTTCTGAACGCGCTTTCTCGAGGCTTTTACGCAAGTCTTGTTCTGTAACGGCATAAGATTTACTTATAATTCGAACCTGAGGGTAACTCTTGACAGCTTGTGCTATTTGCCCGTAGTTATCGTATATTTCTGCAGTGTCAATCCAGTTGATCCCCCGTTCAAGAGCATACTTTAAAACGTCGACTCCCTGAGCTTCAGTAACTCGTCCCTGCAAAGGGGAAATCGCCAGACTTCCAAAACAAATCTCAGACACTAACGGCCCCCATGAACCTAGTTTAACCTGATTCATCTCTGTCTCCTTCCCTAATCAATGTCTTTAAGCGCTTTACGTACTTTTTCATTCCCAGGCAGCTCAGAGCAGCCGCAATCTCTGCTCCTTCACCGGCCAAAACCCTGGTGAAAGTAACAAACTCCGCACCACGATCAGTGATGCGGAGTTTCAAAACGTTAATTATCCCTGCCCCTGACACCAAGGCCAGATTTGCTTTATTTCTCCTGCAAGTAGGACTTAACGAGTTCTTCGATCAGCTCAAAGCGTTCAAGTTTACGAATCATTGCCCGTGCCTGATTGTGGCTGGTTATATAGACCGGGTCACCCGACATGAGATAACCCACCATTTGGTTAATAGGGTCATATCCTTTTTCTTGTAAGGCCGCATAAACTTTCTGCAGAACCTCACGCGCGGATATATCTTCCCCGACAGCCTTAAACATCATGGTTTCTTCCATACGATCCATTTTCCTGTCCCCCTTTCGCTGTCCTTTGTTAACCTACTACCTATATATTCTCGCTGTCCTAGTTCTTCTCCTCTATTTCTTCAATAATCCTCGGAGAATCGTTGGCACTCGATCTATGGCCTCACCCAGCTTACTGGGGTCTTTCCCTCCGGCTTGCGCCATATCGGGACGGCCGCCGCCGCTCCCGCCGGCGATTTTCGCGACTTCCTTAATAATCTGTCCGGCATGAAGCCCGCTTAAACCTGTTGGACTGACTGTTGTAACAAAGTTTACCTTTCCTTCATGGACAGCCCCCAAAACTATGACTCCGGCCTTCAATTTACCGCGCAAAAGATCTGCCATCTGCCGAAGCCCTTCCATATCAGAGGCCTGAACTTGAGCAGCAAGTACAGAAATTCCTTCAATCTCAGCAACGCGGTTTAGTAAACCTTCCGCTTCATTTTTGCTGAGCTTTGCCTGAAGCTGCGAAATATCCCGCTCCAGATCCTTGACTTGAGCAACAAGACCTTGAACTCGTTTACCTACATCTGTCGGTTGAGCCTTGAGCACTTGAGCAACCTCCATTACTTGCTCATCAAGGGAACGGAGATAATTCAAGGCTTCTAAACCTGCCACGGCTTCGATTCTGCGTAAACCGGCACCAATTCCGCCTTCACTGAGAATTTTAACCAGTCCGATTTCTCCCGTGCTGTGAACGTGAGTTCCGCCGCACAATTCCTTACTGAAGGTTCCCATGGTTACAACACGAACTCTTTCACCATATTTTTCGCCAAAAAGAGCAGTAGCTCCGCTTTGTTTAGCCTCATCCAAAGACATTTCCGTAGCATCAACGGTCATATTTTTCAAGACTGCCTCATTAATAAGGCCCTCAACCGCTTTTAAATCATCTGGAGTAAGGGGTGAAAAATGAGTAAAGTCAAAACGCAAGCGCTCTGTTGTCACCAAAGACCCTGCTTGCTGCACATGTTCCCCAAGAACGGAACGCAGTGCCGCTTGTAAGAGATGTGTGGCGCTATGATGCCGTGCTGTTGCCATACGATCCGAATTATCAACAGCTGCTTCTACGGTTTCTCCGACATGCAAAACCCCGGTCAGAATCTCAACCCGATGGTATAGGGTTCCCGTAACACCTTTTTTTACCTCCAAGACTCGAGCCTCC
Organism: Desulfosporosinus sp. FKA; assembly: GCF_002196785.1. Lineage (NCBI taxonomy): Bacteria > Bacillati > Bacillota > Clostridia > Eubacteriales > Desulfitobacteriaceae > Desulfosporosinus > Desulfosporosinus sp. FKA. The sequence goes on along the minus strand of NZ_NAHZ01000015.1, from coordinate 49,110 downwards.
GCCCGTGAGGTTTTCAAGACGCCCTTATCTGAGACTTGACCGCCGCTTTCGGCATAAAAGGGTGTTTCAGCCAAGAAAACAGTAACTTCTTCACCTTCGCCAGCATCTTGCCTTTCTTCCCCATCCACAAATAAACCGACGATCTTTGTCGTATTGGAGATTTGCTGATAACCTACAAAAGGCGTTACTCCCAATGCTTTAACTTTTTGAACCAAATCCGCACTTTCAGCGACAGCCCGCATCTGCTGAGACTGTTCCTTGGCTCGCTGACGGTGTTCTTCAGCAGAAGTTTGGAAGGATGGCATATCTACAGAAAGTCCTTGTTCCGCCAAAATTTCTTCTGTCAATTCCACGGGAAAACCGTAAGTCTCATAAAGGTAAAAAGCATCAGGACCGGCTAAAACCGTTTCTCCCTTCTCAATTAGCTCTTTGACCTTATCTTGCAGCATTTGCGTTCCTTGTTCCAACGTTGCTTGAAAGTTTTTCTCTTCTAAATTCAAATGATTAATAATAAAATTCTCATTTTCAATCAGCTCAGGATAGGCTTGAGCATAATCCCTTTGAATAATTCGAAATACCGACTCCAAAAATGGTTTATCAATCCCAAGAAGTTTGGCATAGCGAACTGCACGTCGCAAAATACGGCGTAAAACATACCCTCGTCCTTCATTATTTGGCCGAATTCCGTCTGCGAGCATAAAGGAAATCGCCCTTACATGATCAGAAACTACTTTCAAAGCAAGATCATTTTTAGGATTCTCCTTATACTTTATACCCACAAGACTGGCGACAAAATCAATAATCGGGCGGAATAAGTCCGTATCGAAGTTAGTCTCCACTCCTTGCATAACAGAAGCAATCCGTTCTAAACCCATCCCCGTATCAATATTTTGTTTAGGCAAAGGTGTTAGAACTCCGGCCTCATCTCGATTATACTGCATGAATACCAAATTCCAAATCTCCAAAAAACGGTCGCAATCACATCCTACGGCACAATCCGGTTGACCGCACCCTCTGGACTCACCGAGATCAACATAGATTTCTGAACAAGGCCCGCAAGGTCCTGTCGGGCCGGCTGCCCAAAAGTTTTCCGGATCTCCAACGATTCTTTCCGGCTTAACACCGGCTTTTTCAAGCCATAATTTTTTCGCTTCCTCATCTTCCGGATAAACGGTAATCCAAAGCTTCTCTGCAGGTATTTTCAAGACTTCAGTTACATATTCCCAGGCCCAGGGAATTACTTCATTTTTAAAATAATCGCCAAACGAAAAATTTCCCAACATCTCAAAATATGTATGATGGCGTGCGGTTTTCCCCACCTCTTCCAGATCCGGCGTACGCACACATTTCTGAGCCGTGGTGGCTCTGGGAAATGGAGGCTCAACGCGGCGCTGAAAGTACGGCTTAAAGGGAACCATGCCCGCAACCGTTAGCAACAAGGTTGGATCATCTTTAGGAATGAGCGAAGCACTAGGTAATATCTTATGCCCTCTCTCCTCAAAAAACTTGCGAAACATATCCCTTAATTGATTACCTGTATACATTCGAAAACACTCCTTTAGATTCATCGCACTAAAAAATAATCCCTTCCCCACAACTGTCAGGGACGAGATGTTTCGAGCTGCTACCCTGCTTAATTTCGGGCTAAAAAACACGTATTCTCATTCGTTTACACAAATTCTCATTATTTCTAAAGTATATACAGGTAAGGACTTCTTTGTCAACCATCTCAAACTTGGGGCGAGACGAGCTTGTTGTAAAAATGCCTGAGCAATACCCGAATCACGGCGGCACATGGAACTGCAAGCAGCATTCCCCAAAATCCCGCGATCTCGCCGCCGGCTAAGAGGGCAAACATAACCCAAAGAGGATGAAGCCCCACGCTGTCGCCCATTAATTTCGGAGATATGATATTTCCTTCAATTTGTTGGACAACCAGGATAACCAGAGCAACTTTTAAAGCCATTCCCGGAGACTTGGTTAAGGCCAACAAGACTGAAGGCACAGCGCCGATCACAGGCCCAAAATAAGGGATTAAATCAAATACCCCGCATAGTAAACCGATAAGCAAAGCATACTCCATCCCCACCAGCTTTACCCCAATACCTATGAGTATTCCGACAATGACGGCAACAGCCAAATCCCCCCGGACAAATCGACGCACCGTATGACTAATGTCCTGCCACAGACGTCTCCATTCCATACGCTGACGTTGAGGAACCAAACGAAAAAATCGAATACTGATTTTCTTCCAATCTGCCAATAAATAAATCGTGATTACCGGCGATAGTATGTAAAGGGTGACTGTTGACAAGAGACCCGGCAAGCCGGCGATAACCTTATTGAGTCGATCGGCAAGTATGATTTCTCCTTGTCCGAGATGTTGATCGATAACGATCGCCACGCGATCAGGCAATCCACTGGCTTTAAAATGATTCCTAAACTTCTCGATTTCTTCGTTAATTGTCTGGATCGTCGCCGGTAAAATTGATACTAATTTTCCAAGTTCCGTATAGACAATTGGCAGAATCAAGAAAACAGCCAATGCTATGATTATTAGAATTACGATAAATACCACGGCAATTGCTTTATTGCGGCTGATTCCCTGCTTTTCGAGGCCATCAACAAATGGGTTCATTAAATAGGCCAACAAAAAGCCCATAACAAAGGGGCCTAAAATTGTTTTAACTTTCAGGAGCAAAAGTATGCCTAAAACAAGACAAGCAACGCCAAACAACCATTTCCAAGGAATATTCTTCCAATAGGGACGGCTTATATTTGCATCCATTAATAACCACGCCCCCCGCCATGTTCATTCGTTTTACAGTTCCTACAATACCAATATAGAAAAAGCGCGCAAAGCGCGCGCTTTAGCAAAACCTACAATAGAGTTTAACTACCTAATTCGAGTTCAAAACGACAAAAATTGCAAACTGCGCAGCAAGCAACCGTTTTTTCTCGTGCCGAAATCACACGAAGGCCTGATGCTGCTATCCGAGTTATTCAACTGCGGCACTTGGTGCCTCTTGAGTCAGAGCCGGATCGTTCCAAGCTACTAAAGAACCGTCTTCTGCTAAATCATAAACGACAACTTTGTCTGTTTGAGTTGTAAATTCCACACAACAATCCCAACAATAATACTGTTCGACTCCGACCTTACCTATGGCGCGCCCCGAGCAAACCGGACAATTCATGATTGAAAGCCCCCTTCATTTGCTTGATCCAAGGGAGATACTTGATTATCAACGATTAAGATATCCTTCCCATCGATCATGACGTGCGGCCGCAGGATCGTGCCCCGGCCATGAAGAAGGTCTGCGAAGAGTCCGTCTGAGATCTCAAAGCCAACCAACTTTTTTACGGAATCATCAACAAAAATATCCTCAATCGTTCCTCTTGAGTCTCCAGCTTGGGTATAGACTTCATTCCCGATTTTTTCTGACCATCGTGTTCCCCTGAGTTCCTCCAAGGTTTTTTCTTGGATCGTAACTGCATCCTTACCCACACTTACAATGGCCTTACGGGGAATTCCTTTCGTCGTGTGAAAGAGATGTCCGCCTTCCAGGAGAATACCGGCAACTTCATCTTTGTTGCAGTCCAAAACCAAGTCCTGTACCCAACCTATTGATCCTCCCTTTTTTAAATCCAAAACGGGCAGGCCGACAATCTCACGTGAGCGGCGCATCCTTTTCACCTCCTAAGAAATCCTATGTATACTCTTCCCTGGTACTCAAGAATTCATTCATAATTCGGTAAAATTAATGGTCAGTTTGGGCGCTTATTTTACCGCCGCCTACGACTAGATTTCCTTGATAAAAAACAACAGCTTGCCCTGGAGTTATTGCACGCTGGGGTTTATCGAAATGTACCAAGACCTTACCCCCGCTTAAAGGTGAAAGGGTTGCCGGCGCACCGGAAGAATTATAACGAATTTTGGCCTCTGCTTTGATTGACTCCTTTAAATCAGGCATAGAAATCCAATTCAAATTTGTCGCCCAAAGGGTATCTGAATAGACCTCATGGTCATCGCCAAGAACAACTTCATTGCGGGAGGTATTTAAACCAACAACATATTTGGGTTTGCCAAAAGCAACTCCCAGCCCTTTCCGCTGGCCAATTGTATAATGAATAATACCTTGATGCCTTCCTAAAACATTTCCTTGCTGATCGACAAAGTTCCCCGGTTTGATTTTATTTTTCGCTCGTTCACGTACAAAGGAAGCATAATCATCATCGGGAACGAAACAGATCTCTTGGCTGTCCGGTTTGTTGGCAACCCCTAAGCCTAGGTCACCCGCCATTTTGCGAACCTGATCTTTTGTAAACTCTCCTAAAGGAAAAATCGTATGGGCAAGTTGTTCTTGATTTAGCATGTAGAGAGCATAGGTTTGATCCTTCCGTTCATCCGAACTTTTACTTAGGAGAAAGCGATTACTAACCGGGTCGCGGAGAACTTGCGCATAATGCCCTGTAGCTATGTAATCAGCCCCCAAGCCGCGAGCTTTACGCAGCATTTCTCCGAATTTAACATATTTGTTACAAGCCAAACAAGGATTCGGAGTTTCTCCCTCTAAATATGACTGAGTAAAATAATCAACAACAGTTTCCTGAAAATAAGTGCGAAAATTCATAACGTAATGGGGTATCCCAAGCTGATAGGCAACTCGCCTGGCATCGTCAATAGCCGAAATCGAACAACATCCTCCTTCGACTTCCGGTCCGGCTGATTCCCAAATCTGTAAGGTTACCCCAATCACTTCATAGCCTTGTTCTTTAAGTAAAGCGGCGGCCATGGAACTATCCACACCGCCGCTCATACCTACTACGACTTTAGGCTTTGTAGTCAGAGCCATCATCATCTATTCCTTTTTTTCTTGTTTTTCATGGTAGTCTTTAATAGCTGCGTGGAGCGCATCCGCTGCAAGGTTGGAACAATGCATCTTAGCCGGAGGCAGCCCTCCTAAAGCTTCAGCTACTGCAGCGTTGGAAATCTCCAGAGCTTCATCAAGAGTTTTCCCTTTAACCATCTCCGTAACCATGCTGCTGGTAGCAACGGCTGCTCCACAGCCAAACGTTTTAAACTTGACGTCCTTAATAACGTCCCCTTCAACGTCTAAATAAATACGCATGATATCTCCACATTTTGCATTCCCGACTTCGCCGACGCCATTGGCGTTTTCGATTTCCCCAACATTTCGGGGATTTGTAAAATGATCCATGACTTTTTCTGTATACATTCTTGCCCACTCCCTTTTTAGCAATTTCCAATAGCTCTATCGCAGTTATGATTTTATCCAGTTTTTAAAACCGCAAATAAGTTTTTATTCTCCAGCTTTTACTGTGCTTTTTTAGCATGAACTGCTTGATCGTAAAGAGGCGACATCATACGCAGACGATCAACAATCTTGGGCAATTGTTCAAGAACATAATCAATGTCTTCTTCCGTATTCTGATGTCCTAAGGTAAAGCGCAGAGATCCATGAGCAATTTCGTGCACCAGCCCCATGGCTAATAAAACATGGGAAGGATCTAAGGAACCCGAAGTACAAGCCGAGCCGCTCGAAGCTGCAATTCCCAGCATATCTAAAGAGAGCAGCAGCGATTCTCCTTCAACAAATTGGATACTGACATTGACATTGTTCGGCAAACGTTTGTCACCAAGAGGTCCATTTATTTTCACATAATCAATTTTCTCTATAATCCCATTCATGAGTTTATCTCGAAGCTTGCTAAGACGCTGAGCGTCTTCAGCCATTCTCTGACCGGCAAGCTCACAAGCCTTGCCGAAGCCGATAATTCCCGGAGTGTTTTCCGTACCCGAACGGCGTTTCTTTTCTTGCCCGCCGCCATAGATTCGGGGAGCAACCCGGACACCCTTGCGGATATAAAGCGCCCCGACACCCTTAGGACCGTAAATTTTATGGCTGGAGATGGTCAAAAGGTCTATAGCCATTGCTTTGACGTCAATAGGAATTTTACCGAGAGATTGAACAGCATCAACATGAAAGACAATGCCGTGCTCTTTAGCCAGTTTACCGATTTCAGCAACAGGCTGGATCGCTCCCACTTCGTTATTAGCGTGCATCATGGTGATGAGAATTGTATCCGGTCGGATGGCCTTTTTAACGGACTCCACGGAGACAATCCCTTCTTCATCTACAGGAACAATGGTTAGATCAAAACCGTTCTTCTCCAGATATTCGCAAGTTTCCAGCACAGCATGATGTTCTACTGCAGTGGTAATAATATGCTTGCCTTTCTTGCTCAAGGCTTCTGCTGTCCCAAGAATGGCCAAATTATCAGCTTCTGTTCCTCCGCTGGTAAAAGTAACTTCTGAAGGTTCTGCACCGATTAATTCAGCAACTTGGCGTCGGGCCTCCTCCAGGGCTTGCTTGGCTTCTCTGCCAAAACTATGAACACTCGAAGGATTGCCGTATTTCTCAGTATAGTAAGTCATCATTAACGCTGCTACTTCTGGATCAACCGGGGTCGTAGCACTGTGATCTAAGTAAACTCGCCGCATAGGCTCACTCCCTTTATTGTTGTTGTGAAACAGTGGTCAGATATAGTACATATATAAGCTGCGTTCGGATTCAAATTTTTGGGCGTCCTCAAGCATTGTTTCCAGGGTAATGGAATCTAAAACTTCGGCGATTGAGTCTCGAACCTTCTCCCAAATCGTCCGAGTAACGCAATATTCCGACTTGGTGCAACATTCCGGATCTTCCTCTGAGACACATTCGGTAGGAGCTATTGGCCCTTCCAAAACCCGAATAATATCGCCAACTTTGATTTTGTCGGGTTCTCTTCCGAGTAAATAACCGCCTTGAGCCCCTCGGACGCTTTTTACCAGTCCTGCTTTGCGTAATCCGGCAATAAGCTGTTCCAAGTAATGTTCAGAAATCCCTTGCCTTTCAGAAATGCTTTTCAAGGATACAGGACCTTCACCCATATGCTGGGCTAAGTCAAACATAGCCCTAACTCCATATCGACCTTTGGTAGAGAGTTTCACACCCTCACCTCTTTCCAAGAATTATAAATCCTCGTTTGATCTTTCTATGGATATCTTATTAAAATAGTCGGGATTTGTCAAGGCTATATCCAACTCTTTTACTATTCTTTTTAATATTGGCTTTAGAGACTATTTAATAAACCGAAATTCCTTAAGGGTTGTACCTCCATATGCTATAATTTAAGTACGATTTAACAGTACTTTAAATCCTCCTAGAAAGGAACATCAGCTCAATGAATTTGTTTTCAGCTACTTTCGATCAGCGACAAGTTGCCCCCCTTGCCGAGAGAATGCGCCCCCGGACTCTTGATGAGTATATTGGGCAGCAACATATACTTGGTCCCGGAAAGCTGCTCCGCCGGGCAATTGAAGCGGACCGTGTTTCGTCCTTGATTCTCTACGGTCCGCCCGGTACAGGCAAGACAAGTTTAGCTCAGGTCATTGCCTCGCAAACTACGTCTCGCTTTGTCCGAATTAACGCCGTTACTTCAGGCGTCAAAGAACTGCGCGAGATAACTGTCCAGGCAACCGAAGAGCTTCACCTTTATGGTAAGAAGACGTTAGTCTTCTGTGATGAAGTTCATCGTTTTAACAAAAGTCAGCAAGACGCTTTATTACCTTCTGTTGAAAACGGAACAATTACTTTTATAGGCGCAACTACCGAAAATCCCTTTTTCGAATTAAATTCTGCCCTTCTAAGCCGTTCAACCTTATTCCATTTAGAACTTCTTACTCCTTCTGATATCCGTCTCGGCCTCGAAAGAGCTTTGCAAGATTCAGAACGCGGCTTAGGCCGCTGCAATGTTCAAATATCCCCCCCGGCCTGGGAGCATTGGCTAAATTATGCCAATGGAGATTTGCGCAGAGCCCTTAATGCCCTGGAACTCGCTGTAATGACGACTCCTGCCGCAGATGGTATCCGCTGTATCTCCCTTGAGATTGCCGAAGAATCCATTCAACAGCGTGCTCTGCGCTTTGATAAATCCGGAGATAATCATTATGACATCATTTCCGCATTTATTAAAAGTATGCGTGGCTCGGACCCTGATGCCGCCCTCTATTGGTTAGCAGTTTTACTGGAAGCCGGTGAAGACCCTCGTTTTATTATGCGCCGAATTATCGTCCATGCCTCAGAGGATGTCGGTCTCGCCGACCCCATGGTCATGCTTCAAGCTCAAGCCGCTGCCAATGCCCTCGAATGGATCGGCATGCCTGAGGCAAGAATCCCTATGGCCCAAGCCGTTTTAGCCATCGCTGCCGCTCCCAAAAGCAACAGCGCTGAAGCCAGCATTGACAAAGCTTTAGCTTATGTGAAAAGCAATCCCACCGGTGAAGTTCCTCTCCACCTTCGGAGCAGCAGCTACTCAGGGGCTGACAAATTAGGTAATGGACAAGGTTATCTCTACCCCCATAACTACCCAAATCATTGGGTGAAACAAGATTATCTTCCTCCCCAAGTTCAAGGACAGGTATTTTACACCCCTTCAGGAATGGGAAAAGAACGTTCTCAAGAGTAAATATCTAAAGAGCCTTCCGCATAGCAAAACAACTATGCGGAAGGCTCTGTTCTTGGACTATAGTCTCATTCAATAGACGTTAAATATATACTTTAAGGGTTCTCACTCAGAAATTATAAGTTTGATCCAGTTTTTAAGACCTGAACGAGTTCACTTTAAAGCTGAGCTTCGATCATTTTCACGAGATCCGGTTTTCCCCGGAAACCTACGATTTTGTCAACCAACTTACCGCCTTTAAAAATCGCAAGTGTTGGAATACTCATAACTCCGTATTGCCCGGCAATAGGTCCATTCTCATCAACATCGACCTTACCAATGACCATTTTGCCGACATAAGAGTCTGCCAACTCTTCAACGACCGGAGCTACCATCCGGCACGGGCTGCACCATGGAGCCCAGAAATCTACCAAAACCGGTTTTTCAGATTTTAAAACTTCTGCGTCGAAATTTGCTGTCGTAAAGGTTTTAACATTTGCACCTGCCATGATAATCCCCCCAATTAAATTAATTGTAACTTTTGCTTACTTAATAAATTTGGTTAGCACCCCAATTAGTTCTTCGATGGCGGCTTCCTGATCATTGCTTTCAACTGCATTACGCATACATCCACGAGAATGATGTTCAAAAACAATGGTACCAACTTTGTTAAGGGCAGCACGCGCAGCCGCAACCTGGATCAGTACATCAACACAGTACTTGTCACTCTCAATCATGCGCTGTATCCCTTTAACTTGACCTTCAATTTTTTTTAGTCTGCGCAGGATATCTTCTTTCGATTCTGAATAAGTCGTTGAATTTAACATACCGTTTTCCTCCGATACCCTAAGGGGGTAGCTACAATGCTATTATATCTAAGTACCGGGATTATGTCAAATAGTTCCCTTAAAAATACAAGAACATTTTACCGGAAAATTCATCAAGCAAAAGGTACACTTATACCTCCAGGCCCTATTTCAAAACAGTTTTTATGCTTAACTCTTTTAATTGTTTGTCCGAAACCGGTGATGGGGCATGAGCCATAAGATCCGAAGCGCTTTGCGTTTTAGGGAAGGCTATAACATCACGAATATTATCTTTACCTGTCAGAAGCATAATCATACGGTCAAGTCCAAAGGCAATCCCGCCATGAGGAGGTGTTCCGAATTCAAAGGCCTCTAAAAGATGCCCAAATTGAGCCACTGCTTCCTCCTCAGATAATCCCAGCAAGCTAAATAGCTGCTCTTGAACACCCCGGCGATGAATGCGAATGCTCCCGCCGCCGAGTTCAGTACCATTGAGAACCATGTCATAGGCTTTGGCCCGTACTTGCAAAGGATCTGTCTCTAATATCGGCAGATCTTCATCCATTGGCGCTGTAAAGGGATGGTGAATAGCGACATAGCGTTTTTCTTCCTCATCATATTCCAAAAGCGGAAACTCTGTAACCCAGAGGAAATTGAACATATCCTCAGGGATAAGGTTCATTCGTTTCGCTAACTCCAAGCGCAAGTGGCCTAAGGCATCACAGACAATAGGATATTTATCGGCAACGAAGAATAAGATATCTCCGGTTTCAGCCTTTGAAACTTCGATCAGGGCTTGCATTTCTTCTTCAGTGAAGAATTTGGTAATGGGAGATTTGATTCCTTCCTCGGCAAAGACGATCCAGGCTAAACCCTTGGCTCTGTAAGCAGCGACAAATTTTCCCAGATCATCAATTTCGCGGCGGGGCATTCCTGCACACCCTTTGGCACAGAGACATTTTACACTTCCGCCGTTTGCCACTACATTAGCAAAGACCTTAAAGCCTGACTTTCCAACAATCTCTCCCACATCGATGAGTTCCATGCCGAAGCGTGTATCCGGTTTATCCGAACCAAATCGGTCCATTGCTTCTTTATAGGTTAAGCGCGGAAAAGGAACCGCAATCGACTTGCCGATAGTTTCCGAGAAAATTCGAACCATTAACTGTTCCATCATGGACAGAATATCTTCAACTTCGACGAAAGACATCTCCACATCAAGCTGCGTAAATTCCGGCTGGCGATCTGCTCTCAGGTCTTCATCTCGAAAACAACGGACGATTTGGAAGTATTTCTCCAACCCGCCAACCATTAACAGTTGCTTAAATTGTTGCGGAGACTGAGGCAGCGCATAAAATTCTCCCGGGTGAACGCGGCTGGGAACGAGGTAATCTCTGGCACCTTCAGGTGATGAGTTAACAAGCATTGGTGTTTCAATTTCATAAAAACCCTGGCTGTCAAAAAAGTTGCGCATGATTTGGGTTACTTTGTGCCTTGTTTTAAATACAGCCTGCATTTCCGGGCGGCGTAAATCAAGATAACGGTATTTCAAACGCACAGTTTCATCGACATCGACCTGATCGATAAGATAAAAGGGCGGCGTTTTAGCTCCATTTAAAACTTCCAGTTTTTTAGCGACAACTTCAATTTTACCTGTGGCTAAATTAGGATTTATCATTCCTTCGGGACGGGCAATCACTTGACCTAAAATGGAGACAACATACTCCGAGCGAAGGCTTTCTGCCAAACTAAAACTGTCTTCCATCTTTTCCGGATCAAAAACAACCTGAACTAGACCTGAGCGATCTCGAAGATCAACAAATATTAAACCGCCATGGTCACGACGACGCTGGACCCAGCCTAACAATCGTACCTCATCACCCATTCGGTTCAAATCCAGCTCTCCATTGGGAACACGTTCCGAAAATACTGTCATGACTTAAACTCCTCTCTGATGCTTCATATAAATGACTTCAATGGCTTTAGACAAAGGAACTTCAGTTTGCTCTCCTGAGTTTAAATCTCTAAGAAGAAGAACCTGTCGTTCCAACTCCTCTTCTCCCAAAATAAGAGCAAACTCTGCTCCTTCACGATTGGCAGCTTTTAACTGCGCTTTTAAGCTGCGGCCCAGGAGATCCATGCCTACCGGAACTCCTTTTCCGCGTAAAGCATTCATAATCGCGAACCCTTCGTTTTGAGCCTTATCTCCCAAGGCAATAAGCATAGCAAAAAGTTTTGACTTCGGATCAGGGAATTTACCCTGTACTTGAAGAGCTGCTAAAACCCGCTCTAATCCCATTGCAAAACCGATTCCCGGAGTGGCCGGTCCGCCGATTTCTTCCACAAGGCCGTCATAACGCCCGCCTCCGCAGATAGCGCTCTGGGCCCCGATTTCCTCCACCATGACTTCAAAAGCCGTTTTAGTGTAATAATCAAGCCCTCTGACCAAACGGGGGTCAACTCTATAGGCTACTCCAGCCCCAGATAATAGACTTAATACTTTTTCAAAATGACTTCGACAGTCATCACAAAGGGTATCTAAAGTCGTTGGTGCTCCTTCGGTTACCGCTTGACAATTAGGATTTTTGCAATCCAAAATCCGCAAAGGATTTCGTTCATAACGTTCCTGGCAATCCTGACACAATTCAGACTTGCGGGTCGTCAAAAACCTTTGCAATTGTTCCCGATGAGCAGCTCGGCAGGTTGGACATCCTACTGAATTAAGATGAACTTCCAAACCTTTTAATCCAAGCCGTTGATACAAATCCCAAACTAAACAAATGACTTCAGCATCAACGATAGGTTGATCGGCGCCTAAGACTTCCACTCCAAACTGATGAAACTGGCGAAATCGTCCGCTTTGAGGCCGCTCATAGCGAAACATTGGCCCACTGTAATAAAGCTTAACCGGCTGCGATTGACCATAAAGCTTGTCCTCAACATAGGCCCGGCAGACAGAAGCCGTTCCCTCCGGTCGTAAGGTCATCGACCGGTCTCCCTTGTCTAAAAAAGTATACATTTCTTTTTTTACAATATCTGTTGTTTGACCTACTCCTCGCTGAAAAAGTTCCGTTGCCTCGAAAATTGGCGTTCGAATTTCTTCATACCCATAGTCCCGACAGACCTTCCGAATTGTTTCTTCAAGGTATTGCCACTGTTCGACGGTCCCCGGCAGCAAGTCCTGAGTTCCTTTTGGTCGTTGAATCGCCATGGTCGTTCCTCCTTAGGAAATAATATAGGCTATAGGATTATAAAAAGTTCTCGTTCCTTGCTTTGAGCAAGGGACGAGAACTTCTCGTGGTGCCACCCTTATTGACGGAATTTATCCGCCCACTTTTTAGTCGTTAACGAGACCATCCGCAGTATCAGCTACTCCCGCTTGGCTGTCCTATCACGTATCTCCCAGGCTAGTTCCAGTCACGCTAGCCCTCCCTGTAGAAAGTTATACGCCATAGCTTCCAAGTGGTCTTGATGAATAGAAATACTTCAACATAATGTATACATAATAGTTTATCCACTATTTTAACAAATAATTGCTATTTGTCAATGTGCAGACTGTTCTGCTGTTATGCAACACTCTTGGAGAGGGTTATGTTAAATAAGGATTATCGCGTTTTTCTTCCCCGATACTTGTCTCTTCGCCATGTCCGGGCAATACTCGAGTATTGTCAGGAAGAGTGAAGAGTTTTTCTTTGATCCCACGAATGAGCAATTCCATGGAACCTCCCGGGAAATCAGTTCGTCCAATGGATCCGGCAAAAAGAGTATCTCCGCTGAACAATCCTTCTGAACTCCAAAGACATACCCCTCCGGGAGAATGACCGGGAGTATGTAACACTTTCAACCGTTCTTTGCCCACTAAAATTTCCTGTCCATCCTCCAAAAGGAAATCAGCACTCTTGAGAACTATCCCAGGGCCAAAATAACTGGAGAGGTTTTTTCGGCCATCAGTGAGCATTTCAGCATCTCCTGAATGTATTCCTACCTGGACATCTCCCAGCAGGTCCCTTAATTCATCGACAGCTCCAATGTGATCCACATGCCCATGGGTTAATAAGATATAGTCGATATGAAGACCTTTATCCGTAACCCAACGATGAATCATTTTTCCATCAGCTCCTGGATCGATCAATACGGCTTTCTTGCTTTCCATACAAGCAAAGAGATAACAATTTGCCCCCATGAGCCCCACCGCACGTCCATCAATCATTGTTAAGCCTCCTTTAGAACGTTTTCTCACTGTCCAAAAGAATCGTCACCGGTCCGTCATTTACTAATTCAACATCCATTTCTGCCTGGAATACACCGGTTTCTACGTGTAATCCTTTGTTACGAAGCCCTTCCTTAGTTTGCTCAAAAATAATCTTCGCCCTTTCAGGCGGGGAAGCGGCTGTAAAGCTTGGCCGTTTTCCGCTTCGACAATCCCCGTAGAGCGTAAACTGGGAAACTAACAAAATTTCTCCCCCTGTATCCAAAAGGGAACGATTCATCTTGCCAGCCGAATCTTCAAATATTCTCAGCCCACTGAGCTTATCCACCATCCAGGCAATGTCTGCTTCTTGGTCCTTTAACCCTACACCTAATAAAACCAAAAGCCCTGCGGAAATTTCTCCGACTGTTTCTCCCAACACTGTTACCGAGGCGCGTTTAACACGCTGGACAACACTACGCATGTTACTTTCCTCCTGAGTGAATCCGCTCGACATCTGTAATGTCTTTGATCTTGCGAATTTTGTGCATCACCATTTTCAACTGTTCTAGATTGCGTATCTCTACCCGCAGCTGAATATGAGCCATATTATCCCGGCCTACTCGAGCATTAATTCCCAGGATATGAGTCCTGGTATCTAAGACAGTATTCATAATTTCTGTTACCAACCGCGGCTTATCCAGCCCATGAATCTTGATATCCACAGGATAGGTAGAATCTACTTGCTCAGCCCAGACAACCTCAACGACCCGATCCCGCTCTTCTTGAGAGTGATTCAATATGTTGCTGCAGTCTTGCCGATGAATAGAAACTCCGCGTCCGCGGGTTATATAACCAATAATTGCATCACCCGGCAATGGATTACAACAGCGGGAAAAACGCACTAAGACATTGTCAACACCTTTGACTATAACACCATGTGAAGCTTTGCCATAATGACTCTGAGAAGGAGTTTTGCCTTCACTTTGCTGCAACGCAGCTAATTGCAGCTTTTCTCGTTCATCTTTGGTTAAATCTTCACGCAGGCGCATCAAAACCTTATTGGGAGTCAACACCCCGTCACCGATGGAGGCATACAAGTCATCAATACCCACCAGATTTTGACTCCTGCCTATAGCTAAAAGGCTCTCCGGCTTCAAGACTTCTGAAGGATCCAGACCGAGTTTTCGGACTTCTCTTTCCAAATTTTCACGGCCGCGAATAATGTTGTCCTCACGCTGTTCCTTCTTAAACCACTGACGAATTCTGTTCTTCGCCTGCGATGTTTTGACAAAGGACAGCCAATCCCTGCTTGGGCATCCTCCTTGCTTTGAAGTAAGGATTTCTATGATATCTCCGTTAGTCAGCTTTGTATCCAGGGGAACTATCCGGCCGTTGATCTTTGCTCCAACACAGCGATGTCCTACATCGGTATGCACTCGATAAGCAAAATCCACAGGGCAGGAATCGGCTGGCAGTTCTACGACATCTCCTTTGGGCGTAAAGACAAAAACGGTATCAGCGAATAGATCGATCTTTAAGGACTCCATAAATTCCCCGGCATCCCTGGATTCATGCTGCCATTCCAGAAGCTGCCTCAGCCAGGACAGCTTTTGCTCGAAATTGACACTGGCCGCTGACCTGCTTCCAGCGCTGCTGGCACAATCTTTGTTACTTGCTTCTTTATATTTCCAATGGGCAGCAATACCATACTCGGAGGTACGATGCATTTCGCAGGTCCGTATCTGAATTTCAAAAGGCTCGCCATGCTCACCTATCAAGGTGGTATGGAGAGATTGATACATATTGGGCTTGGGCATAGCAATATAATCTTTAAAACGGCCGGGAATGGGTTTCCAAAGGGTGTGGATAATACCTAAAGCTCCGTAACAATCATTGACAGTCTCCACAATGACTCGAATAGCCATTAAATCGTAGATTTCGCTTAATTCCTTATGCTGGGTAATCATTTTGCGGTAAATACTGTAAAAGTGTTTAGGACGTCCCGCTATATCGGCATAAATCTCAACTTCGGTTAAACGTTTTCGCATCTGAACAATGACTTCATTAATATAAGCTTCCCGTTCACGTCGCTTTAAGGCGATCTTTTCCACTAAATCATAATATTCTTGGGGCTTAAGATAACGAAAGGACAGATCTTCCAGTTCCCATTTAATTCTAAAAATCCCCAGCCGATTAGCCAAGGGGGCAAATATCTCCAAGGTTTCCTGCGCAATTTCCTTTTGCTTTTCCACCGAATGATATTTCAAGGTGCGCATATTATGCAGGCGATCGGCAAGTTTGATGAGAATAACGCGGATATCTTTGGCCATAGCCAGAAACATTTTGCGCAGATTCTCAACTTGTTGTTCTACTTTGCTTTTATAGGCAATTCTTCCAAGTTTTGTAACTCCATCGACTAATAATGCAATTTCCGAGCCAAATTCTTTCTCGATATCTGCGATGGTGTACTCCGTATCTTCCACCACATCATGAAGCAAGGCGGCGGCAATCGTTGCCTCGTCCATTTCCAGATCTGCCAAAATCTGTGCGACTTCCAGAGGATGCAGGATATAATCTTCTCCAGAGTTGCGAAGTTGATTGCGATGAGCCTTCTCAGCAAATCGATAGGCCTTGTCCACAATAGCCAGGCGAGCTTGTGGAGTCGTCTTTTGTAGTTTTATCCATAATTCCGCGAAGGACATAGGGGAACTCCTCTCTTAGAAGCAAGTTACTCTTGATATTCAACCAAAGAGAAAATTGGATAATCCACTAATTTTTGACGTCCCTTTAAAAACGTAAGTTCAATCAGGAAACCCATACCCGCAACTTCGGCGCCGATTTTGGTAATTAAATTTGCCGTAGCAGACATAGTTCCGCCGGTAGCAAGCAAATCGTCAACAATAACGATTCGTTCACCTGAATGAATCGCATCCGCATGGACCTCCAAGGTATCGGATCCATACTCCAGAGCATAGGTTTCGCTAATGGTTTGGGACGGCAGTTTTCCTGGTTTTCTTACGGGGACGAAACCTATCCCTAAGGCATAAGCGACAGGTGCGCCCAGCAAAAATCCCCGCGCCTCGGGACCGACAATCACATCGGGCTTCCAAGGCTTAATTCTCTCAACCATTTCGTTAACAGCTGCCCGATAAACATCGCCCTTTTTAAGGAGTGTCGTAATATCTTTATACGAAATCCCTTGCTTAGGAAAATCAGCTATGACACGGATATGTTCACTAAAATTCATAATTTTGCCGCCCTTCCTTATTGGTTTTCTCCACGAATTTTTAATTTCTCTATAAGTGTTCTTTGAAAGGTTAAAGCTTGTTCATACCGCTGTTTACTATATCGATAACGAAGCGAAGTATCAAGGTCCAATTTGACGTTAACCGGTATCAACTCTAAGGTGATTTTTTCGCTTCCGCCAAGACAGCGAATAAGCCCCAATTCCTCAAAGATTTTAAGAGCTATTCTCAGACCCTGCTTCATTTCTGAGTCAAGGTAAACCTCAAATGGATTTCGTTCCTGCGCCAAATTGCGAAGTTCCCGATAAAACTGAATCAGTTCTTCACGTGTTAAATGTCGGCATCGTTTTCGAACCCTTTCTTCTTGAATTTCCCGGCTGCCAACGACGACCATTTGATAGATCCCCAGCCCATGTAGTTTTCTTATTCCTTCCTCAAAATCATCTTCCGAGAGTGGAAGGCCAAGGATTAAACCCAAGCCATCATTTACTCTCAAATTATTCAGATCAGCGTGAGAAGGCGATTGTTTATGCTTTGGAGCTAAAGGGAAATATTTCAGGATTAGGGAATCCTCCCAAGGTTGACATTGAGATTCACTCTGAATAGCATCCCAGATCCAAATTTGTCTTTTCTCCTCCACTGACCATACATCAGGAAAGAAATCTTCCCAGTTCAGCCAGAGAATATCATCACTTTCCTGTGCAGCAGCAATTTGTTCCCGAACGAGGTTTTCATCGTTCTCCAGAAAACGATCAGTATCGTCCCTAAGCCAATCCGCCTTCGGCACGATGTCCTTGATCATTAACTGTACTTTGTCGAGACCTTGAAATGTGTTCCAATCCAAGCTAAAGGCCGCATCCAGCCTGGGTGAGTTTGATAATTCGGAGATCCTGTCACCTAAGCGGAAGGCGATTCCCTCGTGTTCACCATGATTACCAAAACGAAATTTTAAATGATTTCGTTCTTTGCCTACTGCATTCAAAGAATAAATTTCTAATCCTTGCGCTGCCAGAATCGGACCGGAATTGCCAAAACCAAAAGGTCCTAATTGGTCGAGCTCATGAAGCAGTTCAGAGGAAACTTCATCAAGAGAGACCTTGCGATCGATCTGTAAAACCTCTTGAAAAAGTGATTCTTCAAAGGCTTTAGCTTGTTGATTAAGTCCTTCCCTCAAGCTTGGGATGTTACCTGTTAAAAGAGAAAACCCCGCAGCCGCGCTATGTCCTCCAAACTTAAGTAATAAATCAGCCTGAGTCTTTAATTGTTCCAAGACAGGATAGCCGGAAATTCCTCGGGCCGAACCCTTAGCTTCCTCTCCTTCTTCTGAGATCATAAATACCGGCCGATAATAACGTTCCACTAAACGAGATGCAACAATCCCAATCACTCCATGATGCCAATGATCGGACGAAAGTACAATAACTCTAGGCAGCGGTTCCGTCTCAAGCATAGCAATCGCTTCAGTCAAAATCTCTTTCTCGGTATCTTGCCTTGCTTGATTTTCCTTCGTCAACAAACGTGCCAGCTCTGCTGCTCTTGCTGAATCATCTGTCAAGAGGAGTTCAAGCCCTTCGCGGGCACTATCCATACGGCCCACGGCATTAATCCTTGGCGCTACCATGAACCCTATTTGCCCGGCCTTAAGAGGTTTGTTCCTAAGACCGCATTCTTCGAGGAGAGCGTCTAACCCCGGGTGACGAGTCTTTTCCATTTGGCGTAGGCCATGATAGACAAAAACCCGGTTTTCACCGATCAAAGGCACTAAATCAGCAATTGTTCCTAGAGCTGCCAGATCAAGAAGATTTCTTTCGGTTTGGTATTCTGTGCCGCCATTCCCTAAAGACTGAATAAGAGCCTGCGCTAATTTGAAAGCAACGCCCACACCGGCAAGATCACGAAAGGGATAACCCGAATCAGCAATCTTAGGATTTAATATCGCGTAGGCTTCCGGCAAAAGCTCAGGCGGTTCATGGTGATCTGTAATAATAACATCAATATTCAATTCCCGAGCAATCGTTACTTCGGAAACTGCAGTCACGCCGCAATCAACGGTGATAATGACCTTAACATTTGCTTTGGCTGCTCGTCTAATTGCCTCTTCATGCAAACCGTACCCCTCATCCTGTCGGTGAGGAATATAGGCTACAGCCTGAAAGCCAAGATCCGTCAGTACTTTGTATAATAAAGCGGTACTGGTAACACCATCAACATCATAGTCTCCGTAGACCAGTACCTTTTCTTGCTTTTTTAAAGCCAAGGTCATACGTTCTATAACTCGCTTCATTTGCTGAAAACAGAAAGGCGAAGCTAAACTTAAAACTGTTGGATGCAAAAATTCAATAACGTTCTCAGGATCTTGAAGTTTCCTTTGAGCGAGAATATCTGAAACGATAGTCGAAAGACAAAGTGATTTGCTGATAATTTTTGCCATGTGCTCTGGTGTCGATTTCAATGCCCATATTCGTTTCACATTATACCCCCTAGATTACCATTATAATTTACCCTTTGGTTTCTGGCAATGTTGGCAGGTATGACTTGTACCATCTTCAAGAGGGCATTGCTCTTCCCGGTTGCTGCATGGCTCTGCGTGAATCAGAACATGAGTACCCTGAAGTTTTTTATTAATTTCTTCTTCTATCCGATCACAAAGATCATGAACGTCAACCACGGTAGTATATTTCGGGACAACTAAATGTAAATCGACATGTCTTTCGGCGCCCGCCTTGCGCGTTCTTAATTTATGAAATTCCACGAATTCCTCGTCATGAAGTCTCATAACTTCGGATATGATCTCTCGCTCTGTCTCAGGTAAACTGACGTCAACAAGTGGGGAAAATGCTTCTTTCGTTAAGTCGAAGGAAGCCTTAATTATCAGCAGCGCGACTCCGAAGGCCACTATAGGATCTAAGATTAACCAACCGGTAATCTTCATGAGTAAAAGCCCACAGAAAACACCCGCCGATGTATACACATCCGTTCGTAAATGCAGGGAATCTGCTTCTAAGGCGACGGAATCAGTTCGCTTAGCAACTCTCATTAACTGAGCCGATACGAAGAAATTAATAAGTGCCGATAACCCCATTATAACGAGACCTATCCCTAAATTATCAAGGGCTAAGCTGCCGCCAGCCCAAATTAAATAAGCTTTTTGGATTGCTTCAACAATAATCATAATGGCTGCCACGAAAATCAGAAGCGCTTCAATAGTACCTGAAACATTTTCGATTTTTCCATGCCCATAGGCGTGACGTGAATCGGCTGGCTTCTCAGATTGTCTTACTGCAAAAAGAGCAATAACTGCAGCAATCAGATCAATTCCTGAATGAATACCATCGGATAAAATACTTATTGACCCACCCATTAAGCCAATGATTACTTTTGCTATAGTAAGAAAGGTATTTGATACTACTGACAAAGTTGCAACCTGAGTCTTTGCATTCACTATGTTTGTCCTCGCTTTCCGGCAAATCCCCTCAACTTGCCCTAAGAACTTATAAAGAAATGGGACTTCTTAATTAAAAGAAGTCCCACGGATTTCTCCGCTGCCCCAACCTTAGCGAGCCCAGCTATAATGCCTGACGATTTCAGTATATGTTAAGAATACCAAATAGTGCAACTTATAGCAAGCATTTTATTAATATTCTATGACCAATTTTTCTACAAAGTCATAAAATTTCCAAATATAATTCCGCCAATACCAAGAATTATGCGCATGATTGTCGGGGCAAAGCCCCAGAGAAATTGTCGGCTGTCATTTTTTGGGACCAATCCCATCCCTGCTACCAGAATCCAGATAAAAATTGCCGCCACCGGCGTCAAAAATGCTCCAAAGACGACCAGGCCAATTAATCCCCCAACTAAACCGCTGACAACTTTGGTTCTGCTGGTTATTTTCCCAAGGATAAGCAGTGACAAAACGCCAAAAACTCCGCCCAAAAGCAATGGGATTTCCCAATGCCAGAATTGGCCTAGTGAATGTACCGCTAAGTTTAATATTGAAAGGACAGCTATAGCGGCTACAGTTCCTCGTATTCCTCCAAAAAAAATTAATCCTGCAGAAAAAAGAAAAAGGACCTCAAATATAACTAATTGAATGAATCTCATTCACCCGTTCGCCCCCGACTTTCTTTGCTGCTAGTATAGCCTATTTTATCCAATCTAATCCGTTTCTGAATTTGCTCGATGCTTAGCTGGGAGGTATCTTAGTCCTATAGTTAGTGAACTCGTTCAGCTTTAGCTGAACGAGTTCACTAGTTTATAATTTGATCACCTAATCTATCTTAACTTAGAAGATAACTCCTAAAGCAATTAAAATTAAGACTGCGATAGCAATGATTCCAGCTCCTACACAACTACCAAAACCATAACCGTACATTAAATCACCTCCGAACTTGTTTAACTTAGAATACAATACCTAAGGCGATAAGCAAAAGAATGATGACAACGACGATTCCAATACCTGCGCCAACACCAACACCAGTTCCACATCCAACTCCAGCTGCTCCAAAAGCCATTTTTATAACCTCCTTCAATCTCTTTATATTAAAATTCTAGTTTAGAATATAACTCCCAGCGCGATCAGAATAAGAATTGCAATAGCTATAATGCCAACACCAACCCCGTAGCCAACTCTTACAGGAGCTACGGGCGCACAACATCCAGCTCCATATCCAGCAGCACCATATCCGTACATAAATACCCCTCCTTATTCCATTCAGAAGAAACGTATTAAAACACAATACCCATTGCGATTAAGAGAAGAATAATCACAACTACAACAGCAATTCCTGGTAAGAAATTAGGTGTGCATACAACGCCATCAACACCGTCAACAGGACCTGCTCCGAATGCCATACTAACTACCTCCTATTTGAAACGTTTATTTCCGGGCTCACTTTAACATATGTCACAGAGATGATATTGTTAATATTTTACTTAAATACTTTTTATTTCCTAGAAGAAAAGGCTTTCGCAAAATGCACCGGCGCCCCTCATAAAGTGAAAAAACCATGCATAAATCGTGGTTTAACTCATCCACTTACATGCACGGTTTTATAGTTATAAGGTTACAGCCCCTTTGAGGAATGTATTAATAATTGGGATTTTGCAGCCGATGAATAAACTCCTTCATTCCCATATTGGCATAACAATATACTCTACGAACATGATAAGCATCTGTATTAGAATCAGCCCACCCGCGAAGAGTAGTAAATGCCATGAGATACCCCGCTTTTTTCACAGCTTGAACTACCGCATTATCTAAATCCCCATAAGGATAGGCGAAATAATCGACGGAATGGCCTAATCCCTTTTCTAAATCTTTCTTGGAACTTTCCAGCTCGCCTAAAACTTTCAATGGGGACAATTTTGTCAGACAGGAGTGATTCCTAGTGTGATCTGCTATATCCCAGCCATTAACTGCAAGCTCTTTAAGCTGAGGCCAGGTCAAAAAACCCTTCTCATTTATATAACTGGAAATCATAAAGACCGTAGCCGTATACCCATATTCCTTTAAAAGAGGATACGCCGTTTGATAATTATCCTCATATCCGTCGTCAAAGGTAATCACAAATGGCTTCTCAGGAAGAGCTCCTCTTTGATAAAGTGATTCATATAATTGATTCAAGGTAATGCTATGATAGCCTTGATGATGTAAATAGACAATTTGGGCTTTAAATTGTTCAGGGGGCATTCTCACTTCGTTATTTGCTTCTCTCATAATAGAATGATAATAAAGAACAGGTATATAACGGGGTGGCGTATTATTTCTTTTATCCTGCGGATCTTGAGATAATTTCGAGGATGGCAGTATATCGACAAGCAAAGCGGAAGAATTTGCGGCCTGAACCTTAGTGCTGTTTAAGGCTGGCTTTCTGCAAGTACAGCCGCCTGAAGTTAGTATCAGAACTATTAAAATTAACGGTCCGATTGTTTTCTTGAACATCGTTTCTCTCCAAAAAGTAATTATTGCAGTTATTAATTGTTTATTTTACCATAATAATACTTATTTCTAAACTCCATCCAGTGAACTCGTTCAGCCAAAGCTGAGCATCGGGGCTTCAGATACAATAATGTCCAGTGGACATTATTGTCGAGCCGCCTTACCTGATAGGAATACTTAGCGGCGAAGGAGAACTCTACCCCACCTGAAGTTAACGGAGGACCCACCCCCACTTAAGAAGTGGGGGTCTTAGAAACTGGATAAAAAATTAGCGAAGATTAAAGACACTGATTTGGCATTTGTGTTTACCTCTGATGAAAGCGATAGCTGTTCCTATGCGAGAGGAAAGATACAAACGAAGGTTATGCGTCCTGATGGTATAAAAAAACGACCCTAAGACTAATTCTTAAGGTCGTTTTCTTATTCTTGATTGATTACAATTAGGTTACAATTAGGCGCGAACAGCTTTACCGCCTTTAGTCGGCTTTTTCATGTGAGTTTTGATTTCAACGAGTATCTGACTCGCATTAAAAATTGAGGAATAAGCTCCGCTGAATACCCCGATCAACATGGCCAGAGAGAAAACTCTTGTTGATTCTCCACCTAAGATAAACACTGAGAACAAGGCAATTAAAACGGTTACAACTGTATTCACGGAACGGCGCATGGTTTGCCATACGGACTTATCAACCATATCCTCATAGCTGTCTCCGCGTCGCATCCGTGTTTCATTCTCACGAATCCGATCGAAGATAACTACCGTATCATTAATGGAGTATCCGAAAATCGTCAGAATTGCTGCCACAAACGTGGAATCGATTTGCCATCGGAACAGCGAAAACAGGCCGACAACGACTAAAACATCATGCAGTAAGGCAATAATCCCCGATATGGCAAAGACAAACTGAAATCTAAAGGATATATAGGCTATCATTAACCCCATGGCAATGAGTAAAGACCAAAAAGCATTGCGGGTAAGTTCTTGTCCCATGGACGGTCCAACTTCATCGACTTGCAGTGTCTTTTTATCGTAATTCGCAACCTTCTTCTGCAAAGCCGTCATTAATTGAGTCTGCTTCTCTTGTTGAAGAGCTTCGGTTCTAATCAGAACTGATTTATTTCCATTGGATAATTGAACTTCACCGCTAAGTCCAACAGATTTCATGGTATCGGTTATAGCACTTTGAGTCACAGCTTTAGTAAAGTTTGCTTCGATCATTGTTCCGCCCTTGAAATCAATGCCCAAGTTTAAGCCGTGCATTAAGAGAGAAATGATTCCCGGGACAATAACTAACAGCGAAAGTGCAAACCACCAATACCGTTTTTTAACGATATTAAAGTAGAGCGGATGTATTTTTTGAACTTCTTCATAAGTTGCCTGATGTCCTTTTTCCATTATACATCCCTCCTAACGCCAAACCATGCCGGATTTAATTTTGCGCTTATCCCAACAATTAAACGCAAAACTAAACGTGTAAAGGTAAGTGCAGTAAACAAACTGGCAACAATACCAACTCCCAGAGTCAGGGCAAATCCTTTAATAGTCCCTGTGCCAAAGTAATACAAGGTCAAAGCAGCAATCAATGTCGTAACGTGAGCATCAATAACTGTGATAAAGGCACGGCTGAAACCTGACTCCACGCCAGCTCGCAGAGATTTTCCGGCACGAACCTCTTCTTTAACTCTTTCGTAGATAATAATATTGAAATCAACGGCCATCCCTATCGAAAGAATGAACCCGGCTATTCCTGGCAGGGTAAGTACAACTCGAAACATCCAGAAAACCCAGAGGACAATGAGTCCGTAGACAACCAAGGAAAAGTCAGCCACAACTCCAGGAAGATGATAAAATACAAGCATAAACAGGAAAATAAAGACTAAACCATAAATCCCTGCTTGAATACTTTTGTGTAAAGAGTCAATTCCTAAAGATGCTCCTACCTGATGTTTCTCTGTAATCGTCATACTAACCGGCAGCGAGCCTGAACGCATCAGCACAGCATCATTAGCGGCAGCTTGAAGCGTTGAATATCCGGTAATCTCTGCCTGGCCATTTGTAATCGGTACATTAACTGTCGGATTAGTTAGCAATTTATCATCGAGATAAATTCCGATCTTTTGACCTACATACTTTGTTGTTAAATCCGCAAACTTTTTAGCTCCGTCGGAAGAAAAGGTCAAGTTAACAACGTATCCTCCTGCTCCGCTTTGATCCTGACCTGCTTTAGCATCGGTAAGTTCAGCACCTTGCAAAACTATGTTGCCTTTAGGATCCTTAAAGGTTAACTGTGCCGTAGTTTTCAGGACATTAACTGCCTGATCCGGATCGGAAACCCCAGCTAAATCTAATACTAAACGTTTGTTGTTATAGTCTGTCTGGATAACAGGCTCTGATACCCCAAGATCGTTAACCCGCTTGGAGATAATCGCTTTCGCCTTATCCATGTCATCATTTGTAATTGGTGCCCCGCTTTTATTGGGCTCGGCTTGCAAAACCAAATGAACTCCACCGCGCAGGTCAAGTCCCAATGGGATGCCCTTAATGGGATCCACAAGGGGTTTTATGGATAGAGCTACTGCCGCAGCTACTATAAGCACCAGCATTACGAGTTTGATGATGTTTCCCCGTTTCATCTGCTTTCCTCCCTTTTAATATGAATGGGACTTGCCCATGCCAATCCCCATTATAAAACGTTCAGGATTCCAATGTCAATCTGAGATGAAGCAGCACGTACTTCTGTGAAATTACAGTAATTTTACTTCGTTAATTTTTAATTCAAACTTCGTTCCGAGAAATCCGGCGGCTTTACGACATAATAACATACGAGCCAAAAAGATTTCAAAATACTCCATGACAGGGCAGATCTCAGTATCAATCGTCAGTTCCAGAGCAACCCGTTCTTTCGGATAAACACGCAAAAATGATTTTTCCACTGCATAGTTGACTCTGTCATGGATGTCAAAGGTAGCCAGATCCAGATTGCGGACGCGAGAGCGATGTACGTCTGATTTATCCGCTAAAATCAAGGCAGCGGAAATACTATTAACCGGATTCCCGTCAGTCTCATCGTGGTTGCCAATCGCCCCAATAATCAGAGCAATTTCTTCAGGATGCATACCGTGCCGTTCCAAAATGCCCGCAGCCAGAATCGCCCCTGTCTGCGCATGAGATACTCGGTTGACCGCGTTTCCGATGTCATGAAGATAACCGGCAATAGCTGCTAATTCGCACTCTCGTTCAGTATGTTCCATTTTTTCTAAGATATTCGAAGCAATATGGGAGACCAGACCTACATGCCTGAGCCCATGTTCCGTGTAGCCAATTGCCGCAAGATGTCTGTTTCCTGCCTCAATTAAACTGTGTACATAGGAATCTCCTTTAATATCTTGCAAGGTTACTTTTTCCAAAACAAACTCCTCCTGCCGCCTAGAAACGAGTATACTAAACCGACGCTAAGGCTTAGGTCATGACTGCCTCAGCAGCATAGTAGTAAAAAACAAGTGGAGAAAGTACCACTTGCTTTTATACAATTGTTCTAATTACCTATTCGCAATTATTAATTACCCCACAACGCTGAAAATTCTCAGGTGTTTTCCTGCTTAGAATTCGATTGAGAATCTTCCTTTTCCAGATTAATCCCATTGTCATTCTGATTATTCTTGTCGCTCTTGCTGTTCTTGTCATTTTTGTCGTTCTTTTTGCCATTCTTTTTAGCATCCTCGGCGGTGATATCCCGGTTCTCAACACTAGTTATCCCTGATTTAGCCACTTCAATCTCTACTTTATCCGCAATTTGCAGCATTACGGAATTGTCTTTAACCTTTGTGATTTTGCCGTATACCCCCCCGGCAGTTAAAACACGATCCTTTACACGCATCCCATTGAGAAGCGCCTGTCGTTGTTTGGCTTGCTTTTGCTGCGGCCTAATCATAAGAAAATACATTATCCCGAAAAAGACCACAAAGTATAGAACTAAAGACATGTTCTGCTGAGACATATTTAAATCCCCCTTAATTTATTCTTTGCACATATTCCCCATGCTATGGCAAAAATCCTGCTCATTAATACCATATAGAAACTTTCTCCCAGGAAATACTTAATCAAACTCGTAGCCATAATCCGCGAAACACTTTTGCCGATATTCTGGTAAACGGTCTTCTCGAATAGCCTCTCTGATTTCGCGCATTAAGTTTTGGAGATACCTCAAATTGTGGATGGTCATCAAGCGAAGTCCTAAAATTTCTTCAGCTTTAAGCAAATGCCTGACATAAGCCCGGGAATAATTTCGACATGTATAGCAATCACAGGTTGGGTCAATAGGGCCAAAATCATGGGCAGAACCGGCATTGCGCACAATAACTTTTCCATAGCGGGTCATGGCTGTCCCATTCCTGGCAATACGTGTCGGGAGTACACAATCAAACATATCCACGCCTCGCATAACTCCCTCAATAATTGCATCCGGCGACCCAACTCCCATAAGGTAACGGGGTTTTTCCCGCGGCAGCAAAGGGACCGTGTAATCCAAAACCTCATACATGATTTCCTTTGGTTCTCCCACACTTAGCCCTCCAATGGCATACCCCGGGAGATCCAGTTCCGTAACTTCTGCTGCACTTTGGCGGCGCAGGTCCTCATACATACCCCCTTGAACAATGCCAAATAACGATTGTCTGTCTGTTGTCGTTAACGTTTCTTTACAGCGCTTAAGCCAACGCGTTGTCCTTTCTAAGGAATTTTTGACATAGTCGTGGGAACTCGGATAGGGAGCGCATTCATCAAAGGCCATAACGATATCAGATCCTATTGCCATCTGTACCTGGGTCGCAATCTCAGGACTCAAAAACTGTCGTGAGCCATCAATATGAGATCGGAACTCAACACCGCTCTCCTGGATTGTGCGCAAATCGCCCAGACTAAAAACTTGGAACCCCCCGCTATCGGTTAAAATTGCCCCATCCCAGTTCATAAAGCGATGAAGTCCGCCGGCTTCCCGGATCAACTCTTGCCCCGGCCGTAAAAAAAGATGATAGGTATTACTTAAAATAATTCCGGCTCCGATCTCCCTAAGCTCTTCCGGAGTCATTGCTTTGACTGTCCCTTGCGTTCCGACGGGCATAAAAACGGGCGTCTCAATTACTCCGTGTGGGGTATGTAACGTTCCCAAACGTGCTTTTGTTCGTGAATCTTCTTTAAGGATTTCCAAATGAACCGCTGCCAAAACCTTCACTTCCTTTTATCTCTAAAGCTCATTATCTTTAAAACTCTCTTAGCGGATAAACATCGCATCGCCAAAACTATAGAATCGATATTGCTGGTCTACAGCTATCTTATAGGCATGTAAGATAAGGTCTCGTCCTGCCAAGGCACTTACCAACATCACTAACGTTGACTTCGGGAAGTGGAAATTCGTCAAAAGGGCATCCACGATCTTAAATTCATATCCAGGATAGATAAATATATCTGTCCACCCCTCACCCGGAACTACTTTTCCCTCGTGACCTACAGATTCCAACGTCCGGGCAACGGTTGTGCCGACCGCAATGACACGCCGGCCGTCCTGTTTGGCTCGGTTAATTCGTTCAGCCGCCTCTGTCTCCACGCGATAATACTCAGAATGCATAACATGTTCCTGAACATCTTCAACTTTAACGGGACGAAAGGTTCCCAGCCCCACATGGAGTAAAATCTCTACGATCTCTACCCCTTTGGCTTGCAGATCAGCAAGAAGTTTAGGAGTAAAGTGCAGTCCCGCTGTGGGAGCAGCGACAGAGCCGCGCTCTTTGGCATAAACCGTTTGATACCGTTCTTGATCTTCCAATTGGGCCGTAATGTATGGGGGCAGAGGCATCTCCCCAAGCTGGTCTAAAATAGTTTCGAAAACTCCCGCATATGTAAATCGAATCTTCCGATTGCCATTTTCCAAAATTTCTTGAAGCTCACCTACTAGCAAACCATGACCAAAACTTACTTTTTGTCCTACCTTTAAGCGCTTTCCCGGCTTGACCAAAGCTTCCCAAACATCAAGTTCCAGCCTTTTTAACAGAAGAACTTCTATTTTAGCTTGTGAATCAACTTTTTCGCCAATTAACCGTGCAGGTATCACACGGGTATTATTCAGTACCAGTACATCACCGGAGTCTAGAAGGGAAACGAGATCACGGAAGGTATGATGCTCTAGGGAACCAGTCTTCCGATCCACAACCATTAAACGCGATGCATCCCGCGGTTCTACCGGATGCTGAGCAATTAACTCCTCCGGCAAGTCAAAATCGAACTCCGAAACATTCACACTATCTTCTCCTTAAAACTGTGGACTCAAAGATTTTTTTCCTCACTAGTTTTTATCAACACATTATTATAATAGAAATGGATAATTTCCTCATAAGTATATCCCATTTGAGCCATATGATAGGCTCCCCATTGAGACATCCCTACGCCATGCCCCCAGCCTCTCCCTTCAAAAATGAAAACGCCATAGGGCTGCGGATCTGCACGAACCCCAAGAGAAGAGCTGATGATTTTCGCGAGCAGCGGACCAGAATTATCTCTATAATTCAACATTTCAAGAACAGATGATATTCCCTTCAAGTTAAAGACCTTTTCCGCCGCAGCAACTTTATGCACGTCAAATAACGTACCTAAAAAAGCGTTCGCTTGAATTTCTTGGCCAAAAGGGTAAAAGGCCTGCACAAACTTTCGTCCCGAAATCGTCAAAGAGCTGCCAAACTCATCCGTTAACAGCACTTTTTGAACTCGGCCTGAAGGGAATTTTTCAACGTTAATGGTTTGAACAGGTCCTAAGCCAAACGCAGAGCCGAGCTGAGGTGCAGAAATTATAAAACGCCAATGGTCTGCCGCTCCGCCTATACCTTCTGAAAACCGATCAGGATGAGCTAGATTATGATTGTCAGCATTTCCCCAGACATTTTTGGCATCTTCAGAATATCCTCCGTTATGAGCCGAATAAAGGGCTTCAATAGGCTGACCTGTGTCAACATCTACGATGATCTTCCCTCGAGTTGCCTCAACTGCCTGAGAAGCCTCACCTTCCACGTTCATACCGGCATAGGCTTGATCAATATCCGGAGAATCTGTAATAGTTTTTCGATTTTGAGTATGCTTTACAAGATAAGTCCGGGCAGCCACAGCCTGAGCTTTTAATCCTTCCAAGCCATACTTAGCCCAAGCATTACTCATCTCAACAGGAACGACACCTTTTAAGTAGTCTTCGCTGTCCAGCTGATTGACGAGCCTCCAGTGATCCTTATGCCAGTCCAGAGTCAGGCTTCCACGATAAACTGCAGCCTTACCTTCCGGAGTTCTTACAACGAGGCTGCCGGAATCTTTCTCCTTAATCTCCAGTTTAGTATCTCTGAAGATTTGGAAATCGCTTTCGTTAACTCTCAAAATGGGATTCCAGCCTCCCCAGCCTACTTCAAGCCTAGAACCCTCGGGAAAATTAAACGTCATAGTTCCGCTGACAACTTGATACAATCCTTGTTCAGCTTGAATTTCAACCCATCCAGCCTGTCCAAATTTCCAAACGAGCTCCACCGAAATTTCCCGAGCTTGACAGATCTTAACCTGAATCATTAGCAGCAGAAAGGTTGCCATCAGCAAAAAGGACCAACGCCGAACACTCCAGAGCATGTCATCACACACCTTCTATGTTCAGATTACCCCATTTCTCTTGCTTATATGCCTTGGGGGCCCTCCTCGTTGCTGAACTTTTGCGGCAATGAATAACCAAAATGATGATAAGCCCTCACTGTTGCCATTCTCCCTCGGGGAGTACGCTGCAAAAAACCCATCTGAAGAAGAAAGGGCTCGACAACATCTTCTAAGGTCTCAGCCTCTTCGCCTATTGTTGAGGCTAAAGTGTCTATACCTACCGGCCCTCCGGCAAAAGCTTCAATGATCGTTCTCAAAGTCTTTTGGTCTATGTTATCCAAACCCACCGGATCGACCTCTAAACGATTGAGAGCTTCTTTGGCGATAGCTTGAGTTACAATTCCATCTTCCCATACTAAAGCAAAATCCCTGACTCGCTTGAGCAAGCGGTTTCCTACTCGGGGAGTGCCTCGTGAACGACGGGCTATTTCATCAGCACCCTCGTCCGTAATTTCTAACTTCAAGATACCTGCGGCCCGCAGGATTATTTTCTTCAAGTCTTCTACTTCATAGAATTCCAGCCGGCTTATTACTCCAAAACGGTCTCGCAAAGGAGACGTCAACTGACCGGCGCGAGTCGTTGCTCCCACCAAAGTAAAAGGAGGTAAAGACAGGCGAATGGAACGAGCACTTGGTCCTTTGCCAATCACTATATCTAAACAACCATCCTCCATGGCAGAATATAAGATTTCTTCAGTGGAACTATTTAAACGGTGAATTTCATCAATAAATAAGACATCACGCGGCTCTAGGGCTGTGAGAATTGCCGCCAAGTCACCGGGCCGTTCAATTGCCGGGCCGGAGGTCGTTCGAATACTTACACCCATTTCCGAAGCAATGATATTAGCTAAGGTAGTCTTACCAAGGCCCGGAGGTCCATATAATAAGACGTGATCCAAAGCTTCTCCCCGGGTCGCTGCAGCCTGGATAAAGATGCTCAGATTATCTTTCACTTTTTTTTGGCCGATATATTCCTTCATCCGATTGGGACGCAGGGCTTCCCCTTCTTGATCCGAAAGTTGCTCTTGCGGAGCTACCAAACGCTCTTCTATTTTGTGCCCCTCCTCTCATGCCGTTACAGTTTAACCTCCCGCTAACAGCCGCAAGGCTTTTTTAACTTGCTCTTCGGTCGTTAATTCTCCTCCGTCCTTGCCGGCATGGGTCAAAGCCCGTCTTGCTTCCTCCAGACCGAAGCCAAGAGCAAGTAATGTTTGCAGGGCATCAGAATGTTGTGAGGGGTTCAAATCAGCAGCAATGGCAGTCTCTTCTGAAGCCAAAGCAAGTCCTTTAAACTTCTCTTTGAGTTCTAAAATTAGCCGTTGGGCAATTTTCTTGCCTACCCCCGGTACCTTTGTTAAGAGGTTAAGATTTTCACTAACAATGGCATTTTCAATCTGTGCAGCTCCAAAAGTAGATAATAAGGATATGGCTGCCTTGGGACCGATTCCTGAAACGCTAATCATCTCTAAAAAAAGCTGTTTTTCTCCCATTGACGTAAATCCATAAAGGGCTATATCATCCTCGCGAATGACAACATGGGTATAGAGGACAAGTTTCTGTCCCGGAACCGCTTTGCCTAACAGTCCGCTTGGTACTGTAAGCAGATACCCTACACCCTGGACCTCCAGTATTAAACGTTCTGCTTGAATTTCCCAGACTGTTCCGCGCAGCATTCCTATCATCGGAAATCCTCCATTCTTCGCTCTAAAGCAAAGCTATGCGCATGGCAAATTGCTAAGGCCAAGGCATCCGCGGTATCATCAGGTTTCGGGACATCATCCAGGCCTAATAACCCCTTGACCATCTGCTGGACCTGTTTCTTGTCTGCTCTTCCGTAGCCAACAACTGCTTGTTTGACTTGCAAGGGAGTATATTCATAAACTGGGATACTCTGTTGAGCCCCCGCTAATAAGACGATTCCCCGGGCCTGTCCGACAGAGATGGCTGTCGTCGTATTACGGTTGAAAAAGAGTTCCTCCACCACAATTTGATCGGGTTGATGGTCCTTAAGATAAGGAAAAATTTGATTATAAAGAATTAATAAACGTTCGGCTAGAGGAGTATGAGCAACGGTGCGCCAACAAGCATAATCCAACGCCCTCAAGCGATTTCCTTTTTGTTCGATAAGACCATATCCCATAATTGCAGTTCCTGGATCAATCCCTAAAATAATCATGTGCGTCTTCCTTTCAGCTATAAATTTTCGACAGAAGACGTACGAATCCTTTTCTTCTTAATAAATAAAGGCCTTTGCTTTTACTCGTTCCATAAATCTTCATTAGCAGTATCGATAAAGGACTGAACTTCATCCAAAGAATTAAACTCGACCTTGGGTGCCATTTCCAGCATAGCTTTTGGCCAAGTCTTCACGTCCAGACCATTTATGATAACCTTACCCTCAGTTCCCGGCTTTCCTTCCCGAACAGAGAGCACATTATTATTAAGACTAAAATGGTAAGCCCTTGTCTCAGGAGCATTAGCAGATACTAAAGCGACGCTGTCTTCCAGATAACCTTTTTGGACAGCTGAAATTTTAGCTGGCAGCCATGAGGCTGCCATGGGAACAAGACTTCCGATTCCCAGTCCCAAGACAAGTACCAAACCTATAGTTTTCCAACGAGACATAAGTAAAAACCCTCCCGACATTGTCCTTTTTCTCTAGTCTTGCCAGGAGGGCACATAATTTAATCGTTTTACTGTTTATCCAATCGTAAGACTCCCACTTCTTTAAGTGGGAGTGGGTCTCCCGTACGAGTTCACTAACTTCTAGAAATCTTCACTTGCCAATTCCTCAGATAAATCAAAATTAGAATATACTCCTTGAGTATCGTCATGATCTTCGAGAGTTTCCATTAAATGAACTATCTTTCGTGCTTGGTCTGCATCTGTAATTTCAATGGTATTTTGGGCCATTGGACTCAGGACTGATTCACTGACGACGATATGCTGCTCTTCAAGTGCCTTGCGAACGTCTTCCATGGCTTCCGGTGACGTGTAGATCACAAACTCCTCTGTATCGTCTTCCAAATCCTCCGCACCGGCTTCCAAGGCGATCATCATTAGATCATCCTCAGAAAACTTAAGGCCTTCCCGGGGAATTCTCAGCTGGCCCTTATCTTCAAACATCCAGCCTACACAGCCGGTCTCGCCCATGTTTCCGCCATTTTTAGAGAATATATGGCGGACTTCGGCCGCTGTTCGATTCCGATTATCGGTGAGAATATCAACCATGACTGCAACGCCTCCGGGGCCGTAGCCTTCATAACGAAGTTCTTCATAGGTTGAACCATCGGTGCCGCCTGCTCCCTTTTGAATAGCTCTTTGAATGTTTTCATTGGGTACATTTTGTGCCTTAGCATTTTCTACGGCTATCTTGAGGCGAAAATTGCCAAGATCTCCGCCGCAGGCTCGAGAAGCTACAACAATTTCCCGCCCAAGCTTCGTAAAGATTTTTCCTTTTTGCGCATCTGCTTTGCCTTTTTTATGCTTAATGTTTGCCCATTTTGAATGTCCTGACATGTGTGTTCCTCCTTATGCTAGTCCGCTTAAATAGTTTAGCATAGGGCAATTTCCCTTGTAAAGACTTTAATCTTCTGATAATTGGCCATCTTTCAAGAGCATTTGGAATCTAACCACGATTTGCGAAAAGTTCAGTGCTTAAATACCGTTCTCCAGTGTCCGGCGC
The DNA here is from genome assembly GCF_002196785.1 of Desulfosporosinus sp. FKA. NCBI lineage: Bacteria > Bacillati > Bacillota > Clostridia > Eubacteriales > Desulfitobacteriaceae > Desulfosporosinus > Desulfosporosinus sp. FKA. Next base: position 15,061 of record NZ_NAHZ01000015.1, on the reverse strand, counting down.
AATAGCTACTACGTTTTTACCTTCACCCAACTCACTGGCAGCCTGAAGAGCCGCACTAACTGCTGCTCCTGAAGAAATGCCTACTAACAGCCCTTCTTGACCGGCGAGTTTGCGGGCGGTTTCTAAAGCATCATCATTGCTTACCGGAATAATCTGATCCAGGATCGACGCATTCAAAACCTTAGGTACAAATCCGGCACCAATTCCTTGAATTTTGTGAGGACCGGGTTTCCCGCCTGATATTACTGGCGATGAAGCCGGTTCTACACCAATAATTTTTACGTTAGGAAGATGTTCCTTCAAGATTTCGCCAACCCCTGTGATCGTCCCCCCGGTGCCAATTCCCGCAACAAAAGCATCAATATTATCAAGCTGTTCCATGAGTTCCAAAACAGTACTTTTACGATGAGCTTCGGGATTGGCAAGATTTTCGAATTGTTGGGGCATAAAATAAGTCGGATTTTCTCGAATAAGGCGTTCTGCCTCTTCGATAGCACCGTTCATGCCTGCTGAGCCCGGAGTCAGCACGAATTCAGCACCATAAGCCGCCATCAGCAAGCGCCGTTCTACACTCATCGTTTCGGGCATTACAACAATCAGACGATAACCGCGTGCTGCGGCAATCATTGCTAATCCAATTCCAGTATTCCCGCTGGTAGGCTCTACGATGGTTCCGCCGGGGCGAAGTACTCCTCGCTTTTCGGCATCCATAATCATTCCTAAGGCTATCCTGTCTTTAATGCTCCCTCCAGGATTAAAGGCTTCAACCTTTACATAAATATTGGCCATCCCCGGTTTTACAATACGCTGCAGCTTTACCAAAGGCGTCTGACCAATTAAATCTGTAATCGAATTAACAACTCGCATTTTAAATACCTCAATTCATATCAATTTACTGTGATTTAATGTTAACAATAAAGAGCATCATTGTCAAGTGAACTAGTTCAGCTAAAGCGAACCATCAGGGTTTCGGTAACGAAAGTGTCCTTTGGACAATTTCGTTACCGAAGCCCCTAACACTCCCACTTTATCATTTTCCAAAGGACATCTCAATTGCCGTTTTGATCGCTCGTAAATCTCCGCTCAACGTCAATAACCAAAGTTTCTATTAAATGGGGTAACGGAATGCGCTGAACTCCAACAAATTGAATATTCCCCCGTTGAATTGGAATAAGTAACTTGTCAGCTTTGCTCTTCGCAATAGCGCTTGCCATCCCCGGTGTTATTTCCCCCAACAACCCATAAACCATAATTATTGCCGCTGAGCCAACAATGAGATCCACTCTATCGGCGTTATAGCAAATCGCCGATTCACCAGAGGCCCCCTCGGTTGCCCCGGCACGTAACATGGCACCCGTAGCTAAGGCGTTTGTTCCTAAGGCTAATATCTCCAATTCGGGAATTTTTTTTCGTAATTGTTCAACAATATGCTTGCCTATTCCGCCGCCTTGCCCATCAATTACCGCTATACGCATCGTACCCTCCTCCGCCTGCTCAACATATCCGAGGAAGGTGTTCACCTTCAAGCATACCGACAATTCTCTTTCCTCCCAGAGGAGTTTCTAAAAGCACAAGCCCAGGTTTTCCTTCTTGAACAACCCCGATTTGAGCTGCCCGATGTCCCAAAGGATGAGCATGCATCACCTGCAGGACGGCTTCGACCGTCTCAGGCTTAACAATAACTAAGGCTTTTCCTTCATTGGCAAGATAAAGGGGGTCGAGCCCAAGCATATCGCAAGCCCCTTTTACCCCCGGAAGAATTGGTAACGACTCTTCCTTCAGGAGCATGCTCACACCTGCTTGCTGCGCTAACTCATTTAAGGTCGTTGCAACTCCGCCGCGAGTGGGATCACGCATACATTTTACTCCGACTTGGAAAAAGGAATCAATAAGCCCATTAAGAGGGGCGCAATCACTCGTTACAGGCGTTTCAAACTCTAGGCCTTCCCGATCAGACAGAATGGCGATCTCATGATCCCCAATTGTTCCGGTAATAAGAATAACATCGCCGGGCTGGATTTGTTGGGGGTTAACAAAATATCTATTACTATAGCCAATACCCGTTGTATTTATAAAAAGTTTATCGGCACTTCCGCGTTCCACAACTTTTGTATCCCCGCAGACAATACTAATACCTGCTTCCTTGGCAGTATCTGCTACACTCTGAATAATGTGTTCCAGTTCCTCTAAAGGCAACCCTTCTTCTAAAATCAGCGCTAATGATAAAAACTTCGGCGCTGCACCGCTTACCGCCAGGTCGTTAACTGTCCCGCATACGGCGAGTCTGCCGATATTTCCTCCGCGAAAAAACAAGGGAGAAACCACAAAAGAATCTGTCGTCACCGCCAGTTGCTCTTGCCCCGGCACGATCGTTGCATCGTTCATTTGATCTAAGAATGAATTTCCCAAATACTTTTGAAAAAGACTGTGTATTAATTCATGGCTCAGCCGCCCACCACTTCCATGGGCCATCATAATACGTTCCATTAATCGTCGCTCCTTTGAGAATATCGATAGTAAGCAGCGCAAGATCCTTCCGAAGAGACCATGCAAGGGCCTACAGGTTTAAGAGGAGTACATCGTTTGCCAAACAAAGCACATTGTGTAGGATAAATCCGGCCTTTCAAAACTTCACCGCATTGGCATCCAGGCGTTTCCGGTGAATGGAAAACCGGCAAAGAATATTTCCGTATTGCATCCCAAGGGCCAAACTCCTCTCTGATTCCTAAACCGCTCCCGGGGATTAAGCCCATCCCGCGCCATGAAGCGTCCACTGGTTCAAAAACTCTCTTTACAACCGTTTGGGCGTAGGGATTTCCTTCGGCTTTGGCAACTCGACGATATTGAATCTCAATATCCGATCGTCCTTCTTCCCGTTGCCGAAGCAGCATTACTATAGCCTCCAAAATGTCAAGGGCTTCAAATCCCGTCACGACTCCCGGTTTACCAAATTCTTTAGCCATAAACTCGATTGGCTGAGTTCCGATAATGGCACAAACATGACCGGGATCCAGAAAAGCATCGACATCTAGTTGCTCATCTTCAGCTAATAATCTTAAAACAGGAGGGACAACTTTATGCATTGACAAAACACTAAAGTTATTAATTCCATCACGTTGAGCAATTTCCAAACTGATGGCAACAGTTGGTGCTGTTGTTTCGAAGCCTACTCCCAGAAAAACGACATCCTTATCTGGGTTTTTATGAGCAATTTCCAAAGCATCCTGGGTTGAATAAACAACACGTACATCAGCGCCTTCTGCTTTCAAAGCCTGCAGATTCTTTTTACTGCCGGGGACCCTGATCATGTCGCCAAAGGTCGCGGTAATCATATTCGGCTGAGCAGCCAGATACAGGTAACGATCAATATCACTGCTGTCAGTCACACAAACGGGACACCCGGGACCGGAAATTAAGCGGACGGTCGGCGGCAGTATATCCCTTAGCGCATTTTTAGCAATAGCGACAGTATGAGTCCCGCAAACTTCCATAATTGTAAAAGGCTCTGAAGCTAAGCGCTTTATTTCCTCCAGGTACTCTCCCGCCTTTGCTAAAACATTGTTACTCTCCTTCGGCATAGGCATCGGCAACCTCCAATAATAATTCTTCTGTCTCTTTGGCACTCTGATCATCGACTACCCCAATGGCAAACCCTGCATGGACTAAAACATATTCGCCGATCTTTACCTCCGGTACCAGGTCAATGCTAATTATTCGTTCATTCCCCATCATATCCACTTTAGCAATAACACCGTCGATTGAGACAATTTTTGCTGGTATGGCTAAACACATTTATAACACCTCATTTGCAATTAATACTTGTCCGAAGGCCAGCCCGCCGTCTCCCGGCGGCAGTGTGCGTGAACGAATGACCTTGATGTTTTTATCCTTAAGGTTTTGCAGGACAGCCTCAGTGAGAAGTTTGTTTTGGAACACCCCACCACTAAGAGCAAGCAGCCCATGATGTTGAAATTGCATAGCTAGTGCTGTAATAGCTCCGGCGATAGTCAGATGAAAACGATAGGCAATTTTCCCTCTGGATACTCCCTGAAGACAATCATGAACAATGGCTTGAAAAAGCGGCGCCACACCGAGAATATATTCGTTGCCTTCAAGTCTGATTTCATAAGGATACTCAGAAACGTCCTCTGTCCCTTCATTTTTTCCACCTGAATTAACTTGTCTGAGAAACAATGTTGCCGTACTCTCTAGTTCAATGGCAGCTTGTCCTTCGTATGTTACTTCAGTACATATCCCCAATAATCCGCTCAGCGCATCAAACAGCCGACCCGCACTTGAGGTCTGAAAAATTTGAATATCCTTTTCCAATTGGCGGTCTAAGATCTTACGTTCGTTTGGAAGCAGGGAATGCCAAAGAGGCAGTGTTTTTGTCCATTCTTCACCTGTAAGGAGAGTTTTTAGGTAAGCATAAGCAATACGCACAGGATGTTTGGCACCTGCATCACCTCCTGGCAGCGGTAAATATTCAAGATGTCCCTTGCGTTCATAACTTGCTGCATTCCCATAGAGAACTTCAAAGCCCCAGATACAACGATCCTCCCCAAAGCCTGTTCCGTCACAGATAATTCCTAAGGTTGGATCTGATAGTTCCCACTCTCCCAGTACACTTGCCAAATGCGCATGATGATGCTGAATCGGAATTTTTGGCTGTTGTTCCTGTTCAAGAGCAAATCTTGTCGAATGATAATTTGGATGCTGATCATAAGCAATCACAGTAGGAGTAACGTTGACGACCCGCTGGAAGGATTCCAATTCCTGCTGGAAACGCTCCATGGTCTCGAAACTCTCCATATCTCCAAGATACTGGCTTACAAAAGCCCGCTGATCATCGGCCAGACAAAAGGCATTCTTTAAATCTCCACCTAGTCCTAAAATTGACTTTTTTAACTTAGATGAGGTTAAGGAAATGGGCAAAGGCACATAACCTCTGGCCCGTCGGAAATATACCGCTTCCCCTCCAATAAGTTGGATAACAGAATCATCACAAGGATGATAAATATCTCTGTCATGGACTAAAATATAATCCGCAATACCGTTGAGCAACGTTAGGGCCTCTTCATTGGTATATATCAAAGGACGTCCGCTGAGATTAGCACTCGTCATAATCAAAAAATCTAAAGGGCCTTTAAAAAGGAGATGATGAATCGGCGTATAAGGCAACATCATCCCTAAGGTATGAATGCCGGGAGCAATGTTATCCGGCAATAAATTGGCCTGATTTTGATTTCGCTCCAGTATCACTATCGGTGCGGCTGGGCTGAGTAACAATTCCTCTTCTTTTTTATCGATCAGGACTTCCTGGCGCGCCTTTTCTATGGAGCGTACCATGAGGGCGAAAGGTTTGGCCCCTCGTTCTTTGCGCTGGCGCAACCGCTCAATCGCTTCTCTGTTGCCTGCATCACAAACAAGATGAAACCCGCCTAAACCTTTAACAGCTAGAATTCCGCCTTGAACCAACTGATCGACGCCCATCCCCGGAATCAATCGGCCAGAGCTGTCCAACAATTGAACTTTAGGTCCACACTCCTCACAAGCAACAGGCTGGGCATGAAAACGCCGGTCTCGGGGATCTTGATATTCTGCCGCACAGGATTCACACATTGGAAACGTTGACATCGTTGTTTGGGCACGATCATAAGGTACATCGCGAATAATCGTATATCGTGGTCCGCAATTCGTACAATTGGTAAAAGGATACTCAAAACGGCGATTGTTCTTATCTAAGATCTCATGCAAACAATCTTGGCATGTGGCGACATCGGGAGAGATTAAGACATCGGCATCTTGCTGGGCTTCGCTTCGGGTAATATGAAAAGAACAAAAATTTTCAAAGTTTGCCTCTTCAGTGCGGACCATTAATATTTTTGCTAAAGGCGGGGAATCGGAAACTAAACGCTGAAGGAAACAATCCATGTTTTCTCCCTCTGCATGAATTGTCACTCCCTTACTTGAATTATTGACCCATCCTTTGAGGTTCAGTTCTTCGGCTAGTTTAAATACAAAGGGCCGAAAACCAACCCCTTGTACAATTCCATTCAAATAGATTTTCTTGGCTTTAGAGGTCATTTCCTTCTTCCAGCTTTCCAATTTCTTCATCCAATTACTTTTAAATATATATTTTCTATCGTTGAACTCGTTCATAAGCTAAACATTACCACTCCCACTTGTAGAAACGGGAGTCTTACGATTGGCTAAATAATGTTCAGAAACAATTATCTTGCAGACTAATTCTGATAACTCTCTTATTGTACACGCCAAACTCCTTATTCTACAAGTCTTTAGAAAGAAACCTTTTTTGTGAAAATATTTACTTGATCCAAATTTTGCTTAATTCTGAATAATTATTAAAAACATGCAGGAAATAAATAGGTTATCTCGAATATATGTCAATAATAAAGAATTTCTATATTTTTACCCGTACGCAATAGGGGACAAGACATATTCAGGAGGTGTTCATCTAATTATGGGGAATTTTGATTTACTCAAGGTCAAAGGGGTTTCTCGGCGTGACTTCATGAAGTTGATTGGAGCAACTACAGCCGCGCTTGGATTACCCGAACTATTCGTACCCCAAGCAGCTTCAGCAATGGAACAGGCAATTAAGAAGCCCCCGGTAATTTGGTTGGAAGGAATGGACTGCACCGGATGTACAGAATCAACAATTGCCACGTTAAATCCCTCAGCAGCCGAACTGATTCTTGACATGATCTCAATTCGGTACCATGAAACTATTATGGCCGGATCTGGAAATATAGCTGAAGAAGCCTATCAAGAAGCCCTTAAAGATAAGTTTATTCTCGTAGTAGAAGGAGCTACCCCCGCTCAAGAAGATCGCTACTGCATGGTCGGAGGAAAGCCTTTCCGCAAGACTCTTATCGAAGCTGCTAAAAAAGCCCAAGCCATCATTGCAATCGGAAGCTGCGCCTCGGAAGGCGGCGGAATACCTGGTGCCTGTGCCACAGGAGCTGTGGGAGTTTCTGAGATTCTTAAAGCTGAGGGAATCAGCACTCCCCTTATCAATCTGCCCTGCTGCCCTGTGAAACCTACTACACTTATAGGTACGATTCTCTATTATCTGACATATCAGAAGGTTCCGCCTCTTGATTCTCAAAATCGCCCATTGGCCTTCTATGGAACATTGTTACATGACAACTGCCCACGCCGCGGTCACTTTGAAAACGGAGAATTTCTTACAGACTGGAATGATCCGGCCCAAAAAGATTATTGCTTACTTTTAAAAGGATGCAAAGGGCCGAAGACTTTCACCGATTGTGCTCAAGTATGGTGGAATGACAATGCAAACTTCTGTATCAATGCCGGATCTCCCTGTTCCGGATGTTCAGAGAAGAGCTTCTACAAGCAATTTACCCCCTTATATACTAAACAAGAGACTTTCAAACTTCCCGGCATAGGTCAGGTTAATGCCGATACGGTTGGTACCGTCATCGGAGGGGCTGCCGCCATCGGTCTCGGAGTTCATTTAATTGCTACAGCTGCAAGCGGAAGACTGACTAACCAAGGCCACGGCCACAAGGAGGATTTATAAGATGACAAAAATTGTTGTCGATCCCTTAACAAGAATAGAAGGACACCTGAAGGTGGAAGTTGAAGTTGAGAATGGAAAAATTTCAGACGCGCATGTCGTAGGAACTATGTATCGTGGAATTGAAGCGATGCTGCGCGGTAAAGATCCTCGCGATGCCACCTATGTAACTGAGCGTGTATGCGGAGTTTGTGCAGGCTCCCACGGCTGGGCTTCCTCTCTGGCCTTAGACAAAGCTTTCGGAGCTAACGTTCCGGCCGGAGGACGAATTATCCGTAACTTAATTCTGGGCGCCATGTGGCTGCACGATCATCCCTTACATTTTTATCATCTTAGTGCTCTCGATTATCTTGATGTAATGGCTGTTGCCCAATATCAGGGGAAGGATCCTGGTCTCCTTGCTGTCAAAGATAAAATTGTCAAGCTTGTCACTGCAGGAGATACCGCCCCCTTAACTCCACGTTATAAACCCGATGAATTCAGCGTTAAGGATCCTGAGTTAGTGACCATGGCTGTCGCCCATTATCTTAAAGCCTTGGAAATGCAGGCCAAAGCTAAGAAAATGTCGGCCTTGTTCGCCGGTAAACAGCCCCATCAATCTTCGATTGTTGTCGGCGGAGTCACGATGCTTCCCAATATTGAAGTTGTTGAGCAATTCCGTTCTATGCTGCTGGAACAACTGGATTTCGTTGAAAACGTGTATCTCCAGGATGTCTTGACCTTTGGTACCGGACCATTGCTGCCCTTAGCCCAAGCAGGGGTTGGCGGAGCAGGAGCGGTCAATTTCCTCTCTTATGGCGCTTTTGCTCGGGATGACGCCGGTAAAGACTTATTCCTGAAATCCGGCATTGTCATGGACGGCGACTTGAGCAAGGTTTTACCTGTTGACGAAACTAAAATCACTGAAGATGTCCAATACTCCTGGTATAAAGCAAGTCCCAACGGCAAAACCCCCTTCACCGAGGATACAATTCCTGATCTTGGTAAAAAAGATGCATATTCTTTCGTAAAAGCCCCTCGCTATAATGGTAAGCCCATGGAAGTAGGCCCTCTTGCCCGCATGCTTGTAATGCAGCCAAAGGGTTTAATGGATATAATTTCAAAATACAATATCAAACCAGGTGCCGTCGCACGTCATGCAGCTCGTGCCTATGAAACTCTCCTACTCGCTAAAGACATGCTGACCTGGCTTGACGCTCTGGAAAAAGAAATGGGATCTAATTTCCGCATCCATGATACCGAACACTGGGAAGCACCGGCCACAGGGCAGGGATCAGGATTAACCGAAGCCCCGAGAGGAGCCTTGGGCCATTTTGTTAAAGTTGCTGACCACAAAATCGAGAACTATCAGATGGTTGTACCCACCACCTGGAATTTCTCTCCTCGAGATGATAAAGGAGTTCTTGGGCCTTTCGAACAAGCTTTAATTGGGGTACCTATTCCCGACCCTGATAATCCAGTGAACATCGTTAGAGTCGCTCGATCTTATGACCCATGCCTTGCATGCGCGATTCACCTCATCGATCCAGTGACAAATGATGTGAAAAAATTCCGGATCGGTTGGTAGAAAAGGAGGAAAGGACATGGTTAACCCGCTTGACCATCCATTAGCCCAGCGTATAAGCCACTGGATTAATCTGATTAATTTTATAGTTCTAATCTTTACAGGCTGGTTTATTCATTCTCCCCATCCTGGTATGCCAATGAATTTAATTCGAAATTTACATTTCTTGTTTATGTATTTTCTTCTCATTAACGGAGTTGTACGTTTTTATATTTCCTTTTTTGGGAAAAATAAGGACTATGATTCTATTTTGCTCAACATGCAAGATGTAAAAAACATCTGGCCGCAAACCAAGTACTACTTGTTTTTAGGCAAACACCCAGAAACAGGCAAATATAACCCTCTCCAAAAAATTGCCTACATTGCACTTCCTATTCTCGCTGTCATTCAGGCCTTTACAGGCTTTATTCTCTATAAGCCAGTACAGTTGGCAGGAGTTGCTGACCTGGTGGGAGGTCTGACCGCCGTACGCGGACTTCACTATCTTGTCATGTGGCTGTTTATTGCAATTATTGCAATTCACGTTTATTTGGTCTTTACAGCTGCCTATGAACAGTTTCTGTTTATGTTCTTTGGTAAAATGAGAAATGAGAAGGGAATTTAATCATGCACTCGCCAAAAATTATGGTCATGGGAGTCGGAAACATTCTTCTATCCGACGAAGGCCTGGGTGTTCGATTTCTAGACGAACTGGCTCACAAATCCCTCCCGCAAAATGTTGAACTCCTTGAAGGCGGCACTGCTGGACTCGAACTCGTGCATCTAATTCAAGAAATAGACTTCCTGATTATTATTGATGCAATCAATGCTCAGTCAGAACCCGGCGCTCTATTCCGATTTCATCCCGGTGATATAAAGGTCTTTCCTGAACAATACGAGGTATCCTTTCATCAAATCGGAATAATTGAAGTCTTAACCATGGCAAACATTTTAGGGCATGCTCCTCAAACCTTAATTTTCGGTGTGCAACCCAAAAAACTAGATTGGGGAATGGAATTAAGTCCAGAGATTCAATCACTATTTCCCCATCTTACTGAATTGGTTCTCCTTGAAATTGATTCGATTCTCAGTGCAGGTAAATTCGCAAATAATTAACAACTATCATTTCATACTTAAGTAATGCATCTGTCATGCAGCCAACTCCAAACTTCCGTTAAGGCCGTAGCTATACGAACTAAAGAGTTCGTGAGCGTCGGCCTTTTTAGTGTGAAAATAATTAGAGACCGTTGCATAATGAATATCTATTCTTTTAGTGAACTCGTTCAGCTAAAGCTGAACATCAGACTTCGGTGGGGAACTCTACCCCCACCGAAGCAGAGTACGGGGGACCCACTCCCACTTATAAACGTGGGAGTGGGTGGATAAATAAAACCCTGCATATAAGTGGATGGATGTAAACCACAATTTATGCAAGGTTTTGTTTAAAGAGAGGCGCTTATGCAATTTAATAGTTCATAGACCTATGATTGAAAGTCCAAAACTTTATCCTGAAGCCAGTTAGTCCAGTCTTGCAGACCTTTCCCCGTTCGGCAAGAGATCTCAAAAATTGTTATGTCCGGATTTATAACCAGGATATCCTGTTTCATTCTTTCCATGTTTACATCCGTTAAACCTTCCAAATCCATTTTATTTAGGAGAACGGCTTTAGCTTTACGAAAGATAACAGGATACTTGGCCGGCTTATCGTCACCCTCAACTATGCTTAAGACAATAACTTTAAAAGCTTCACCTAAATCAAAGTCGGCAGGGCAAACAAGATTACCAACGTTTTCAATAATCATTAAATCTAAACTCTGACAATCAAACTCAGGTAATACCTTTGCAACCATTTTACTGTCTAAATGGCAGCTACCACCAGTATTAATTTGTATTACAGGAACATCATGCACAGATATTCGATCTGCATCTTTAGTTGTAAAAATATCTCCTTCAATAACAGCAACACTCATGTTTTCATTGAGCAAAGGCAACGTTTTTTCTAAAAGTGAAGTTTTTCCTGCGCCTGGTGAGCCCATAATATTAATTGCTAGACAATTATTTTTATGAAAATGTGCACGATTTACTTCAGCCTGCATATCATTAGAATCTCGCAGATTTGCCATTACTTCAATTTCGCGACGTGCATTATCCATTATTCAACCTCCAAACTTTCAAGTAAAAGTTCTTCTCCCTGAACTACTTCTATATTCGTAGATTTACAGTTAGGACAGAGAAAATACATCAACTTAACGTTAAACTCATAATGACAATCCCTGCAGCAACCAAGCAAAGGAACTCGTTCGACAATCAATTCAGCTCCCTCACAAAGAGTATCCTTGCTATATGCCTCAAAAGCCATGGCTAAAGCATCTGGCTCAGCATTGGTCAATTCTCCAACCTTTATCTTAACTTTCAGAACCCTCTTGACATCGTGTTGGGACAAGGTATGATCTATCACTTCAAATACCCCTCCCATCAAGGACATTTCATGCACCGAATCACCCCTATCGGGTATTTTTATTTTTGTGAATATGGGGACCACTTCCACTTACTGTTCCAAGTATAGCTTATCCGAAGTTATTCAACAAGTTATTTGAAACTAATAAAATTAAATCTTCCCTCATTATATAGTATTCTGTTAATTCTTGCGGCCGATATAAATTTCACAGGTTTGCAATGTATAATGTACTTTAAAAGGGAGATGCTAAAGAATGTATTAAAACTTCAAACAACTGATAAGGAGGATGGTAAAATGAGTCGTAATACGCCTGAAGTTCCAGAATCCGAAAGCCAGTTGGATAAGTTAAAATGGGAAGTTGCCGAAGAATTACAATTAGATGATGATATCGAAGATAAGGGGTTCGCCAATATGACGACTCGTGAAGTAGGTCAGATCGGCGGAAACATGGTCAAAAAAATGATCAACTTTGCGGAAAAAGAAATGGCTGATCAAGGTTCAGAAATTATGAACGACTAAAAAATATAAGCATTGTTGAAATCGTGTTTCGGCCAGCACGATATCAACAGCCATTGGATATCTTACCAAAGACTAGCGAGGAAGAAAGGGACGATCGTTACAAAACGTTCATCCCTTTCTTCTGTTCTCTTTGATGATTTATGTCCCGCTTTACTTACTCTTCAACATAAGGAATTGTCAGCGGTCCTAGAGGTAATACAGCTATACTCATTTCTTTGCCGTATTTAGCTTGGAGTTCATTAATAGTTGATTCAATATTCTTTGTTGGCGTGAGCATAGCAATTTTAACCCATTCATCTGGAAGCGTCGAATATACTATAATATCAGACCATTCCTGAATCATTGCTAATCTTTGTGCCTCCCACTGATCAAACATGCTAAAGGATGGATCATTGATCATTTCCAAAAGATCCTTTGGGGTTTCACGCATTTTCAGTATCTTTGAAAAATTGCCATGTTCAGGCATTCCTTCACAGCATTCTGCAGCACAAATTATTGTTCCGCCTTTTTTTACAATCTTTTGAGCAGCATTCATTCCTTTAACAGCCTGATAGAGATTCTGATCCAGCGGATACCCGGCGTTTGTCGTAACAACAACATCAAAGCGTTCATCACATTTAATCATCGCATGCTCTTTAACAAATGCGCACCCTGTCTCATGAGCGGCAATAAGCTCACCGGCAAATACATTTGTTATTTCATTATTGCCGCTTAACGCAACATTCAAGAGAAAATCCGGTTTACAAAAAGAATTTACTTCTCTAGTCATTTCTTGAAGAGGGTTTTTATCAATAACTCCCCAAGTTGCCAGAGGATGACCTATCATTTGAGCATTATGAAATGTTAAGATAGTCTCCATGCCCGCAATTCCGGGCATTATCCCCTTTGGTCCACCTGAAAACCCTGCAAAAAAATGTGGTTCAATAAATCCTGTTACAATTCTAAAGTCAGCTTCAACATATTCCTTATTCAAATAAACATCACAGCCAAAACTGCTGGTTCCGACTTTTTTTAGCTCAGACATCTCCTGACAGTGATGATTAATGATGCGAACAGAATTAACGATTTTCTCCCCTAACATCTCAACAAGTTCTTCTCTGGTTTCATCCCGATGAGTACCCGTACCATTAATGATCGTAAAATTATCGATTGGAATGTGCGAAAGCTCCTCCAATAACCAAGGCACTAATTTGTGATTTGGAGTAGGCCTTGTTATATCGCTTATGACAATAACGATCTTGTCCTTTGGATTCACCATTTCTCTTAGTGGTTTTGTTCCTATTGGATTGCGCAAAGCATTGATAATCAGTTGATGATCGTTTTCAGGCAGATCAATATGCTGAGGGACAACTACTTTCGAATGATCTGGTACATTAATTCTTAATCCATTTTTCCCATATGCCAAAGCGACTTCCATAAAGCATATCTCCTTTTTGAAATTTGTTGATCTCCAAATAGAGTAGTGCAGCGTTTATATTATTTAAATGTTTTCGGATAGAGATTTTAAATTTTCACTCACCTGAAATACTCCATCAATCATTTGTGCAATTTCTTGATTAGCTTTTGCTTGTTCTTGAGTTATGGCACTGTTACGCAAAGAGTTATCGACAATCTTCTGAATAATTGTTTGAAATAGCTGTAGAATATTTCTTATCTCAGTAGCCGAACGATTGCTTTCTTCAGCTAACTTACGCACCTCACCGGCAACAACAGAAAAACCCCTTCCCTGCTCTCCCGCACGTGAAGCTTCAATTGCAGCATTTAAACCCAAAAGATTCGTTTGTTTTGCAACTTTATGTATTAGATCTAAAATTAAAGTTGTAGACTTTAGCTGGTTTTCACCATCTTGGGCTTCCTGGGCAATTACTTGGCTGATTGAAGCCACTTCTTCTGCAGAGGCAGCAGTCTCTTGTACCGCACTAGCAGCCTGTTCAACTGAATTACTTAAAAGTTGAACTTGATTGCGGATAGCTTCCTTAAGTTCATCATCTCGAATCATCATTTCGACCATTCCTACCGCAACCTTAGCTACTGGCCTTACAATATCCAGTTTTCCAGCAATACCGAAAGTACCAATAATTTGACCTTGAATTTCAATGCCAGCATTATATCCTTCTTTTATTTTGCCAGACGTAGCAATCTCTTCGTCTGCTGTTATCTCCACATATGTGCAATTCGTCGTTAATATTTCTTGGCTTCCTCTGTGCTTAATCCCTATTCGTGCATGAGCTGAGTCAGCAATAATTGTGCCAGTTGTATCGCAGACTATTGCATGATAACCACTTGTTTGATATATAAGGTCCACAATTTTTTGTCCAATGTTAGTGCTCAGCTTCCAATCCAATGTTTTCCTCTCCTTTTCGAAACCAAATCATTCGGATATTCGTAGCTAACAATCGCGCTCTATGAGAACCAAAACTGTTACCTTAAATATCTTTGTATTAAGTTTTGACAAAAAATATCGCCTTAACTAGTTTATCATGCATTTAACTATTATTCTCGCATTTTCACAAAAAATACCTCAAATTTATGATAATGGTCTTTTAAGGGGCAAGTTTATAACATATTTTTCGGCTTTAAATCAATTCTCCCGCAATGTGGATCCGAACACGATAAGCACGAAAGCCTCCAGTGGAGGGTTTCGCCGAGCCACCAACCCCAGAGATTCACTTCGTGGCGAAGTACGAGCTTTTCGCCACGCTGCATCCCGCAACGCCTTCTCCTGCAGTGTGGGACCCAACATCTTTCATTTCTTTCATGAACCACAAACAGACTGCCATTATGGCAGTCTGTTGCTTGTTCACCTGGCAATGACCTACTTTCCCAGGGGCCTGCGCCCCAAGTATTATTGGCCCTGGAACGAAAGGCGGATGAGCCTTTCGCCACACTGCGTCCCCATACGCATACTCCTGCAGTGTGGATCCTTAACTTCCGTGTTCGTGTATACGAAAAGCGGACGAGCTTTTCGCCACGCTGC
>NZ_NAHZ01000014.1:0-104729 GCF_002196785.1 Desulfosporosinus sp. FKA | reverse complement strand
TCGCTGTTCCCAGAGCTGCAGAGTTTCAGCTGTGGATTTCAACCTAAAAACCTCCCATCTGATCACTTGTCTAGAGTGTATCAGATGGGAGGTTGAGCTACACGACGGTGTTTGTTCCACCGCTTACTTATTTATTTGGCTGTGTATGACTATTTTATTCCAAATCAAAATTACTTAAGGGACTAAATCTTTGGTATTGTCTACCAACGCTTTCATCGTCCAATTGTAAATAGACTTTTGTAACTTCTAAGGATGAATGACCTAAAATTCGTTGAAGAGTTGCCAGATCACCACCATTAAGCAAATAATATTGAGCGAAACAAGCTCGAAGCCGATGAGGAAATAATTCTATATTATGCCTATTTCCGATTTTACGTAAGGCATGTTCATACGTCGTGATTAACATTTTTGTTCCTCTATTAGTAGGAAATAATAAATCATGAGTCAAGTATCTATCCTTATATTGTAACCATCGTTTAAGTTCTTGTTTCATTTTCGGCGAAAAGAATACCAATCGTTCTTTTTTATTTTTGGTATTTTTTAGGGCTATCGCTTTACTTCTCAGATCAATGTCATTAACTTCGATATTTAAACACTCGTTTATACGACATCCTGTGTCTAGGATAAGTAGAGTGATAATATAATTCCTATACCCATTGAATCTTGTTTTGTCAAAAGCAGATAAAATTTGATTAATTTCCTGATTTGTAAGAAGTGGTTTTAATCGTTCGGAACCCTTTAATAACCTGATCTTTTCAACTGGATTTTTACTTATTTCATCTTCATCAGACATCCAGTTGAAAAACACCTTAATATTTCGCACATAATTATTGATAGTATTTACGCTAATAGATTTACCTTGGTCTTTACGTGCATAAGGGGTATTGACAGAATACTTTCCCCTCTCTTGTAAATTTTTAATATAAAATCTAATGTGACTTTTTGAAACGTCTTCTACTTTTTCAATCTGAAATTCTTGTTTTAAATATTGAGCGAATAGTTTTAGGGTTTGCTCATACGAGCGAATAGTTTTTTTAGAGAGATTTTTGCTTAAACAAAAGAGTAAAAAATCCTCAATACTTAATTCGAAATTTGACAATTTCAAGAGATACACCCCTCATTTTCCCAAATAGGAGTGTGTTTGCGGATAAAAAATTAGTAGATATGAGGCAAACTAGTTTATAGGTATTTAAGCTCAAAATATACAGAATAAAAATAGTTTGTTGTCATTTCCCTTTTTTATCCATACTCTGAAACCCTTAATACATCTACATTTGCAGCAGCTAACTAACCTTACTCATTACTCTTAATTTGTCAGCTAAAAGAGCAATGAACTCTGAGTTTGTTGGTTTCTGACGTTCTATGTTCATCGAATAACCAAATATTCGTTTTAGGGTATCCGTATGTCCTCGTTCCCAAGCTAATTCAATCGCATGCCGAATTCCGCGTTCCACTCTGCTCGGTGCCGTATCGAACTTTTTGGCAATTCCTGGGTAAAGCTCTTTAGTAACTGCCCCTAACAGAGAAACATCTTCAACCACCATAAGAATTGCATCACGTATATATTGATATCCTTTGACATGGGCAGGAATACCAATTTGATGCATCATTGTGGTTACTTCCACACTTAAATTTACTCCATTACCAACTGTTGTGACCGATGGAGCGGATGTTGTAAACTGAGTTGGGGCAGTTGCCGGCAAATCTTGCGTTAAGGAACGAATTCGCTTATTTAATATTTCCAAATCAAACGGTTTAAGAATGAAATAATCTACTCCCAGTAACATTGCCTGATGAGTGAGGGACTCCTGTCCAAAAGCAGTAAGCATTATTACCTTAGGACGCGGCATTGTAGTACGGCTATTTACACGTTCTAAGACCCCTAATCCATCTAAATTAGGCATAACCAAGTCAAGAATAATTAAATCCGGTTCTTGAGTTTGAATGAGTTCCCAAGCTTCCAAACCATTATTAGCTATGCCAACAACGATTACATCTTCTTGTCCTTGGAGGTAGTTCTGTAGCATTTGACATAAATTACGATTGTCATCCGCCACAATTATTTTGATTTTCTTACCCATTCGACCATCATCCCGCCTTAATCGTATTCCGGTAGACTATTTCTCACTTCGAAACTCCGGTGCCCTTATTATACGTTAAGGGCAATGTCGAAATCGCAAATAATAAGGAAACTAGGCAAAGCTGTTTAAAGAGCTGTAAGGCTGATGGGTTAAGGTTTTTGGATAATACTGGAAATAATTTTTGACGCAAAATCTTCCTGTATTTTCCATTAGAGTGAGATAACTTTCTATTGAGAATGAAATAATGAGAACATAATCGAGATTAATCAAAAAGAATTATCCGAAATCTCGTCAATATTACAAATCATCTTTTGAACCGCGATAACGTCGAGCCATTGACCAAATTTTATGCCAACTTCCCGATAATGACCGACCTGGCAAAAACCGTTTTTTTCTGCCAACCTTAAACTGGCTGTATTCGATCCTGTTATTAGACCAATTAACGAGTGATAATCTAAGGATTCAGCACAGTCACAAAGATGTTTAAGAAGCATATCCCCCACACTTTTTCCCTGATACTCTGGAGCAATATAAATCGAGAATTCTCCAGTCGGCCGATAAGCTGCTCTGGGATGAAAGGGAGATATACTCCCCCAGCCAATGACTCTATTTTGATCTACAGCAGCATATAATGGATACCTTCCCTGATGTTCTTTAAACCAGTGTTCATTCTGTTCAATTGAACGTTCCTCAAGGTCAAAGGTCGCAACTGAGTTCAGTACTGCCCAGTTATAAATTTCCCGCATTCGTTCCATATCGTCCTTTTCTGCTTTACGTATAACAACGTTCATAGCCTTATCCGCCTCACTTACCAAAAACTTGTTTTTTAGCTCAAAAAAATTCTATTTATATAACAGTAATATGAATAGACTACTTTGACAAGGGAAGAATATCATTAGATTTGGTGAAGGAGGGTACATAATGATTGCCGAAGTTGACAAAGATACGTGTATAGGGTGTGGAGCTTGCCCTGAATTTTGCCCTGAGGTCTTTAAGATGGACGACGATGGCTTAGCAACAGCTTATACCAACCCTGTTCCCAGCGATGTAGAAGACACTGCCAAAGAAGCAGAAGAAGGCTGCCCCGTTGATGCTATTACTGTAAACTAATACTGAATAACCCTTATATTTAATGGACCTCTTTAGAAGCTGAACAACTGAAGCCTTTTAGCAGCTTCAACCCTGGAAAAGGTAGCAGGCGCGGATATAAACATCCGCGCCTGCTACCTTAATTTATTCACTGGATTTGCTTTTCCGCATAATCATAAATACCTTCAAGACCTATACGATCAATAAGCCGACCTATTCGTTCCTGAGGTTTTGCATTTTCTTTATAGTAGGTAATGACCGCATCCACAACAGGCAATACCTGATCCCTCTGGAGGTTTTCAAAAAGAATGTTGCCTTGTCTGGGCTTAACTCCGCCATTCCCTCCAACATAAAGATGATACCCTTTACTGGTTCCCATTAAGCCAAGATCCACCGAAGCAGCATCAGTGCATTTATTTGGGCAGCCGGCAACACCAATTTTAAATTTTGAAGGTAATTCTAAGCCGTGATACCGTTTGTCAATCTCCATACCTAACGCCAACGTTTCTTGAAGTCCGCGTTTACAGAAGGTATCGCCCGGACAGACCTTGACGCTTCGTACGCACAAACCAACGGCATGCCCTGGATCCATTCCTAACTCATCCCATATTTTAGGCACATCTTCCGGTTGTAAACCAACAATAGCAATACGTTGGGCCGAAGTTACTTTTAGAGCTTGGGCCTTATACTTCTCCGCAACATCAGCAATCTTGCGTAAGATCTCCGGGGTCACGACGCCAGCCGGAATATGGGGGGCAATAGAATAGGTTTTCTTATCCATTTGGAGTATAGAACCTGAAGGCTGTGCCTTTGCCGCTGCTTCGGGAGAGAGTTCACCCTGTTCAACCGCATTTACTTTTTCCAGTAAGAGATTGGGGTCTAAATGGTGCATTTGAGCCGCATTGGCTAAGGTTTCATTTACCGAAAAGGCGCACCCAAGACAATGTAATCCTAATTCCTGCATTGCCTCCGCTGTCTTCGGGTTTGCCGCCATAATATCTTTTAACTTCATATCAAGTGTAAAGTGCATATCCGTCTCCTATCCATGAATAAGCATTGGCAGACAATGCGTACAAACATGTTTTTCTTCACCTTGGTGAACATATGTCAAGATAGGTGTCAATTCGCTAGTTGTTCCACATTGGTCACACTCAAGTTCTGGAGCTTCTTTTTTAACATTTGCCATAGTAGTTTACCTCCTTCTTTATATTCGTTAGTCTAGCACGTTAACTTTTGGCAAAGTGTGACTTAACACACGTTTTTGTGTGCTTTTACGCACCCTGCTTAGATTGTCAATCTAAGTTTAAACGATTCATAAAGAAACTATACAACGCAGATTATTGCACTGCAGCGTACTTAAAGTCAAAGAAGTCCAAGGGGGAAACTATAACTCCTTTAATGTTATCTTTGAGGATATAGTTCTGAACATAATAATAAACAGGAATAATCGGCATCTCTTGCATAAGTATTTTTTCGGCTTCATGCATTGCTTCCATACGGACCCTTTGGTCGGGGTTTTTTTGAGCCGTTTCAATATTCTTGTCATATGCTCCGTTCGACCAACCAGTTTCGTTATTACCGCCGCTTGAAAGAAATATAGCCAAAAAGGTCATAGGATCAACATAATCACCAATCCAACAAGCTCGAGCAATGTCATAGCTCAATCCTTGTTGATTTTGTTGATAATTATCCCATACCTGGCCTTGCAGATTCACATTGATACCCAAGTTTCTTTTCCAGCAATTTTGAATTGCTTGAGCAGGCAGTCGTTGTTTACCATTGGTATTATAGAGTATCGTTAAAACTGGAAAATTTCTGCCATCAGGATAACCGGCCTCAGCCAGAAGTTGTTTAGCTTTAGCAATATCTTCAGTGATTAAATTCCCGCCCATTTTGCGGAAGTCCTTGTCTGGAACGGCATCCGGAATTGTTCCGGGAACGAAAGCATAGGCTGGAATTTCACCCCCTAATACATTCCCCATTAGATCTTGGCGATTTAAGGCAATGGATAAAGCTTGACGCACCCTTAGATCGTTGAGAGGTTTTTTTGTCGTATTAAAGCGATAAAAATCTGTCCCCAACATCGGAGCCGTCTTCAAATTGCCATCTTTTTTTAAACGAAAGATATCTTCTGGTACGAGGTTATTCAGTCCATCTAATTTTCCTGCTTCAAAGGCTGCAGTCGCTTTATTTCCATCTTGCGCAAGATAAAAGTCGAGTTCTTCCAATTTAACATTCACAGCATCATAATAATTAGGGTTTTTTACGAGGATCATTTTATCTTTATGACTCCATTTCTTAATCATAAAGGGACCGTTGCCAACAAATACTGTACCATCTGCATACCAATCATTATGTGCTCGAGCGTTCTGTTGATCCACGGGGAAATACGTGGGTAGAGCTAAGAGAGATTTGAAGAATGGGCAAGGAGTTTCTAAGGTTACTTCCAGAGTTCTGATGTTCACCACCTTAATGCCGACATCCTCTGCTTTAACACCACGTGAGTAGTAGGCTTCAGCATTCTTAATATAGAATAATTGGTAAGCATACGCTGCTTTGGCCTCGGGTTTAAGGGCATGCATCCAGGATGCTTTAAAATCGTATGCAGTCAGTGGGTCTCCATTGCTAAATTTAGTATTTTTTAATGTAATCCTATAGATCAACCCGTCAGGAGAAACTTCAACGTTGTTAGCAACTGCCAGCTGCGGGACGTTGTTCTTGTCTAGACGCGTAATACCTTCAAACAAAGCCATCTCAATTATAGCTTCGGGAATACCGCTATACAGCTGTGGATCAAGAGTCTCTGGTTCACCGCCCGGGGCAAAACGTATTTTCATTTCCATTGAAGTACTACAGACTATTAGAAAGAATCCAAAGATAAGAGTAACGGCAATGACTGCCAAAAGACGTTTATTTCTCTTCACGTTTCATTGCCCCCCTTGGTTATGCTCAATGACGATACATTTGTAAAGCATATGTTTAAATTTAACAGTATGTAAAAAAAAGAACGCAGTTTTTGTGGTTTCATAAGCTGCATTCTAAAATTTAATTTTGATCCAATCGTAAGACTCCCACTTCAAGTGGGAGCGATTCCCAAAAATAAGGTCTATTGTGCAAGAGCTTTCATCCGCTTAAATTGTTGGATTCGCCAACCACTTGCAGTTTGTCGTAAGCCCATTGAAAAGGTAGCACTTTCAACGTTTTGAATAGGTGATAACCAGAAAACTCGAACAACGACTCCCTGAGTATTGTTGGGCTCAGAATTTAAAAACTCAATCTTTTGCAGCGATAATAGTGGATCTTTATTGAGTAATGCCACCCATGTTTTAAAGTCCTGTTCATCCATAGATCCTTCCGGCAAAAGTAAAAGTTCTTGGGCCAAATCGGTTTGGCGTTTATCCATAAGAGACCAAAAATGTTGAACAGTTGTTTTGGGATCACTTTGATACTGAGGATCTGCCATTGTTGAAATTACTGTTTGAGGTGTCTGAATCATAATAATAGTTACTAAACAAACGATTGATAAACCTAAAATCCATACATAACGACTCTGCCGCATTGTTTTCCCCCCTTGCTTGTCTCTATTACCATTTTAGGAGGGAAATGTGATTTTATTCCACTAGCCAAAAACTTTTCTTAAAACATTAAGTACGAACTCAGGTAATCGTACATAGTAGATACGCATCAAAATTCCTCCTTTGCCTCGGATTAATTAACCACCTAGAGGTAATGTATGCTTGCAAGGTTCTGAATTCCAAATTAAACAGCTTGGTAATTTTTAACTGCTTCTTCAAGCTGGGCAACAAGCTGACGTTCCTCTTCTGTATTGGCGGTAAAATATAGACGACCGATAATGCCTGTAATTATTTTAATAACGTCTTCCAAAACCAAGGACTCTTTCATCGCTAATTGAGCACTTGTTTCGATAAGGGCAATCCCAAACTGATGACCTACTCCCTCTTTAACCATACGTGTACAGCTTTTTCCTAACAATCTCATAACCAGAGAAGCTTCTTGAACATCAAGTTGGCGTACGACATCAATCGTTGTCGTCAGACCTTGAACCATCCTTAATCCTACGCTATTCCAACTAACTTGCTGATTATCCATAAAATGCTTCCTCCTTAGTGTTCACAGTCTTGTGCCATACTATATGCCGGAACTCCTTCAAGGGTGAAAAAACGAGCAGGAATCTATTATTCCTGCTCGTTATAAAAGACAAATTAAGATAAATCATAAAATAATTCCGATCAGCATTTTATTATTTTCCAAGCTTCGGAACCTTAAAGGTTGAAACCATCAAAAATGCGAGGATAACCATACTGAAGGGATAAACATACCAAGGCAGCATGTGTCGAATAAACATTAGTAAAGCCATAAGACCACCAGCGAAAGTAATGGGAACTCCTACAAAATAAGTTTTGATATTGAGCATATTAAAACGTGCCAAACGTACTGCACCACACAAGGCAAAAACCACAGCGATCCCTAATCCAATATACCTAATATAGCCAGATTGAAGGGGTTGGAGAATACCTTGATAGGTCAATATAGCAGGTGCAACACCAAAGGACACTAAGTCACTCAGTGAATCAAGCTCTTTCCCAAAATCCGAACTAACCGAAAGTCGGCGAGCCACTTTGCCGTCCAAACTATCCATAAGCACTGAGAGCAAAATCATTGTCGATGCTAAATCAAAATTCGCTTCTAATACCCACACCAAGGCAAGGAAACCAAATAGAAGATTTGCAAGAGTAAATATGCTCGGAATCATTCGAGCCGGGATTGGTCTTCCACTCATTCTTTATTCACTCTCCCTATTCCATTGATTCCGACTCACCATATCTTCTTTACGAACGAGTACATGGAAATTTACGGGCAAAAAGAGTTCTTCTCCTGCAAGATGAACCCAATCATTACACGATAGGGGATATTGTTTCACCTAAAAAGTAACCTCCTCTCGATTTTCTCTAGTTTACCATTTTTGTGATGATTATTAAAGCTCCTCTCGGTTAAATACCCAAAAGCCATTCGTCAATTTTCTCGTAAAGCAGATTGCCATCTCCTCTAAAATGAGTCTTAACGGGTAAAGAGTTCAAAAAATATTTACCATAATATTTATTTATCACACGATCATCTAGCAATATTACGAACCCTCGATCTTCTTTGGACCGTATTAAACGCCCAAACCCTTGCTTGAAGCGGATCACTGCCTCTGGGAGAAGTAGTTCGCGAAAAGGATCCCGGCCCTGGGCTTTTAAGAATTCCGACCGTGCTTCGATTAAGGGCAGCGAAGGAGGCCAGAAAGGCAATTTAACTAAAATTACGCAGGATAAAGTCTCTCCCGGAATATCAATTCCCTCCCAGAAACTATTAGCACCCAATAAGACACTTTTAGAGTTTCTTTTAAACGTTTCCAGTAAAGTTGTCCGTTCACCGTGAACTCCCTGTGCTAAAGTGTCAATTTCAATTCTTTTTAATCGCGGTTGTAGCACTTTATACGTTTCTTGGAGCAATTTATGAGCTGTGAACAAGACTAAGGTACGGCCCTGCATTCGTTTAACAACTTCAAGAATTATCTCCGAGAGATTTGCAAGTTTTTCTTGATCAGAAACCTGGGACGTCGAAGAATTTTTGAGTATATAAAAATTCATTTGTTTATCGAAATCGAAAGGGGAATCGACGGCAGCGGTTTTTGTCCTTAATGATAAGCCAATATCTTGTAAAAAATGAGTAAAAGAATTGGCAATGCTTAAGGTAGCTGATGTTAAAATGACTGTCTCAAGACGATCAAATATTTTTTCCTTGAGAATTTCATCCACTCTAATAGGGGAGGTTTTTAAATAAAGCCTTGAACTGCGTTCTAGCCAGGTCACTTGTTCCGGATTATGGACATTTATTGCCAAAGCCAGGGTTTCTTGAATTTCTTGCAGCTCCCTTAAATGAGTGGCGATTACGTATTTCAATTCTTCAATTTCATCGGACTCTTCACCGCTTAAGATACTCGTAAGATTTTGAAATACGGTCGCCAAGGATTTAATTCGTCCTGACAAATTTTCAATTTGAATTAAAAGCAGTTTCCACCACGAAAGGTTTGTATGGTTAGGGACAAACCGGAAAGTGCGGTTGGGTCCTAAAATATCTTCAAACAATTGGAATAATTCTTGGGCTTGTTCTGTAATTCTAAGGCTTAACTCGGGGATATTATCCAAATGTTTTTCAAAGCTGTCCCAAGCCACAATAGGTACTCTTTCGGTAAGTGACAACCAACGTTGTTTCATAGATCCGTAAAAACTTGGACCTGACTTACGGAAGATAGCCTCCGTCGTCCGAAAAATCGACTCCTGACTTAGCTCAGAACCCAAGTTTTGCAGGGCAGTTTGATAAATTTGATGAGCCTCGTCAATAACTAATTGATGATATTCCGGTAAAACATTATAGTCAGTCTTTAGATCGGAAAATAACAAAGAATGATTGACGATCAACACATCAGCTTCTTCGGCCTTTTTTCGTGCCCGAAGCAAAAAACAAACTCCCGCTTTAGAACATTTGCTTGGGTTGCACATTTCATGATCCGCATTTAGAGTCGGCCAGAGGGCAATCAGCCCCGGTACCTTAGCAAGTTCCTGAATATCCCCTGTCAGCGTTTCTCGCAGCCATACCAGCGTACTCAATATTGCTAATTTTTGATCCCGCCCTTTGATTTCACTTGGATTGCTCAGACAACTGAGCCATTTCTTAAGGCAGCAATAATTTCCTTTTCCTTTTAATACTGAGCTTCGAAAGGAAAAAGGCAGAACTTTTTCTAACACGGGAATATCCTTTTTCTGAAGCTGTTCCTGCAGAGGTATTGTATGAGTCGCTATGACAACTTTACGACCTGTTTTTCTTGCAAACCATAAACTGGGAAGCAAATAAGCGAAGGACTTTCCCGTTCCGGTACCAGCTTCAACAACGACATGATGAACTGAAGAGAACCCTTCCGCAATAAGTCTTGCCATTTTCATTTGCCCAAGGCGACATTCATAACCGGGCAAGGATTGTTCAAGTATTCCATTCTGGGAGAAGCACTCTATAACCCAATTCATTGAATCCGGTATCTTCTGATTATGACCTTGATTTTGGGAAAATAATCCTTCAGATATGGGAGCCAGAACCAGATCAGTCTGAATCCGGCGATCAGAGAATCGAGTTGTAATCTCTCGCCTTAAATCATCGAAAAAGCCCTTCCCTGGCCATCCTTCTATAAAATATTGTGCTTGATCAAAGAAACTCAGATCATATTCCCGACCTTTTTCCCTGCAAGCCTCGAAAAGTTTCCACGTTAAAAAAGCCTTCCTCTCAGCCGAAAAAGAGTTCAGTTCCTCTTCTTGGGCAAGCCGAAGTATTTCCGCCAAATAGAGCAACCGATAATCCTGCAGGGTCGGAAAAAAAATCCGGGCCAAATCGAGGGTGTCCCAGTAAACTTGTTCAAAATATACGTTTAAGGTCCTTTCTAAATTCCGCAAGCCAAGCGTTCCCTGATGACCCACTAAAACCGTATCTGCAAAAAATTCTATAATTTCTTGGCGGCGCTTAGACAATGAAGCTATACCAAAGGGACCTTCTTCAACCGATTGTCCAAATAACAACGATTTCTGAACACGTCCATCATGAATTCGAAGAGCCGCAAACTCATGAATTTCTTCGGTTATGTCCTCCTGAAACGCCGTCTCTATATGAAAAACAACGATGTCGTAATGCACCATTCTTGACTCCTCTCTTGAGCCATTGTACCCAATCTTTCCTTAGGAAGCAATGAAAAAGCAGGATTTGAAGTTTAGGCATCGAATATACACTATTGAAAATTGAAAAAGACGATGAATGTAAACAATCTTGTTTAAGGAAGAAGGCTAATCCATTGTTGTGGAGACGAAAATTTTCGGCATTGGCACTGAGCATAATTGTTTTATTCTCAATACTATTCCTGAGCGGTTGCTCTGAAAAACCTTATTTGACCCAAGACGGCTCCTACGTTATTCTGACAGTTTCTCCCTCTGGAATGACCCAATCAGAAGTCATTCAATTACCTTGGAACGCAAATATGGCAGTTATGCAAAAATTACTTGAAGAATGCTCTTTTGTTTTAAGTGATTTACATACCCCCAGCCCCCAAGAATTGGCAAAATCCGATCCAACGACAACAATTAGTTTACAAGCCACTTATCCCAAACCAAAGCGAATGTCTTTTGTCGTGGATAAGCACCCTGTTAGCTTAGATGTCGAATCTCTCCAGATTGAGGTTGAGGGAGCTAATGTAGGCCGTGTAACCATTAATCGTACACTTGTCCTCCAAGGAATTAATAATCCTAACCTCCAGCCGGCCTTTGAAGACCTAGAAAAAATGCTCCATAATCAGAACAGTTAAGTATATTCATAGATATTCCGGAACCACGCTAAGGCAAATCTTTAAGGGGAATATGCCATGATATTTATGCTGGACAACTTCGATTCTTTCACCTACAACCTTTATCAATACTTTGGTGAGCTAGGAGAAAAGATTGTAGTTAAGCGCCAAGATACCTGCACTTTAGCAGAAATTGAAGTATTAAATCCCGACCTTATTGTGATCTCTCCCGGTCCTTGTACTCCCTCTGAATCCCCATTTTCCTTAACCCTTATTGATTATTTCAAAGAAAAAATCCCCATTTTAGGTGTGTGCCTTGGGCATCAAGCTATTGGGCAGTTTTTTGGCGGGAAAGTAGTAAGGGCTAAACAGCCAATTCATGGTAAAACAGATTATATTCATCATGACGGCAGAGGCTTATTTTCTGGCTTGCCTAATCCTTTAGAGGTAACCCGTTACCATTCCTTGATTATTGAACGATCTTCACTTCCGGAAGAATTGACCATTAGTGCGGAAACTAAAGATGGGGAAATTATGGGACTCCGTCATATATCTTTTCCTATCGAAGGAATTCAATTTCATCCTGAAGCGATCCTTACCCAAGCAGGCCGCCAACTTTTGCGAAATGCCCTGGAAAACGCTTTGAGGTGGAAACCCTTACATCAACCTTCCGAATGGACAATTAAACCTTTTGCCTGTCAGTTCCCTCCTCATATCATGTTTCAAGCACTCAGAAACGAGCCCTCTCCCTTTTTTCTTGACAGCGGTGACGATTACCAAAAACTTGGCTGCCATTCTTTTCTGGGTGCAGCCCCTTTTTTAGAAGCAACTGCCTATCCTGAAAAACTCGAAATTACCTGGCCCAACGGATTGCCAAAAACAAAAACAGTAACCCCGGCATTATCGCCTGGCAGTTTTGACTTTCTCGACAATACCATCCGTAAATATCATGTTTCAAATTCACCCTTTCCCTTTTCCGGAGGCGCAGTAGGCTTTATCAGCTATGATCTGAAAGACGAAATCGAACATCTTCCGCATCTCTCGATCAATGACTTGGAGCTGCCCCTTTGGCGATTCGCCTGGTACGATGGAGTTATCGTCTACGATCATTCCCAAAAAAACTATTGGTTGGTCGCCTGCGGGATTGATAAGGATGGAATTTGCCGGCATGACTTAGCAGAGGCTCGTATTCGGTATTTAGAACACCTTTTAAATTCTTATACCCCTTCAATATCGGGGCCTCTGGAATCTCCAGCGATGAACCCCAAAAATTTATCTAAAATAAAGCCAACAGTCACTAAAGAAAACTATCTCCGGGATTTGAAACACGTTATTGAATATATTTATGCTGGAGATATCTACCAAGCCAACCTGACCCAGCGTTTTTCTCTGTCTTGGTCCGGGGATCCTTGGTCATTATATTCCGAACTACATCTGCAAAACCCTGCACCATTTGCGGCTTTTCTATACTACTCTGACTTTCAAATCCTTTGCAGTTCCCCTGAGCGCTTTATACGCATTACAAAGAACGGCCAAATCGAAACTCGCCCCATTAAGGGAACACGGCCGCGAAGCGAATCACCTCTTGAGGATGAAGCTCAGGCCCAATCCCTGCTGTCAAGTCAGAAAGACCGTGCCGAATTGACCATGATCATTGATCTGGAACGTAACGACTTGGGACGAATCTGCCAATTCGGCAGTGTGAAAGTAACTAACCTGATAACTCTGGAAAAATATCCGACCGTTTGGCATCTCGTTTCGGCCATAACAGGACAACTCAAAAAAGGCCTCCAGCCTAGTGAGATTCTTCAAGCAATTTTCCCCGGAGGCTCGATTACTGGAGCTCCGAAAATACGAGCTATGGAAATTATCGATGAATTGGAACCCAATCAGCGAGGGATTTACACTGGAAGTATTGGATATATTGGTTTTGATGGCGCTTGGGACCTTAATATCGTTATTCGCACAATCCTTTTGAAAAACGGCAAGGCCTATATTCATGCCGGCGGCGGGATTGTTGCCGATTCTATACCTGCCGATGAATACCAAGAGACCCTTGATAAAGCAAAAGCCCTGTTCAGGGTTTTGAAAGGACAACTACATGATTCCCACTAATGTTATTTCTTGTCAAGATCGGTTATTCTTATTTGGTTATGGGCTATTCGAAACCCTTCTCATCACGGAATCAGGCCCCCTTTTTTCAGACCTGCACTGGAATCGTATGCAAGAAGGGGCTTCATTTCTTAACCTTAAGTTTCTTGATCAAGGAGAATGGACAAAATCAATACAGGAATTTATCCGTCATAATCCCGCCTCTTTCCCTTTTGCCCTGCGCATAACCCTTAGCGGCGGATCACCCGGGACTGATCTTCCAGCACAACTTTTCTTTAATGTAAGACCCCTGCCCTATAGACCAGAACAATATCTTAGAGGAATAAAGCTCCACCTTTTATCTGCTCCGCGTAACGAACATTCTCCTTTAACAGCCATAAAATCTACGAACTATTTAGAAAACTTGTTGGCTAAAGAAACCGCTTTGCGCTGTGGTGCTGATGAGGGCATATGGCTCAACACCAAGGGATACCTTACTGAAGGAACCATGAGCAATTTATTCTTTATCAAAAAGAATAAACTTTTCACCCCATCGCTGGCAAGCGGATGTTTACCTGGTACACGGCGTCATATAATTTTAAAGTTGGCTGAAATCCTCAATATCCCAACAGAAGAAGGTTTATTTACAGTTGAAGAACTCTTAGCGTCTGACGAAATATTCGTAACAAATGCTCTGATGGGGCTGATGCCTGTCTGCTGCGTGAATGATGTATCATTTACTGTATCACCGCCAGCTGCTGCAAATTCCCTTCTACGACGACTGGAATTAGCTTATAACAAAAAGATGTCAGGTTATCCCTGACATCTTTTTTTAATATTTCTCTTCGATAACTTCAAATATTTGTGGCGTTGAGGACTTAAAAGCATTGTTTTCTCCAACTGTGCCGGCCCAATTTTCGAAGGCGCGGCGGTCTTCCCATTTAGAGAAGAGCATAATTTCCGAGGTGTCTTGCTGTTGATTTACTGAAGCAAATTTGAAACCATCGACGTTTTCGCAAGTACGTATTCCGGTTCTAACTTGTCCTAACAAACGATCAAGATCTGGACCATCAAAGGTATGAATTACAGTAAGCATTTACTATACCTCCAACATTAAACTTCTATTTCCCGGATTAGCTTACCCGGAACTAACGTCCTGCATACTTAATTCCATGAACCTTCAAGCCGGCATTAGCATACTTTGTAATGCATAGTCTTAAATCAACGAGAAGAATTTCTTAGTTTTGAGCTTTGACGTGTAAATATTTCGAATTTCATGCTATACTTAATTTAGTAAAAGGCTCAACTGGAAGTGCACAAAGGGGGATTAAATAGATGAAGCTTACTTATGTACGTACAGATTTCCCTAATGGCCGTTCACACATATTAATGCGTGATTCCGAATCGCCAAATCCTGAACTTGTACATTTTTTGCTTGTTCTAAGTAACAAAGGTACTGTATGGGTCGATGTTTTCTGGCCTTATGATGAAGAATCTGAAGGATTTACCCGAAGAATTTCGGAACAGCAGTTTTGGCAAACTTTCCGCGAATGGAGATTACAGGGAATTAAACTTGGCGACAATGGCAGGGTCGCGGATATGTTAGCTCGTAAACAGCTATTAACTAAAAAAAGTCGGGAAAAAGACGCCTAAAAAATCTAAAAAGCGGTTGCAACCGCTTTTTTTATTGCTCTGTTTTACTGATAGAAAAAGCCTTCTTTAAGCTTTTGCAATTGTTTTAAATGATCATGCTCGTCAGCAAATATTGGTTCTAGTAATTCTTTATCGGCGCCGCATAAATTTCGTTCTGAATATTGAACTGCTCGGGCTAGCCCTTTGTCCTCACCGGAATAAAGGTGGTCCAGCATTTGTTCAGACTTTACCTTTCCCAAGTTACGTATTCGATTTTTCCAGGTTTCGATATTCCCTGCCAGTCCAACACCTTCTCGGACTTTTCCTCCGTTCATTTGAATATAATAGGCCAGCCTTGTAGCGTGATTTTTATGATCCGTAAGAATACTTGTTAGATGGTTTCTGAGCGGTCCATCAGAAAGCACATCAACACATGATTGATATTCTTCGATTGCCATATGTTCGCCTGCCAAAATTGAATTTAATACTTCGAAGGATCTATCCATAATTCAAACCTCCTATCTTTACAATAGTTTGTTTCATAGCCTTCAAAATATGTGATATCAGGATGAAATCCTCGACTGTTTAGCCTTTTCCAAGCGATAAACTAAGGCCAATAACTCAGCAACAGCACGATAAAGCTGCGGCGGTATTTCTTTAGTTAGTTCAATTTGAATTAATGCCTCGACTAGGGCTTCGTTTTTCTGGATTAATATTCCTTCTGCCTCAGCGACTTCAATCATTTTACGTGCTAGCTCACCTCGTCCCTTGGCCACGACACGCGGTGCTCCCGTCTGATCGTACCGTAAGGCAGCAGCGATTTCGGATTTTTTATTCTTAATAGTCATCCTGCAACATCAACTCCATGTCTTCTATGTCCGAGAAGAAAGTCTTTAAACTCCGAATTATGTTCCAAATCCTCTATGTCAACCTTCGAAAGCAGAAATCCCAGCTTTGTAAACTGGGCTTTTGTTTCCGGCAAAACCTCTGCAACTAATTCTGGGAGTTCCGGATCACTTGATAGAATATCGAGAGTCAAAGAATCTTGACTAAAATAGGCATCGACACCTATAAGACCCAACGTTTCAGTTTCCATTTGAATTGCGATACGGCAATGATTTTCATCCATTTTCGTTCCTTTTCGAGCACTTTCGATTCCAATTTTTACGGGTATACAGCGCTCCTGGTTCATTAGAGGAAGATGAAGCAATACATACCCATTATTCAACGTACCCGTTTTAAGCCATAATTGCTGTCCGGTTATTGCATCTAAAAGGTCAGTAAGGGACTTCTCGGAATGGTCTTCCTCCGTTTGGTCATTAATCTCCTTAAGAAGGGCATACTTCAAAGTATTTTTTAACTGTTCTTTTTCCTGCTCTCTAGCTCTGGGATCGAGTTTAAGCATTTGCCAAAATCGTTGTTCATAATCGATTCCCAACTTTCGCAGGCAATCAATAATTTTCTCTGCGCCATTATTTTCTATGAGAGTTTCCCATTTAGGGAAAGATTTTTTAATTATATCCAGAAATTCTTGGGAAAAAAGCCCCTGCAGGTTATCCAATAAAGGAACTCCGCTGTTAAAAGTCGTGAAATTTCTTATAAGGTTAACAAGATCTTGCCTCAACGGCATTCCCCTTTCTGTCAACTCCATAAATTCCTGGGAATTGACAGGAATGTCCTGAGGATTTTCCAGGTAAGGCTCTCTTAGTAAAAGGCAGACTCCATCTTCCTCATCTCCGACATTCACCCAAAATTTATCCCCTACTTCAGCAGAAGTCTCAAGTATTGCCCGCAGGGCTTGCCCTTTAACACGGATAATTCCATAATTCTCTTCATCTTTCTGAAGAACTTCCACCAAAATGCGTTCCCCAGGCTGCCCTACCTTTAATTTCTGTTTCTCCATCGACTGTATGGCAGACAAAGGATTTATCTCCATCTTCTCCACCCCTTAAGGTCAATATGGTTTCCTTTTTCTACTTGTTAAAACAGCTTAGGATAATTCCTAAGCTGTTTGTTAATTCCCAAACATATAGTCTCTTTCTAACGTCTTGCAGCATCTTAAGTTTAGAAACGCTTAGACCACGATCTTAAAAATCGTTGATTTTTAAAGGACTAAGATACTTGATTTTAAAAATAAATATGTTTCGCATTAATACTGCCCTCTTGTAATACCATCCAGCCAAAAGAATATTGAGGTTCACGCCGTTTATCCGTTGGTGAACCGGGATTAAACATAAGTACCCCCTGATGCCACTTCAGAGCAGGTGTATGGCTATGCCCAAAAACGACAATATCAACGGGATTTGACACAAAAGCATTATAAGCACGTTCCATGGTTGTTTGGCCTTTACCTTGGTGTCCATGTATTATGCCAATTTTCAAAGAACCACACTCAACCCATTCTTGACTAGGAAGATTTACATCCCAATCATCACAATTCCCGCATACTGCTTTAACAGGAGCTAGGAGAGAGAGTTCGTTAAGGACTTCCTTGTGAACTAAATCTCCGGCATGAATAATAAGATCCGCCTCCTCTAAATGCTCCCAAACAAAACGTGGTAATGTTTTCCCTAATCTTAAATGGGTATCAGATAAAACAGCGATTTTCATCGAATTTACCTCATTTATCCAATTTTTAAGATTCCCACCTCTTTAAGTGGGGGTGGGTCCCTCACTATTTTCACATTTATATATAAACCTTGAATTCACTTTATAAGAGATAAATCTTTCTTTATGTTGATACATTATAACATAATTCTCGAATTTGGAGAAAAGCTAAGAGTAAGAAAGGATTGCAAGGTTTTCCCTGCAACCCTTCAGGAATCAATGAAAATAGTTTAAAGAATGACGTTGTCTTTTAATGGCTTTCCTAACTTCATTGGCAACGCGCCAGGTCTCTGGCAGATGAGGCGTGATTAACTCTAATTTTCCGGATCGTTTGTCTATTAAAATATCAACAGTTGGTTTTCGTCCTTGTTCTTTCTCTCCTGGGTGCAAAATATCAATTCCTATTTTATGTTCATCATATTGAGGAGGAACAAGATAATTCAAAACCTCTTCAGTTGCATCCATTAACTCGACAACTTGATCTTGTGGGTATCCTTCTCGTAAGAGAATATCCCGTACTTGAGTTAGAGGATGGTCAAGGGTCAATAACATCTGGGCGCGTTGAATCAAATTATAATCGATATCCATGACGCACCTCCACTTTATTTTGATATCTTCATTTTTCCCTTAACCCATGTAATGAATACTGATTAGATGTTTACGAATCTGGCGATATCTTACAGTCATATTAAGGAGGTAACAATGTTAAAATTTCTATCATTGCCTTTTGTTATAGCCGGAATTTCAGGAATTACTATGGCTGTCCAAGGCACATTAAATTCGTTATTAAGCGAAAAAACCTCTTTATTATCTGCGACCTTTATCGTTCATATTATTGGAACAGTTATTGCGCTGTTAGCTCTTTTGGTCTGCAAAATACCAATTTATAATCATAATTGGGGATCAATTCCTTGGTTTCTTTACCTTGGAGGCTTATTAAGTGTCCTTATAGTTGGACTTGTTGCGGTCAGCATTCCTAAAATCGGTGTCTGCAATGCTACGACAGCTATTATTATTGGACAGGTGAGCACAGCAGTTCTGATCGATCATTTTGGATGGTTTGGCATTCAGCGATTTCCCTGGAATCCATGGCAGTTTCTAGGCATTGTTTTATTTGCGGCAGGTGCAAAACTTCTTTTCAGATGATCAGCTTAAGTATTAGTACGTGCACCAATGATACCCAAGTTCTTGATTATGGAATAGATTTCATCGCTTATGACAAATTTCCGAATTTGCCCGTTGGAAGCAAGAATAACCGAGGTTTTTCCCGTTGTTTTTTGATCACTTTCAATTAGTCTAGACAAAAAAGCATAGGCATCACTGCTTACAGGAAGTTGATTAAATTCTCCATCAGCAACAAATATTATCCAATACCCCGAGGTAATCTCACTTCTGCCATTATGAAGGTCATTCGCGAGATTAGAAAAATCTTGACCTAATACGTTTTGCGAATTCGCAGCAGAACTATAACTTTTATTTGCAGTGCTATTTAAGGTGTAATTGTCATTAAGAGTACTGGTTTGAGTGACGGGGTCTGATAAACGAGTATAAATATCTTTGAAAAAATTAGGAAAGAGTACATACCCTACTACTCCTATGATAAGAACCCAAAGGGCCAAGGCCTGTAAATCCTGCCATAACTCACTACGCGGCGGTCTTCCCCAGGTATTTGGCATAACCTCTCCCCCATTTATCATAATTGTATATACTTACAGCATATATACGTTTGAAAATGTGCAGATATGAACGGAGCACTTGCATCTTGCTTACCCGAGTCCTAAAATAGGAGCAGAGGTGGTAAAAGTGGATCTGCTTCGACAAAAACTGAGCTTGTTGCCTCCCAAACCGGGTGTCTACCTTATGAAAGACGATCGGGGACAAATTATTTATGTCGGTAAAGCAAAGCAATTAAAAAATAGAGTTAAATCTTACTTTACTGGGTCTCATGATGGGAAAACAGCTCGTCTAGTGAGCCATATCATAGATTTCGAATATATATTAACGGATTCAGAAGTCGAAGCCCTCGTGTTGGAATGCAATTTGATAAAAAAATATAATCCCAAGTATAATATCCTTTTACGTGACGATAAAACTTACCCTTATTTAATGATCACCCATGAAAGACACCCGCGTATTATGGTCACACGTCAAATTAAAAAGGGCACTGGGAAATATTTTGGACCTTATCCTAATGCCACAGCGGCACAAGAAGCCGCCCGACTGCTAAACCGGCTTTTTCCGTTTCGAAAATGCCGGCAAATCCCAACCCGTTCTTGTCTATACTTTCACCTGGATCAATGCCTGGCACCTTGTATTCGCGATGTTTCGCCTAATGACTATGAAGAAATTTCCAAGAATGCATCAACATTTCTTAATGGCGACCAAAGTGAAGTTTTGAATCTCCTAGGCGCTAAAATGCAAACAGCAGCAGAATCTCTCCAATTCGAAAGGGCAAAAGAATATCGAGATCTCATCGAGGATTTAAAGCGACTTGGAGAAAAACAAAATATAACCCTCAATGATTTTGTTGACAGAGATGTTATCGGCTATGCCAAAACCACAGATCAATTATGTATTCAGGTCTTTTATCTGCGACAAGGCAAATTGCTGGCAAGGGATAATTTTATTTTCCCTTATTATGATGATCCTGAAGAAGCATTTATTTCTTTTATTGCTCAATTCTACCTGGAGCGTAAAATCTGGCCTAAGGAAATTTTAATTCCTTCTTTAGAATCGCAGGCCTTATTGAGTTTGTTTCCTATTACTATTCCCCAAAAAGGGAAAAAAAGAGATTTAGTTCTGATGGCCATGTCAAATGCTCAAACAACGCTCCACGATCAAATTACTCTTGAAATACGCCAACAGTCGGACAATACCCAAGCTCTAACAACTCTTGGAGAACTTCTAAAGATACCCTCTCCGCACAGAATTGAGGCATTTGATATATCCAATACAGCTGGAACCCATTCTGTTGCCGGTATGGTTCAATTTATTGACGGTAAACCTCAACGTAAGGGGTATCGCAAATATAAAATACAACCTATGGAGATATCAGATGATACAGCCTCTATGAGTCAGGTTATACGCCGCCGCTACCATCGTCTTGTTTCCGAAAATGAACCTTTGCCTGACTTAATACTTGTTGACGGAGGCAAAGGCCAAATTAATGCAGCCTTAAAAGAATTAGAGGACCTTGGACTCACGATTCCTGTGGCAGGTATGGTAAAAAATGATCGCCATCAAACGAATGAACTTATGGATTGGGAGGGAAACCCCATCGCTTTAGCGAGAAATCATCCAACGTTTTTATTATTGGGGCGAATTCAAAATGAAGTTCATCGATTTGCGATTACGTTTCATCGTCAACAGCGCACAAAGAATATGACATTGTCTGCTCTTGACGGAATAACAGGAATAGGCCCTAAACGCAAACAGCATCTTTTGCAGCATTTTTCTTCCCTTGCTGAAATTCAACAGGCATCCGTGGAAGAACTTCAGTCTACAGGACTCCCCGAAAGTATTGCCCTCTCTATTTTTGATTACTTCCACCCAGCAGATGAACACAACCCTTTACAGGAGGAGAAATCTATTCCATGATTTTAAATTACAGAGTAGAATTATGCCGAAAATGTTACTACAAGCGCACACATCAATGTAACATATCTGATAACTATATAAGCAATACTAATTCATCTTTAACAGAATCAAGAACAAAATCAAGCGGCGAATGTCTTCAATATAGGCCCGTCCCGTGGATTCCCCGTTGTTAGATTGGGCATAAAAACAACAGCGATCTCTCGCTGTTGTTTTTATGAATCCTTAATAACGTGTCTAATTGATTCGACGGGCACCCAAATAACGGCTTGCGTAATAGTTATCACTCAGACTTGTAACCCGAATCCCTTTATTCGAAGCATGAACAAAGCGTCCTCCTCCAATATAAATACCCACGTGAGATGCTCCTGAAGCGTAGGTGGAGAAAAATACTAAGTCACCTGCCTGTAGCTGCCCTCGACTGATACCGGTTCCAGTTCTAAATTGCTCTGCGGCAGTTCTCGGCAATGAAGTGTTCGAGGCTCGATAGACATATTGAGTAAACCCTGAACAATCAAAGCCGTTTCGACTTGTCCCCCCAAAACGATAGGGAACACCCTGCAGGCTTAGAGCATTATTGATTAATTGAGAGGTAACCGAACGCGATACTTGTTTTTGGGACGCAGCAGCGACTTGAATAGCTTTTGATCGTTCCGCTGGCACCGGGACAACTCTTGATTGCAGTTTATCAGCCGATTTTGTTACGTTATTTGGTGTACTTGAAGCCGATAAAACGGGTGTTGAATCGTTACTATCCTGAGATGAGGTCAGGGAAGCAGTGCGCCACTGCAACTGTGTGCGAACGATGTTAGTATAGGGTCCAGTCGGAATGGAAATCAAAGTTGTCTTGGCTGCAATTTTACCCGCCGCCGGAACTGACAAACTGCCAGCCAACATTAAACCTGCCAGGACTGTGCTTCCTAACCACATCCGTCCAGATGAGGAAATTAGCAATGAGAGTCCACCTTTCATTTGCTTACGAGGTTAGTTGACGGATTCGGGCTAAAGGTGTAAGCCCTACACGAGAAATCGTGATTCACCCCAAGAAAATCCCCCGCTCCTAACATAAGTTCGGATTCAGCATTTTATATTAGTCTATTTGCCTATATTAGGCTATTCGCCAGTATGTCTAAAAATCCCTGCAATAATTCATGGAATTATTATCCACTATCAGACTCCATGCCGCTAGGCAGCACCACTGATGGATAAAAATTGTGTCCATACTGTTTCTATGACTGGCGAAGACAGGTCGAGATAGTAGGACAAATAAAAACCGCCTCTCAATTTGAGAGACGGACTTTATTTGGACAATAGGAGGCTAAAGAGTCAATATTGAGGCTTAGGTCAAGTAGGTTTTCCCACTAAGTTCCTTCGGTTTCCCTAAAGGCGATTTCTCCTTTTCCCCAGCCTGGGATGTCGCCATCACCAGAACTTGATCACCACTTAGTCCTCACTTCAATCCTCTTTAGTTAACGTTCTAGAAGTTTCCTTAACACTCCTAGACAATCTAGCCTCTTTTGCAGAAAAGCATTTCCGGCAGTTTGAAAAGCATCGGCCAACACCCTCCAAACCTCTTAAAGCCTTCCCAACTTTTCCACCTCAAGGCAGGCTACACTGCACTAAGTTCCTTCCTAATGCAGGTTCTACCCTAAGCCATAGCTATAAAAGCCACGCACTTAGGCCTCCACGGAAAAGGGTAGCGCCCGCATGCCATTGCGGATCCCCCTCATTCCTTAACTCCCAGCAACAGCCCTCGACTGGGCGTCGAAAGCCACCACCAGGAACTTCATCGGTATGCCCTCGGCGGATTATTAGGCCCGCCTTCGATTGCCAATCG
This sequence comes from Desulfosporosinus sp. FKA, assembly GCF_002196785.1. Classification (NCBI taxonomy): domain Bacteria; kingdom Bacillati; phylum Bacillota; class Clostridia; order Eubacteriales; family Desulfitobacteriaceae; genus Desulfosporosinus; species Desulfosporosinus sp. FKA. Next base: position 81,412 of record NZ_NAHZ01000014.1, on the reverse strand, counting down.
TGCACTAGAATAACGCTCCATAGCCCAAAGCAAAATTAATTGTTGTGATTACATTGCCTATTTTACCTGATTATCATAACTTTGTAAAAAACCTTTTTGCCATTTATACCGTCGCTTGATAAAGTAAAAAGATAATTAAAGATTCTTTTGTCATCTAATCTAAGTTTTTCTGACAAAATCAGTTATTTACACACCAAAAAGGCAAAACTATCAGTTGGATAAACTTGTAATTGGGGCAGGTATTCTGCCGCCGCGATTAATAAAGGTTTTTGAGGAAAATGGATGAACATTCATGACCGGAGCTCCACCCAATAGCCCTCCAAATTCCACACGTTCCCCAGCTTTTTTACCAATGGCAGGAATAATTCTGACAGCAGTTGTTTTTTTATTAATCATCCCAATGGCAGCTTCATCAGCGATAATTGCCGAGATAGTTTCAGAACTCACATCCCCTGGCACGGCAATCATATCTAATCCAACAGAACAGACACAGGTCATGGCTTCTAGTTTATCCAGATCCAGAGCCCCAACCTCCACAGCTTTAACCATTCCAGCGTCCTCTGAGACAGGGATAAATGCGCCGCTTAAGCCTCCCACATGAGATGAAGCCATAGCGCCGCCTTTTTTAACCGCATCATTTAACATGGCTAAAGCAGCCGTCGTTCCATGCGTTCCACAACGTTCAAGGCCCATATTTTCCAAAATCTCTGCCACACTATCCCCAATAGCTGGTGTTGGAGCCAAGGACAAATCAACAATTCCAAAGGGAACTTGTAAAGCTTTCGATGCTGCTCGACCAATCAGTTCGCCCATTCGTGTAATTTTAAAAGCAGTCTGTTTAATAAGATTGGAGAGTTCCCCAAAATCTGCATCAGGAAATTCCTTAACAACTTTTGCCACAACGCCCGGACCGCTTACCCCAACATTGATCACGCAATCTGGTTCGCCAACACCGTGAAATGCCCCTGCCATGAAAGGATTATCTTCCGGAGCATTACAGAAGACAACAAGTTTGGCTGCACCAATTCCATCTTGAGCAGAAGTTTTTTGAGCGCAATTTAAGATAACTTCTCCCATTCGTTTGACTGCATCCATATTTATTCCGGCTTTAGTCGTTCCGATATTAACCGAAGAACATACAAAATTTGTTTCACTCAAAGCCTGAGGAATAGCATCAATTAAAGCTAAGTCTCCCTCTGTAAATCCCTTCTGCACTAGAGCAGAAAACCCACCAATGAAATTTATTCCCAACGTCTTGGCAGCTCGATCCAAGGCCTTGGCAATTCTCACCATTCCTTCCGAGGATAAATGAGCTGCCGCGATAGCTATGGGTGTAACTGAAACACGTTTGTTGATTATGGGAATTCCATAACGAGATGAAATTTGTTCTCCCACCGTCACTAAGCGACTTGCTTTTTTAGTAACCTTATCATATATTTTTCGTTCTAAACTATTTATATCCTCTGTCACACAATCCAACAAACTAATTCCCATCGTAATAGTTCTAATATCAAGATTTTCTTCATGAATCATCTTGATAGTTTGTTGAATTTCTTCACGAGCAAATGTAATCGTCATAAACGATTTCCCTCCACAATTACCTTCTTTAAAATTCTTTTGTGCTAAATGCGATGCATATAGGTAAATATATCCTCGTGCTGAACTTTTACTTGTAACCCTTTATTGAGTCCCTCTTGTTCAAGACTATTGGCTAATTCAACTAATTCCAACGTTGCCGATTTTAAATCGACTACCATGATCATTGTAAAAAATTCCTTAAGGATTGTCTGACTAATATCTAAAATATTCACGTTATATTCAGCAAGTTTCGTTGCAACCCAAGCGATGATACCAATCTGATCCCTGCCGATAACCGTAATTATGGCACGTCCAGACTCTTCGCGAATCATTGTCATAAGTGTTTTCCTCCCTCTATTACTTTAATAGGCTTTCCGGACAGACTTACATAATTATTTTAGCGTAACAATCGTTCATCAATTTCCAAGATAAATGCCGAGAACCGATTATGCTAAAAGAGAGCCCCCGAGAGCTCTCTTTGAAAAACACATATCAGGAACAACCGCCGCCGCAGCTTCCACAACCGTCACTGCTAGGGTTGGCTGTGCGGATTTCGAATCCTCCGCCTTGCTTAGAATCAATGAAATCAATTGTAGCACCCTCTAAATAAGAGGAAAGTTTCTTGTCGGTGAGTATTGATACGCCGTAACCTTCATCAAGTATGTCATCTGTTGTCTTTGACTCATCCAGAGTCATGCCGAAATTCGGCCCACCTCAACCAACACCTGCTAAATAAAGTCTAAGAAATGCATTTTCTTTATTTTGACTTTTAAGCACTTCTTTAACTTTTTGAGCTGCGAGTTCTGTAATCTCTACCATAAATCTCACTCCTTTTTTTCTCGCTAGTCCTAAATATACCATATTTTTAGCGTTTGACCAAGGGAAATTAAAATAAAACCGAAAGGCATAAGATACAATCGAAAACCTAGACTTCTTCCCCGCTTCCGGACGCACGAAAATCCTTTAAAAATTGTCGTACTTCGACTTCCAAGCTTTCTGGAAGGTCCTGCGTAATAGCTTGCCAATGTTTTACTTCAAAGTTTAATTTCTGGGCCCAATCTCCTTCAGGCCAAGAAATAAACGTTTTTTGTTCTGACAACGTGTAAGTTTTTAGAACAGCTATAAACCCTATGAGAAGTAAAACACGCCAAAACCAACGCATTCAAACCAATCCTTCCAAATAAGCTAATATACATAGCTTACCCAAAAGGAATAATTTAAATCATTTCTTCATGTAATTTATGCCAGAATTCTTCCATATAGGAAAATAACGGCTTGAAATAATTTAGAGCCGACTTGGTAAACAAATGCTCATGGTAACTTCGAATTTTCTCTTGATAGAAGGATTCACAGGAATTTTCCCCCACAAGGGGCCAACCTTGTACTCCACCTAAAGTAAATAGGCGGCCCAAACCAATGGCACCTACAAAATCCAATTTATCCGCATCATATAATATTTTTGCCTCAAGGGTTTTGGGCTCATACCCCTCTTCGCGAGAATGTGCAATAATTGCTTCTTTTACCCTTATAATAACAGTCTCAGGATATCCTGCTTTGTGAAGAATGTTATCTGCAAGTCCTGCGCTGCTTTGGGCGTGGGTTTTTTCTACAGCACCTGATCTTCCAATATCATGTAATAGAGCCGCAAGTTCTATAACTATTACATCTGCGCCTTCTGCTAGAGCCAACTTTTTCCCCCACTCTCTGACCCTTAAAGCATGGTCTAAGTCATGGGCCCGATCTTTGCGCGCATAGAAACCTTTGGCAATTTGGACAACCTGTTCAAAATTTCCTTGACTTGTTAGAAAATCCATGTTGTCCACCCCCATTCAGCGTTCAATACCCCTAGCGTGTACTATTGCCATTAATATTACTCCTCAAAATCTTGCGTTGTCAAGTAAGGAGACCCTCTAAACGACCAATGAGTTCTTCAAAAACTAAAAGGGCTTCGCGAACCGGTTGCGGCGTCTCCATATCAACACCGGCTTTTCGCAGCAATTCTATGGGATAGTCTGAACTGCCGCTGCTTAAAAACTTAAGATACTTAGCTACAGCTGGTTCGCCTTCCTTTAAAATTGCTCGTGCGAAGGCTATAGCTGCCGAAAAACCAGTAGCGTATTTATAGACGTAAAAGGAATTATAGAAATGGGGAATGCGAGCCCACTCAAGGGCAATTTCCTCGTCTAATATTATATCTTCTCCATAATAAGCCGCATTTAAGTCGCGATAAATTTCAGAAAACTGATCTGCAGTCAAAGCTCCACCTTCTTCGACAATTGCATGGGTCTTCTTTTCAAATTCGGCGAACATTGTTTGTCGGAAAATTGTACCTCTGAATTGCTCAAGATAATGGTTTACTAAATAGGCAAGAGTTTTGGTATCTTTAGTTTCATCCAGAAGATGCTCCATCACGAGAGCCTCATTCAACGTTGAGGCCACTTCAGCAACAAATATTTTATAACCTGCATAAAGATGAGGTTGAGTATGATTAGATAAATAGGTATGCAGCGAATGACCCATTTCGTGAGCTATGGTAAACATAGAATCAAGAGTATCCTGATGATTCAATAAAACATAGGGATGAGAACGATAAGTGCCCCAAGAATAGGCCCCACTCGTCTTACCTTCATTCTCATATACATCAATCCACCGATTGTCAAATCCCTCTTGCAAAACCTTGAGATAATCTGCTCCCAAAGGTTTTAAACCTTTAAGAACCATTGATTTAGCCTCATCATAGGAAATCTTCATCGTTGTTTCAGGTACAATAGGAACATAAATATCGTACATATGTAATTCTGTGAGATTCAAGGCTTTCTTACGCAGTCGAATATATTTATGCATTTGGGGAAGAAAATCATGAACAGTATCAATTAGAGAATCATAGACCTTTAAGGGAACACGATCATCGTCTAAAGATGCCTCTATTGCTGAATGATAATTGCGCGCTTTGGCAAAAAATACATCAGACTTGATGTTGGAATTTAGAGTTGCTGCCCAAGTATTACGCTGCTTGCCGTAGGTTTTATAGAGAGTTTCAAAAGCAGCTTTACGCACGTTTCTCTTTGAACTCTCCATAAAATGAATGAAATTTCCTTTCGTCAACTCGACCATTTGACTTGCTTCATCTTCAATTGCCGGAAATTTCAGATCTGCATTATTAGCCATTGTAAAAATTGCACCCGGCGCTTCGGCTAATTCGCCGACTCCAGCCAATAATTTCTCTTCACTTGAACTAAGAATATGGTCTTTCTTACGCAGAATATCTTCAAGAGCATGATGATAGAGTTTTAACGTTTCAGATTCGGCCCGAAATTCATTCAGTCTTCCCTCGGGCATTGCTAACAATTCAGGAACAACAAAAGCAGCTGCACTGCTTACCTTTACTGCAAGAGCTCCTGCACGGTCCGTCATTGCTTGATAATTTGCCTGACGATTATCCTCATCCCTGCGCATTCGGGCATATGAGTAAACTTCTTCAATTCGTAAACTGAGGTCATCCATCCAATCAAAACAAGAAACTAAAACACTCGAAGAATCTCCGAGGTGACCTTCGAATTTTTTACCTTCATCTAAAAGCCTTTCGATATTGGCATACTCCTGTTCCCATAAGTCATTCGTCCTGAATATATCTTCCAGTCGCCATTTTGAGGTCTCAGGAAGTTCATCTCTGAGCTTAAGTCGTCGCTGTTCCACAAAATTCCCTCCTTGATGTTCGTCACACTTATTATATACATACCCAACAAAAATACCATTTTCCTAATTAAGTTTATGTGAAAGGTCTTAACCACTTCTTAAATTAGGTAATCGGCCACGTCATATATGGCTTTCTAGCTAAGTTTACGTTAAAGTATTTTGAATCATTGGTGATTTCCCGTTCCCAGTTAACCCACTTTGGAAACGTTAAGGGATAACCCACCTCAGGTATTTCGACGTCAACCGTTATTAAGCCCTGATTTTCCATTTGATATACATCAACTTCCCAGATCAGGCTTCCATAAGGCAGCCTATACCTGATTTTTTCGATTGGAGGGGCAAGAGATATCCTCTTTAGAGCATCCCGCTCTTCTTGAGTTGAAGATGGATTGGATGTTTCAATCTCCTGACGGCTGCCATCAGACCGTAATTCTTTAACGGTTATCGTAATAGAATTCTCAAGAAAACGGTAGCGTATTGACGGCAGTTCTGATAAATATCCTTGAATTATGTATTGACCTCCGTGCAATTCCGGTAAGTTCTCTTGCATTACCAAAAATTTCCGTTCAATTTCCAATGCCAACGTTACATCTCTCCATATTCAGCATTTTCTTATAGTCAGCACTCATTAACAGGATAAAAGTGAAGCAGGCAGCGTACGTTCCACTGCCTGCTTCTTCACCTTGTCCACTGATCCCCTAGAAGGTTCCCCAACCTTCTGATTCAATTTTACTAAATTCTTTCTCTCTGCGCAAGTATCTTATTAAACAAAGTGACTATTAAAATACTTTTATTGTACGACTTGCTGGCATGGTTTATCTGTATTATGATAAGAGATAATGAGGATATTCTCGAAGTCTGTTTCATCTTTTAGAAAGAGGGGACAGATGATTTTTTATAGAGGAAGGAGACAACATCATGTCTACGATGGGTTATCTGGGCCCAAAAGGAAGTTTTTCTGAAGAGGCAATCCATCTTTTTCTAACAGACCATTCTGAATTTAGCCTATCCCCACCGCAGTTGATCCCCTTTCCCACCATTCCGCGCCTGCTTCTTGCTTGTGAAGAAAAGAAGATTGACTGGGCTTTTATTCCTTTAGAAAATTCAACAGAAGGACAAGTTGGCGTAACCATGGATATCCTTGGCCAAACAGAACATCTCTTTATCAGCTATGAATTTGTCCAACCCATTGACCAATGCCTCCTAACTCACGAGCCGATGCCTTTGCAGCAAATTGAACGCATTTACTCTCACGAACAGGCACTTGGCCAATGTCGAGATTTCTTGGAAACGCATCTTCCTCAGATTGAACAAATTACTTGTCTTAGCACGGCAGAAGCTGCACAAAGAATCTCTTCAATTCGAGAAAATTGGGCTGCTATCGGTCCGCGGCGAGCTGCCAGCCTCTATAACCTCCACATTCTCGCGGAACGTATTCAAGACGTCGTTCTTAATCCTACCAGATTCGTCCTCGTAGGCCATCGTCTGGCAGATATGTCTGATGGAAACGACAAAACTTCATTGCTCATCGTTGCCAATAATACTCCGGGATCCTTATATTCGATCCTAGGCGAATTTTCCAAACGCCTTATTAACCTTACTAGAATTGAGTCTCGTCCCTCTAAACGAAAACTTGGGGAGTATGTCTTCTTCATTGATGTGGATGGCTATGTTTTTGCTCCCCCCATCCAAGAAGTTCTCTGGGCCCTACGGGAAGAAAATATCTCCGTTAAATTGCTGGGTTCCTACCCCAAAGCTCTTCCTGATGAAACTATTTTTTAGGAGTCTTAAGCAGCAAAGAGCCTTTTAGTATGCTAATGATACTAAAAGGCTCTTTTTATATCTTCACAGTCATCCTTCTTAAACTTAGTTCCCGGAAAAAATTTACTTGATAAATAATCCTTGTAACATTTCTTCAATCTTCTCCGGTTGACAGGAATCAACGATCTTTGCTTTCTTTTTATCTAAACCCTGTAATCCTTGAGGAATTTCCCAGTTTGTTAATTGACTCAAACCTTTCAGGGCCTGCCATTCATCTCTCTGCTTCCCTTGAGTTCCCTCTAAGGCAATTAAAACATTAGATGCAAATTTAAATGGACTGGCCGTTGATGCGATGACAGTGAAGGTCGTGTCATGACTCGAAGCACAATAGTCTTCATAGACTTTCATACCCACAGCAGTATGAGGATCAAAAACATATTGATATGCTTTAAAACTATGGGAAATCGTGGCTAAGGTTTCATCTTCATCTGCCCAGCCGGCAAACACAATCTCCTGGCAATTTTTGAGAGTTTGGGAATCAACCTTAAAGGATCCCAGGTTTTTCTGATCATACCAGCTGTTAATGAGGTCAGCGTTTCGTCCGTTCATCTCATACAAGAAACGTTCAAAATTACTGGAAATTAAAATATCCATAGATGGAGAAATTGTTTGATAAAATTGACGTTGGCTTTGGTATTCGCCCGTTGCAAAAAAATTAGTTAAAACGTTGTTTTTATTGGATGCACAAATAATTTTGGCAATAGGTACACCCATGCGCCGAGCATAGTATGCTGCCAAGAGGTTTCCAAAATTCCCGGTTGGCACAACTACATTGATTACTCCGCCGGGAACGACCTTTTGCTGTTCAACCGCCTGTAAATAGGCCCAAAAATAATAAACAATCTGCGGCAAGAGCCTCCCCCAGTTAATGGAGTTAGCCGAAGAGAACACTAACTTGTTTTCCCACAGCTTGGCTTTCAAAGCTTCCGAGGCGAACATTTGTTTAACCGCGGTCTGGCATTGATCGAAATTACCTTTGACAGCAATAACATGGGTATTAGATCCTTCAGTAGTGGTCATCTGCCGCTCCTGCACAGGACTTACTCCTCCTTGAGGATAAAATACGGCGATATGCATACCTTCACGGTTTTTAAAACCCTCCAAGGCAGCTTTTCCTGTGTCTCCCGACGTTGCAACTAATATTAAAACTTCCGCATCAAGGCCTATATGTTTTAGACTAACGTTCAATAAGTCAGGTAATACTTGTAAAGCCATATCCTTGAAAGCCGAAGTTGGACCATGCCAAAGTTCAAGCACTCCAAAATTGCCCACTGAAGCGAGAGGCGCTGGATTTTGCCCGTCAAAGGTTCCATCATTGTAAACATTCACAATTTTATCAAGAGTTTCTTCAGGAAAATCCGGTAAATAATCCGCCATAACTCGTTTGGCCACTTCACGATAGGACAACCCTTGAAGTTCTTGCCATTTTAAGGCGGGAAACGTCGATGGGACAAATAGACCTCCTTTGGGTACCATACCTAATGCTATTGCTTGGGAAGCACTTTGCCCCGATAAATTACCCCGAGTGCTTTCATACATTTCATTTCCCTCCTTGACTTTAATTTTATTTTTTATGTACCATCTTATTCGCAGTATATTCGCGGTAAGTGGCCAAATTCCTTCTAAATTGACAAACCTAGCTGAGTTACTATTATTAAAGGCAATTCTCTGCTTATTTCTTAAAGGAAAGTTGAGATATTATGTGGAATATTATGTGGAATATCATAATGACAACTTCATCACTTGAAAGGCGGTGCCAGAATGTCTGATTACTCAATTCGCAGATATCGTCAGAGTTTGATCCTTGGCCTAATCGGAGCTGCAAAAAAGCTCTTTCCGGATGAACAGCTTAAAATCTCTCACTCTATCCTTGATGGAGTCTATTGTGAACTTGAAGATTCTTTAATGTCATCAAGGGAAGTCATGAAACTTGAGGAAACTTTAAAAAGCTGGGTATTAGCGGATCAGCCCATCTCTTTTGAGTCAAATCGAGATAACTCATACCATTGCCGCTTGGACAATCTAGAATTTAAAACACTTTATCCTCCTCTTAATCGTTCAGGTTCCTTAAAGTACTTCCAATTGATTCATTTCCCTCCGGGTTTTATTTTACTCTTTCCCAATGCTAACCATCCAGAAACCCTAGCTCCCTTTGTGCCCCCGGAAAAACTATCGTCAACCTTTTCAGAAAGTCAGCGCTGGCTGGAAAATTTACATCTCACTAAAGTAGACGATGTCAACTCGATCATATCTGCGGATGGTTCAAATGACCTTATATGCTTAGCAGAAGCCCTACACGAAAAGAAGATATCTTCTATCGCCGACCGAATTTATGAACATCGGCGTAATGTCCGTATCATTCTCATATCAGGTCCTTCTTCTTCCGGAAAAACAACCTTTGCTCAACGATTGTCAACACAGCTGCGTGTCAGCGGCTTACGGCCAATCGCTCTCTCTTTAGATAATTACTTTCTTTCGCGGGAAGAAACTCCGCGTGACGCTAATGGGCAATATGATTTCGAATCGTTAAGAGCTCTAGATTTACCTCTCCTTGCAGCCCATATTAATGCTCTGATTCACGGCGAACATGTCGAAACCCCCATCTTTGATTTTGTCAGCGGTCATAGGTCTCCGGTTGGCAAGCCCTTACACCTTAGCCCTGACGAAATCCTCGTTATCGAAGGAATTCACGCTCTCAATCCAAGTTTAATACCCTCGCTGGACAGAAACCAAATGTTTAAGATCTATGTCAGTGCCTTATTCCAGTTAAATATTGATGACTATACCAGAGTCCCAACAACAGAAGTCAGACTTATTCGCCGTATCGTTCGCGACAATCAGTTTCGCGGTATTAATCCTGAGCGAACACTGGCACAATGGGAGAGTGTTCGACGCGGGGAAAACCATAATATTTTCCCCTATCAGGAGGAGGCAGATGTTATGTTTAACTCGAGCCTTCTCTATGAATTGAATGCCCTTCGACCCTATGCTGAACAGCTTCTGCAGTTGATAGCTCCCAATTCCCCTCACTATCAAACAGCAGCTCATCTCTTAACCTTGCTTTCGTTTTTTAGTCCCCTGGATGTTACTTCAATTCCTTTTATCTCGATTCTCCGAGAATTTTTAGGTGGAAGTATATATAACGTTTAACCCCTATTCTAAAATAAAGGTCGACGCTCAATTAAATCATAAATAAGCACTTAGACATCCTGGCAAGAAAACTCCGCACACATTCTGGCGGAGTTTCTTAATGACACAATCCTAATTCGTTTCTTCAAAGCGTTTGACTTGATTTAACCTACAGCTCTTCTAAGCAAAGTTTTACATAAGCCATTAAAATTTCCGCACTTTTTCGATTCGTCGCCAAGGGAACATTGTGTACATCACATACTCTTAACAAAGCCGCAATGTCCGGTTCGTGAGCTTGAGCCGTCAAAGGATCACGCAAGAAAATAATCATATCCAGATTTTGGGTCGCAACGAGACTGCCAATCTGCTGATCTCCTCCGATCGGACCTGACAACAGCGCTTGCACAGGCAAACCTACATGCTGTTGAATTAATTTACCCGTTGTTCCGGTGCCTGTTAATTGACATTGAGCTAAAAGATCCTTATACGTTTTAGTAAATTCTATCATTTCTGCTTTCTTTTCATCATGGGCGATTAAGGCAATTCTCAAAATATCCACCTCATTCTTGGCAAATAGGTTTTAACCCTTATACTTTAATCAGCGTGATGTTCAGCTTTACCTGAACGTAGTTCTTTTGTCGCGACTGAAATGCAGAAGGTCAACTGTCGTCTTTCAGCAACACGGCAAATTTTCCAAGGTTCTTTTATTAGACGAAGTTTTTCCGCTCGATTACACCGTTTAATAGCATACTCCAAACGCAGAGCATTCCCCCAAGAGTTGACCTCCCAAGCCTGAACCAAGGATACAGGGCCATGAGACGCAGTGTATTTTGCTCCTTGCCTTCCGGAACCCTCCCCGTTATGTTCACGCACTCTTCGTTCGAGATCCGTAGTTGCACCAGTATAGATTGTATCATCTCCACATCGAGCAAGATACACCCAATACCTCATACCTTATTCCTCCGGCCAACGCTCAATCATTGGACGGCTAGGCAGTAATTTTTCCTCATAACAGAGATCTAAATATTTTTGCAGCCCGGACAATAATGCAGGGCCTAAATCATAATGAAACTGCGTAAAGTAATCCTTCCAAAAATCACTGGATCCGCCGAGCATCACCTGGCAAGACTGAACGATATCCTCCATTCGATTCAAAGCTTTAGATTTTGCCTCCAACAGCAGATGATAAACATTCTTAATTTCTTCAGCCTGCTGAGTCAACAACTTTTTCGGAAAGGCCCAGACAGCATAAGTCATAGAATGACCTGTTTGTTTTAACCATTCAGCTCCCAAGTCGTAAATCAAACAATCCGGCTTCGCTTGTGCTGCCCGAATAGCAGAATCGGCTATCAAGAGAGCCGCGTCTGCCTGCAGGAACATATCGCTTAAATTTGAAGGCAAGGTTACATACTTGGGAAAGGCTCCATAAAAGCGATGGAGTAGGATCTTCGTCAGATTAACCGAGGTTGCTGACATATCTGTTAGCGCAACGGTCAGGCCATCTAAATTCTCTAAAGGTACTTTAGAAAACAAAAGAATTGACCCAACTCGTCCCTTCGTGGAAACCGAAAGGTTAGGCAGAATAAAATAATCTTGCCAATGCTCGCCATAGGAAAATGCACTGATTGGCGCCATATCTATCTGACCCTCAGCCAACATAGCATTATGCCCAGTAGGTTCTGCTGTAACCGAGGTCAGAAGTGGATGTTCTTTAGGCAAAAAATGAAACATCGGCAACATGTTTGTATTTGGGTTATGCCCAATTCGGATCATGTCATCACCCCCATATAGGTTCTACCTTAGCAAGTTAAACGTTCTTAGGAAACTCGTTCAGCAATTATTCTATTGTGTAATTCACCGATCGCCGGAATTTTAACGACAACCTCATCCCCAGGCTGCATCGGGCCAACACCTTCTGGGGTGCCAGTAAGTACAACATCACCTGGGAACAGGGTCATAACTTGGGATATAAAACTTACAAGCTTAGGTACAGAGGCCATAAAATACTTTGTATTTGAAGATTGCTTGATTTCTCCATTCAGGGAAAGTTGAATTTCCAGATTGCTTGGGTCAACATCCGTCACAACCCAGGGACCAAGCGGGCAAAACGTATCAAAGGATTTTCCGCGAGTCCATTGACCATCCTTTTGCTGTAAATCCCTTGCCGTTACATCGTTGGCGCAAGTATAGCCCAAGATGGCGTCAAAGGCTTCCTCCTCAGTTACTCCTTTAATGGTTTTCCCAATTACTATAGCAAGCTCGGCTTCAAAATCGACTCTTTGACTAATTTTGGGATAAATAATATTGTCTTCGGGACCTATGACACTGGTTTGAGGTTTCAAAAAAATAACGGGATCGTTAGGTGCCGAAGAATCCTTTTCTTTAAGATGTAATGATTGCTTTATTTCTTCGACATGTAATGAATAATTTAAGCCGACACATACTACTTTACTAGGTTCAACCGGCGCTAAGATACGAACTTCTTTAAGTTCCGCCCATTGATTAGTCAATTGTCTTTGAGAATCCAGAAATGTTCGATCAAGTAATTGAATTCTTGTGCCTTCTAGAACTCCAAATTTAATATCGTTCTTCTGATCCAAAAAGCGTATAAATTTCATAGTTCCAACCCTTTCGATTCTCAGATAGATTTACTTTTATCTAACTAATAGGAAGTTTCCCTTCAAAACACCATCTATGTGTTTAGAAATATATTCTAACATGAAAGACCTTTAAAAAGAAGATTAAAGAATATTGTCGTTTAGAGTTCAGTACTCTTGAACATTTTACAAACCGATGGGAGAGGACACTCCGGGCAATTTGGTTTTCGAGCAAAACAGATGCGTCTGCCTAAGAAAATAAATAAATGATGAAGATCCGACCAACGTTCGCGCGGAAATACATTCATTAATTCTTTTTCCACTTTTTCTGGGGTATTGCCTTCCGCTAAACCTAACCGATGAGCTACTCTAAACACATGAGTATCTACCGCTAAGGCCGGAACTCCATAGGCATTACTTGCAACAACATTTGCCGTTTTACGTCCTACACCAGGGAGCTTTCTCAATAAATCAATAGTATCGGGAACTACTCCTGAGTATTTTTCGACCAATAGTTGTGAAGCAGCAAGAATGCTTTTGGCCTTGTTATGATATAAACCCAAAGACCGAATTTCACGTTCAAGATTATTTAAACCTAAAGCAAGAATGCTTTCAGGGGTATTGGCGCTTTGGAATAGCGCTGCCGTAACTTGATTCACCCTCTCATCTGTACATTGAGCCGATAAAATCGTTGCGATCAGCAGTTCATAAGGTGTATGAAATTCAAGCTCGCAGTGAGCATCAGGGAACGTTTTTTGCAAGGCAGTAAAAATAAACTCTAAATCAGAAGCTTCCATTATCTTATCCATTATCTTATCCATTATCTTATCCATTATTTTTCCCTTTCTTACCTCCACCCGACGTCATGAATCAATTCCATAATCCGCAGAGTTAACTTCCATATTAGCTTTACAACACTTCGCTTACTCCCATCAGTAGGCCTACAATGTGCCAGGCTACTTGCCAAAGGATAAAATATGATGACGAATAGTCTCTCTAGCGGTATACTAAAGAAGCCTTCGGCAAATTGGTTAAAGAGAGGTATTTATATGTGGCTTAATCTTCTAATTATCAGCGCTCTGGGTTTTTTTGCTGCAGCAGTTGATGCAATTGCTGGGGGCGGAGGACTCATTAGCCTTCCCGCATTATTAGTAATTGGAGTCCCTCCTCATCTTGCCCTTGGAACTAATAAATTTGCTGCCTGCACTGCTTCCCTAAACAGTTCCATAACCTTCGCACGTTCAGGAAAAGTACATTTTCCTTTAGTTAAATGGCAGATTCCTTTTACCTTTATCGGTGCTTTACTGGGAGTTTGGGCCGTTCTCAGCGTCAGCTCTCAATTTCTTAATAAAGCTGTTTTAGTCTTAGTCCTGATTGTCGGTATTTATACGATACTACATAAAAACTTAGGCATGGAGAACAAATTTCAACAATTGATACCTGCAAAACTTATAGCCGGCTGCTTCTTTGCTTTAGTTTTAGGTTTTTATGATGGTTTCTTCGGGCCAGGAACCGGATCCTTCTTAATCTTCTCCTTCATATCCCTCTTCGGTTTCGATTTTGTTGCCGCATCAGCAAACTCGAAGGTATTGAATTTTGTTAGTAATTTTGCCTCGTTGATACTTTTTGCATGGAATGGAAAAATTCTTTTCCTGTACGGAATTCCAATGGCAATTTCTATGATTCTTGGTTCACTCTTAGGAACAAAACTTGCAATTCGTCGCGGTGCGGCTCTTGTAAAACCCATTTTTATCACAATGTCACTTTTAGTTGCTGTTAAATTAATAGCGCAATATCTCTGAGATAGTGTACTCAAGTCTTAAGATTGGATAAAGATCTGAATTTTCTCAACCATACATTGTCCGCAGGTGAAAATAGATGCTCCCTAGTCAAGGTCTTAACCTTCTAACTAGGGAGCTTTCTATAATCCCTCAATTATCTTGAAGGATTATAGAGACTATTTAAAATCTTCATTGAAGATATTGGGACGAACCGGATAGCCATCCGGTTGTTGAGCAGGGTGATTAGCATCAGCCACTCCAAATAGTCTTATTCTCAACCAATTTTCACCTGTAAGTGCGCTGACGAGAAGATAACCCTTCGTATCATTTTGAAAACGGAAGTCAAGCAAGCCATAGGCAACCGTTGCATCTTGACCCTTAGCAACATAGGATACCGGCAAAGAATGCATGTGCCTTTCCACTACTTTCAGATTTGCCTCGCAAACCGCTTGAAATAAGGTACTGGAGTCTTGACATACGCCTCCTCCGTCGCCCTTTATCTCTTCCTGACCCACAAAAATATATGCTGGTCGATATCCTGCCGCCTCGGTACGTTCCCCAACTACTTTATTATAGGAAAAAACCTTTCCAGGAGCAATTAAGTAATTATTGATGGCATTAGCCGCTAATCTTACATTTTGAGTTCGAGGAGCATCTTGAGGGTTGAAATAGGTAGTATAATCTCCTAAAACATCTTTTATCTTGTCGATTTCGACTGGAGTAGGCTGGACCGAGATTTTTTGAACTACTGCTTCAACTTGTTTGTTTACATGATCATTGGTAATTTTATGAAAAGTCGCATCAATATTTAGAGCTTGACCATTTTGGCCTGAAGTTTTTTCGAAATGCCGATTCAAATAAGAAATTGTTGCAGGAATCATGGGTTTATCAATTTGAGCCCCTATAGCTTTTAATTGAGAAACGATATCATCTCGATCTAATTCGAGAACTGGATTCAATACAGGTTTATGCATTAAACTTTGTAATACATCCAAGTACCATACCCCGGAAACTGGTGGAAATATCTGGTTTAACCAGTTATCAATTTTAGCGTAAGACCGTTCTAATTTTAAAGGAAAACTCTTCCCTTGATAGACAATAACATCGGGAATTTCCTTTTTCAATTCGGAAGCTATTTCAGCTCGATTCAAACCAGAAAAATTCCGGCCCCAAATTATTAAACCTGAAGGTGCGCGATCGTGTGTACTCGCATAAGTTGCAACGCTCCCCAAACTTAAAGTTACACATAATTGAACGAGTAACACAGTCAGAATGAACCCAGCCCTTTTCATTGTTTTTCAGTTCCTTAGTTTTTCTGTAAATGAGATGTGATTTCCATAAGGGTGCTGCGTGAAGTGATAAACGATATCATCTCCGGAGTAATCCGTTCACCCGCTCGCAAAATATTTCCGTTATCCAAAGCAATATCTTTCTCTACCATTTTGCCGATAAAATATTGCAGTTGGCGTTGTTCAAAAAGGTTAAACCCTTTATCCCCTTCTTCAACTTTAGCTGAAGTTACCTCTTGTACAGCTGTAGCGGGAGTTACCTCTTGTACACCTGTAGGTTCAGTAATGCTGTTGACTACAGGATCAACGTTGCTAAGTTGTTGCTTCTCTTTCTCCCCTTCTGCAGAAAATCCTTCAATAATGAGTAACTCTTTTCCTAAAGTTATAACTTTCTCAGCTCCGATCTCATGGACCTGTCCATTAGACTCGAAGATACAAGCAGAAATCCGTCCTGTTTCTTCATCGAGGAGTATTTCCGTTACTTCTCCAATCAACTGTCCTTTTTTGGTTAATACTTTTGTGCCTATAACTCTTGTATCAAGATTTAATAATTTTTGAGCCTCCGTATTTTGAGCAACATCTTGAATAACACCAGGGTTGGGAATTGTCATTGCAAATTCACCTATACCCAGAATATCTTTAAAGGCGATAATTTTCGCTCCCAAAAAATCTGTAGGCTGATCAACAATCACAAAGTCTAATGTTTTTTCTTGGGGATTAAGAACGATATCTTTTACAGCTCCTGCTTGAGTACCATCAGCAATACTAATAATCCTTAATCCAATAATTTCTTTCGTAGGTTTCATTTTAAAAACCAGCCCCCTATTAATATAAATATTTCTCGAGATCTTCTTTCTTTAACCAGACCTCAAATTGAAATTGTAAATCCGAACTAAATTGCGGTCTATATTTCTGGGCGTAACCCATGATCCTAGAAATTGCGTAATAAGATTCCCCAATATTTTTCCAGAGCCAATAGCAATCAAGGATTAAATAAAATGCTATATCTGGCTTAGGTTCTAGACATAACGCTTGAAGAAAATAAACAGCTGCCTGAGCAAAATTCCCTGCAAATTTTTCGTTAAAGCCTAAGTTAAGAAGCTCATCTAAAGTTAATTGATCTAAATGCTCATCTGAATTTGCTTCTTTAGGTATCTCTTCTTCCATAACGGATTTTTCAGATACCTCGGTTTCCATTATCAGCTCTTCGAGGGCCTCGACTTCCTCTACCGGTTCTTCCGGCACCTCGGTTTCCATTATCGGTTCTTCGAGGGCCTCGACTTCCTCTACCGGTTCTTCTGGCACCTCGGTTTCCATTATCGGTTCTTCGAGGGCCTCGACTTCCTCTACCGGTTCTTCTGACACCTCGGTTTCCATTATCGGTTCTTCGAGGGCCTCGACTTCCTCTACCGGTTCTTCTGGCACCTCGGTTTCCATTATCGGTTCTTCGAGGGCCTCGACTTCCTCTACCGGTTCTTCTGGCACCTCGGTTTCCATTATCGGTTCTTCGAGGGCCTCGACTTCCTCTACCGGTTTTCTTTCTTTCAGCACGTTGATCAATTCTATCCTAGAACTCTCTATACTATCGGTACTTTCAAAGGTGATGAATTCAGAAGGCTTTTGAGTTTGTTGAGAACTGCTTTCCTTCCTATTACCTTCTGATTCACTAAAACTTTGATAGTCATTAAAAGGTTCTTTATCATCATGAGGCCCATCGTTATCATTGATTTTAAGTCCTTTTAAACAAATACTTTGGTCTAGTAAATTCATAGGATTAAGATTAATTTGTTCATTTCTGAGGTCTCTATTCTCTGTTTCAGCATAGGCGTCTTTCTGGGAATTCGTATTCTGCTTTCTCACGGTTTTCATAATACTCGGCCAAGCAGCGCCCGCGAATATGAGAATCGTGGTTAAAATCAACCATAGCCCTATTCGTCCAGACTGAAGGGCAAAAGGGAAAACCATAACATCTCCACACAATAAGAAGGCTATTAGAATAGCACTTCTTTTGGTCAATCCCCAAGTATTTGCTCGCAAAGTGATAAAGGCTATAAATGGAACACTTCCCAAAAAAACAATAACTTCATATGCCAGAATACGGGTCCCCCCTCCATCTGTACAATCTTTAATTAGATTCGACAGAAAATTACTTTCTCCTTCTTCTTTCAGCTATAGTTTGCAGGCATTCCAAGATAATAGCGAATTAATGTCATAATTTATGATTTAGAAAGAAAAAAACCCCGCTGCTTTAAGAATGCGGAGTTTTGGATTCATTCATTCTCTTATATTCTACTTTAAATTGCCATAATTACCTGTATCAGGCTTCTTGAGTCCGTGAAACAAAACCGCCATCAATAGGAACTTTACGGATAGATCTTAAAATTTGTACACCAGATGTTACAACTACTGCAGTACAGCTTAAAAGAAAAGAACCGATCATTATTGTTCCTACCCAAGTTAACATATACACACGCTCCTATAAATATATTCAATAGTTCCATGTTTCACTTTAATAATAACAGATTACCTCCAAAAAGGAAAGTGATTGTATTCACTTTCTCAAAGTTTAACTCTTTTAAATATTTCCTAAAATTTAACTTTTTGAAATTATTTTTATATTTTTAAATTTAATATTACTCTTGATCTATTCCCACACAAGTCCTTTATCTTCATATTTAACTTGATTTCTAGTGAAATCAGCTAACCATTTCAAGAATAAATCCGTTTGATTTTCCGGAACAGAAATTATGAAATGAATGAGCTCCAGGAATTCTTCATCGCGGATACGCCAATTCCGTTGCTCAAATTGATACTTCAATGAAGAATACCATTCGTAAGATAGAGATAATTGGTATTGATGAAAAAGGGTCAATTGAACTAATTGACCCCCCTCAAATACCTGTTTGGCAGTGCTGCCGTATGCTCTTGTCAGGCCTCCCGTACCGAGAAGTACTCCCCCAAAATACCTAACAACAACCAGTAAAACGTTCCAGAGGTTCTGATGTTTAAGAATGTCTAATACTGGACGCCCACCAGTACCCTGCGGCTCTCCGTCATCAGACGCTTTCTCTAAATTACCCTCGTGTAAACGATAAGCATAAACATAGTGTCGGGCATTTGGATAGTCTTGGCGAATTCCTTCCATAGCCTGATTAATTTGCTCTAGGGAATGAACAGCGGTTCCGATACCGATGAAACGTGATTTATCAATAGTTTGCTCAGATATTGTCTTTTGGGAAAGTGTATAAAAACCTTCCATTATTATATCCTCTGGTTTCGTTTTTGTGCCTTACTCAAAAAGGGTTCTGCTTCAATGATAAAACGTTCATGTTTGCCAGAACCAATCTGTCCAGCTTCATCACTGGCTTCCACCCTAAAAACTAACCGTCTGCGATCAATTTCAATCAACTCAGCAGTCGCGGTTATTTTACAGCCTATAGGAGTGGCAGCAGAATGGGTAATCATTAAGGACGTCCCTACACTTGATTGCCCTTCAGACAATTCAAAAGCATTCATTGCAGCCTGCTCCATAAGGGCTACCATGGCGGGTGTGGCGAATACTTCCAATCCCCCGCTGCCCATAGTCTTCGCAGTATTTGCTAAGGTTACAGTTGTTTCTGCTTGTCCTCGTGAACCGATATTAATTGTCACTCGTCAAAACATCCTTTCCTCGGCGCTTTACGTTTATTTTATCATAAAATAAAGTAGTGTGTGAAATTGTCACAACACTACTTTAGCAGTGATCTCTTATTTACATTTTAGCTAACCAATAGCCAATGTATCCTACGACTACAATTCCAACCACATGCAAAACCCACCAACCTGTACGAAACGCCCCCCATGTCCCTAAATCCATTCGATCACGCAAATCGGCCATTTACGCTTCATCCTTTCCGTTTAGTTCAAGTTCTGATGGGCGCCTTGAGAAATATCGCTTAGAGCATCCCCTGCTTCATTAACATGAATTCTTTCAATAGCCAAGTCTCCAATAGCTACAATACCTACTAATCTATCTTGATCCACGACTGGAAGTCTTCTAATTTGATATTGAGACATTAAATCGGCTGCCTCATGAACGTCCTGATTGGAGGAAACACTAACAACATTCTTACTCATAACATCTTGTACTACAGCTGTGTTATAATCTTTGCCGACTGCTATTACATTCAAAACGATATCTCGGTCTGTGATCATACCAATTACTTTATTGTTATCACAAATTGGAATTGATCCAACATCATCTTTTTTCATTAACCGTGAAACTTCTGAAATCGTAGTTTTTGGTCCTACCCAATCAACAGTTCTTGTCATAACGTCACAAACCTTCATAGTTATGCCCCTCCTAAAAATTATTATTTGAACGAGATTAGTATGTTCATTCTCATTAAAACCATGCCCGATTATCAAGAATAATCATTACTTATTTTTTACAAAAAATAAAAAGAGCCGCAAAACACAGCTCTGTTAGCTCCCCATATTGTTCAATCAAGGAAGCAGATTTTAACTATCAAATTTTTGAAACTTCCAAAGCACAGTCTACAAGCGTGGTTTTGTTCCAGCTATAATAGCCACCACACCGCCAGCCAAATTGATGTACTTAGTATCTCTCAAACCACATTCGGAGAAAATTCTAGTAAGTTGTTGCTGTGCAGGAAATTCTACTGCTGAGTCATGTAAATATTGATAAGCACTTGCCTTCTTGGCCCAAATTTGCCCCATCAACGGAACTAACTTATCAAAATATAACCAATAAGCTTGCTTAAAACCGGGGCATGTTGGCTTAGCCATATCTAAGGAAACAACCTTCCCGCCAGGCTTAACGACTCGGATCATTTCCTGGATGCCTTTTCTTAGATTTGGTAAATTTCGCAATCCCCATCCTACCGTAACCCCATCGAAAGTACTCTCTGGAAAAGGAAGTTCCATGGCATCTCCCTGAATAAATTGAATTCGCCCTTTTTTTTCAGATTGAGCAAGTGTCTGTTGGGCTACATCAAGCATTTTTTGCGAGAAATCTAAGCCAATCACCTTACCTTCTTTTCCGACCGTTTTACCCAATTCCAAGGAAAATTGTCCAGTCCCGCAACAAACATCAAGAATAGTCATACCTGGTTTGGCGCCGACTTGCTGAACTGCAATCCGCCGCCAACGTTTGTCCATTCCCAAGCTCATTAAGCTATTCATCAAATCATAATGCCCAGCAATCGAATTAAATGTTTCTTGAACATAAGCAGCTTTATCTTTACCTGAAAAATTCATATACTTACTCCCATTCTTAACTTCATACTCTCCATAGTATTAGATATTCCTATAAATAATACGCGATGGAATAGGTGTTGTCTAGCTGTCCAGGTATTAGCAGTGCAATTGGGGAACAAAGTGAACTCATCCAGCTACTGCTGAAGCCCATAACTAATGTGATCGCGGGAACCGCTTCCACTTGAAGAAGTGGCAATCTTACAAGTGGATCCAAGTGGATCAAAATCCGTTTTCGTAAAAAAAAGAAGGATTTGCTTAGGCATTTCCTTCTTGAAACTTCTAATGCATTTTTAACCAAAATATCCGCCTTAATTGCCATCTCGGATTCTGAAAGCCCCGCACATAAGATCGAAGGCAGTATCTTCCAAATCTTCCAGAGCTCTTGGCTTTTTAGAGATAACCCAATCACTGACCATAGCATCGAGAGTCCCAAAAAGCATTTGACGTCCAACCACGATGTCAGGCAACGTAAATTCGCCACTATTAACTCCTTCAGTCAAAACTTGCTCGATGCAATGAAAATATTCGCGCACGGGGCCGGAAATTGCTTCTCTAATCTTTGGATTTGATTGCCTCAACTCAATTTGAGTAAACATAGCTAAGGATCGATTTTCCTGCATATATCGCAAATGGGTCTTAATAATACGTAATAGTCGTTCCTTTGCGGTTTGACATTTTTCAATTTCTTGAAGGACCTCGATTATAAACTTCCCCATTCGTTCTGTAAATAGACTAATAAGAATATCCTCTTTATTCTTAAAATAGAGGTAGATTGTTCCATCGGCAACTCCGGCCAGTTTAGCAATTTTAGATATCTGACTATTGAAAAAACCATATTCTGCAAATGCCTCAGTTGCCGCATCAAGAATGGCTTGATACTTTTCTTCTCGGGGTCTACTCATCAGGAACTAAGCTCCCTTCAATCAGTAGTAAACTCACCAGCCAATAGTTAGATCATACCATATTTCTCAATATTCATAAATACTTCATGGTAACTTAACTACGGCTTAGAGATTTACCCCGTTCAGTAAGTACCCAGAAGGAGTAAGTTTCAGGAGAAGCAAATCCGCATCCTTCGCAATGACTACTGCACTCGTTGGAACTACAGCCCGCACCGCAAGTCTGTCCATAGATTTGCTTGCGAATATAGCCCATATGTTCCATTTGTTCTAGGGCACTTTCAAGTTCTCTCGGCGAAGAATTTAATTCTTGAGCCAGCTGCGTCATTGATAACGATTCTTGACGTGCTAAGACATTTAAAATTCCGGTTAGCATCGAGACCACCTCCAGGGAGAAATAATCAGTTATTGAAAGCCCATCGCTTGACCTCCGTGAAAGATAATCCACCCTATAATGAAACTCAATATCAAATTATAAGCAATTCCAAAAGCTGTCCAGCGCAGACTGCCTGATTCTTTATAGGTAGTCACTACCGAGGCTAAACAGGGAATATAAAGCATATAGACAACTAAAAAAGTATAAGCCCTTAAAGGAGACATAGCCCCTGTCATTGCCTGAGCAATTGATTGTGAGGCATCAGCTGCCACGCCATACAAAATCCCGAGAGTCGATAGGGTCGTTTCTTTGGCTGTAAAGCCAAAAATAATAGCCACCATAATCTTCCAGTCAAACCCCAAAGGCTTTCCGATAAATTCCAGCCATTCTCCCATTTTACCAGCCCAGGTTGAGTTCATTGGCACTCCTTGAGGGAAAGAGCTTAACAGCCAAACTACAATAGAAGCAGCTAAAATAAACGTCCACGCCCTCTTAAGAAAAGTATAAGTTTTATGCCAAGTCGGCCATAGAACATTCCGTAAGGTAGGAAGATGATATAAAGGCAATTCCATAACGAAGGCCGAACGTTCCTTCTGATCTACGACTTTTCTCATAAATAAAGCAGAAATCATAACAAGGAGCATACTTATCAGCAAGAGGCTTAACATAATCATCGCCCCGCGGGTTCCCGGAAAAAACGCCGCAACTACAGCGCTCATAACCCCTAAGCGCGGAACACATGGTATCAAAGGGTTGAGCAGCATCGTAATCAATCGATCCTTAGGATCTTCGAGAGTTCTTGTAGCCATAATTCCAGGTACATTACATCCGAAACTGGACACTAAAGAGAAGAATGACTTACCATGTAATCCCATTAATTGCATGAGACGGTCACCTAAAAAAGCTGCCCTCGCTAAATATCCACTATCTTGCAAAAAGGAAAAGAAAGCAAAAAAGATTGCAATTTGCGGCACAAAAGCCAACACTGCGCCAACTCCCGCAAAGATTCCATCTCTTACCAAGCTTATTAGGAAAGCAGGTGCCTGGATCCATTGTAAGAGGCTCACTAAAAAATCAGCTGCCCAGGCCATGCCCTGAGAAACGGCCTCTCCTAAAGGTGCACTGGCGATGAAAGAAGCCCAGAATACAAGGGCAAGCACTAGGATCATGACGGGGTAACCCCAAATCGGAGAGAGGATCCAGCGATCTAAGGAATCAGTAAGAGAAGGTTTTCTCAGATCTTCTTGAATTAAAAACCGAGGCAAAATTTGAGATATATAGTTATATTTAGCATCAGCAAAAGCCATTTCAAAATGGTCTTTAGTCCACCCTTCTTCCTCGTAAGATTGCAGCAAATCATTCCCCGGGAGCTCAATGATATTCTTGAGTTTATAGTTTAAAGCATCACCCGAATCACAGCATGTTTCGCGTTTCTTATCTTTTGAAGATTCCGGGGCAGAGACTGACTGCCATTCTTGCCCAATCTCAGGATCTCTTTCCAGGCGTTTAAGAGCTAACCATCGTAAGGGATATTGAGAAGCCCAAGAAATATCTCTTAGTAGATTTTCCATGGCCTGAATTTTTTCTTCGAGTTCAGAAGGATAGGGTACTTGGCGAACCAAGGGGTCCTTCTTCAGAAGTCCGACTCTAACAGCCTCAGCTAAAAACTTGTCGATGCCTACACCTTTTGCAGCTACGATCTCAACCACTGATACATTTAAGGCTTTTGTCAACTCAGCAGCATTTAAAATAATTCCTGAAGACTTTGCCAAGTCCATCATATTAAGTCCAATAACTACACGAGGTGCTAACTCAAGAATCTGGAGAACGAGATAGAGATTCCTTTCAATATTGGAAGCATCCACCATCGCCATCACTACATCAGGTTTTTCACGAAGAATGTATTGCCGTGTAACGATCTCTTCTTGAGTATAGGCGGTTAAACTATACGTCCCAGGCAGGTCAACCAATTCAATTTCCAGATTATCTCTGTGAATAGTACCTGCCTTACGTTCAACGGTCTTCCCTGCCCAATTTCCAACCTGTTGATTGGAGCCTGTCAGGGCATTAAAAACTGTACTTTTCCCAACATTGGGATTGCCAACAAGAGCAATTTTCATGGCATAGCCGCCCTCCTTTAAAAAGCATTGATTACTATGTCAAAGCGGCAAAATCCACTAGCGACTAGCTAAGGTATGTTCAATAGCTTTATGCTGCTCCCCAGAGACGACTATTTTAGCACATTCTCCGCGACGCATTGCCAGATAATAGCCCTTAAGGCGTATCTGTAAGGGACCCCCCATTGGAGCACAACGAACAACTTCCAGTTCGACTCCAGGTACAATTCCCATATCCATCATCCGGCGACGTAAAGCACCTCCACCATTGATACGCTCAACACAAGCCCGTTCACCGGGTTTTAATTCCCCAAGACTGCGTTCCATTGTTGATCCCTCCTCCGCAATTGATAATCATTCTCATCAAAAATGCGTCATCTAATTGAGAACATATCTCATTTGTTAATAGCATACTCTTCTTTTACAGCCTTGTCAATATGGATAACTGTCCTAGTCTATTCATCTAAACTATATCACTTATTTGTAAAATTGATAGCTCCGACTGCCAACATTTGTTTTAAAGTATTCGGAGCCACGCCTTGCCCTAAGGCAATGCTTACGAACAAACGTACTTTTTCTGTCGATAAATCGTCAGCAAACCAAGCCCCGATGCGTTCCAGATCTGCTCCGCCGCCAGAATACCCGTAAACGGGAGAAGTCCTGCCAAACAAACAACGTGAAGTTATCACGACAGGAATGCCATTGTTGATAACCTCCGAGATTTCCGGAACAAGATGGGGCGGTAAATTACCTCGTCCAAAAGCTTCAATAACCAAGGCATCTGTTTCATCATGAGTCATTAAGCGTAAAATATTGTTAGGCATTCCTGTATAAATTTTACAAATAGCAACTTTCGCCAATTTTTCAGGGACACCGAGTTTTATGGTTTGTTCCGGCTTACGGTGCCAGAGAACATCTCCGGTATCGATGGTCCCTAAGTCTCCCTTTTCCCCGGAATTAAAAGCATCAACATGATTCGTATGAAGTTTTCTGACATCTCGGGCAGCGTGAATTTCTTCGTTAAGTGCAATCAAGACTCCACGGCCCATGGACCGAGAATCCAGCGCAATACGCATAGCATTGGTCAGATTCCGAGGACCGTCCGAATCAGTTTCCGAAGCATCTCTCTGGGAAGCCGTTAAGATCACTGGACGAGGATCTCTGATCGTAATATCCAAAAAATAAGCCGTCTCTTCGAGAGTATCTGTTCCATGAGTAACCACGATTCCTTTTAAGGCAGGATCAGTTGAAAAGTGTTGTTCAATAGCAGCGGCTAGATTTCGCATTTGCTTTAAATCCATATTGCAGCTTGCCATATTGCTGAAGTCTAAGACGTCCCATTGGGCATGCTTCGTCAATTCCGGGATACTTTCCAATAATTCATATCCGCTGACAGCAGGCACTGCTTTTCCTGCCTTATCTTTGCGCATGGCAATAGTCCCGCCCGTGGCAATAAGAAGAACTTTATCCAAGACTATCCCTCCTTAGATGATGACCCAATATTTAACTCACAGAGAGTTCGTTGAAGTCTGGCAACATGATATTTCTTGGAAATATCATCTCCATACCAATAGCAATCCAAAATATCCGCATCTTTTACAAGTTCCTCCAGAGGTGATCCGATGTCTTCCTTTTTCGAATGATTAATAATTGCTTGAACAATAGACTCCTGAGTTACTGAGGAAAGATTTCCTTCCCGAAGGAAACGACGAGCTAGCTCTTCCCCTTGGGGAGCATGGTTTTCTTGACGCCCGGTAACCCAGCGCCCGCAATCATGTAAAGCACATGCTAAAGCAGCTTGTTCACTGTCAACGTCTCGTTTCTGAGCTAACATCCTGCCAATCTGAGCACAACTTGTGGAATGAATCCTCTCCCAAATGATTGGATAATCTCTCTCCATTTTTTTAAGCTCTATCTGATCTAAGAGATTATAAATTTCTTGCAATGCTTTAATGAATTCAATATTCACGGCGGTCTTCACCTTCCTTAAATTTACAGATGAAAAAGTAAGATTAATTTTCTAATTTCTCATATCTTATCCTAGGAGTGTGCTATAAAGGAGGAGGGTATCTTTGAATTGGACACCAACTGCACAGCGGCTCATGGATAATCGAATGTGGGTCCTTGGCTATGTTTCTGAAGATTATCCGGGGGATTTACGAGCGATTGATTCCATACGCCAACAAGGATCGCACATTGATGTATATGCTGATTTTGCCTTTCAGCTTCAACCAAGCGGTTATTTCACAGGCCAGATCAATAATCTCGCCTTACAGGAAAGTTTGGCACGCAACATTGCTCCCCTTATACTTTTTCATAATTTTAATGGAACCATTTTTGATCCAATACCTATCCGTACTATTCTTTCGTCAGCGACTTCGCAAAAGAACTGTATTCAGCAGATGCTCAATTTACTTCCGTCCTCCGCAGCAGGTGTACATGTTGATTTTGAGGGAGTCGAAGCTTCCTATCGCATTCCCTTTGTAACTTTCCTGGACTCTCTTAGAGCGGCGTTACATGACAGGGGCTTATTATTAACGATTGCTATTCCAGCCAAACGTTCAGAGTGGGAAGCCCCTGGGTATGACTTTGCCGGAATAGGGAAACTATGCGATGCAATTACCCTGATGACCTATGACGAGCACTACGCAGGAGGATCTCCCGGCCCTGTTGCCAGTTTACCATGGATGAACGAAGCTCTCGATTACGCGATTCGTTACCTTCCTCAGGAAAAAATATTATTAGGGATACCAGTTTATGGTTACGATTGGTCCAATGAAGCCACTCAGATGGTACCGATGCGCGACATTCCAAATTTGGCGGCTAAGACCAATGCTCGCATGCTTTGGTCTGATACAGCTGTAGAACCATATTTCTATTATTGGCTGGGCAGAGCACGGCATAGTGTTTGGTTTGAAAATGAAATTTCTGCAAAAATCCGACTTGGATTTGTTAAAAGTTATCGTTTAAGAGGTATTGCCATCTGGCGCCTCGGGTATGAGACCAGTCGATTCTGGCAAGGAGTAACCACTAAACTTAAAAAATAAAGAATTTTATCCAATAGAATAGGCATCCTCGAAGGGATGCACTTTTTCTGCTTGTTCTTTTGTCGAATTGGACTTATTATTGAAATAATTAATCAATAATAAGGAGATAACAGTAATGTACGCAGTAAAAAATCACCTTGAAGTCGTCGTCCGACAAATGCTTGAAGATTATCTGCGCGATAACCCAATCGATTGCTCATGCGAAAAGTGTCAAGCAGATATTATGGCCTTAGCTTTAAACCAACTTCCGGCACGCTATTGTGTATCGCTGCGCGGGCAAATATTAACAGAATTCGAATCCCACACCCTTCCAGGCCAAGCGCGTATCATGTCCGAGATAGTCCGAGCAGCCCAACAAGTAAGTGCATCCCCATCACACGAATTATAACTAGGCAAAATTACATTAATTATGATCAGACAGAATTGATGATAATGATTACGGCAATGAAGAAAACCATAAATACGGCGACAACTCTAAAAGGGGAATTAACCACTGATTGAATACGAACTAATTCAATTCCGAGCATACCCCTTACCCCCTTTTATATAGTGTATGCTCTTATCAGTTTTCGGTGTTTTTCAACAGTTCCTTCTCTTAGCAAATTTACAAGTGTCACCTTGAAGCAGCTTATTTCAAATCTACGAGTAATTATAACATTAAACTGGACTTAAATAAAATTATTTCAAGGGAGAAAGGAGGTCTTATTGTGCTAACAGCAAATGAACTTCTTCGTTTTTCTCTGTTCTCATCCTTAACAGCCGAAGACGTTTTCCCACTTCTTCCCCATCTTCAAGAACGTCATTACCGGCGAGGGCAGCTGCTATTTGTTGAAGGAGAAATTGGCAGCTGCGTGTATTTTGTACTTTCGGGACAAGTTAAACTGACCAAGAGAACACCGGAAGGCGATGAACAGATTCTTGACTGGTATGGCCCATATGATAGTTTTGCCGAGATTTTACTTTTGGAGTCCGGTCCATATCCTGCAACTGCTGAAGTTCTTCAAGATAGTGTCCTCTTTGTCCTAAATAATGAAATAATGCCTCAGATTCTCGAGATTAGTCCTTCTCTTTCCTTAGCCCTGATTCGCACTTTAAGCCGCAGATTAAGATTAGCTCAAGAATTTATTCGCATCTTAACCAATCGATCTACCTCAGGAATTTTAGCAGCCCTTTTTTTGCGACTGGCACAGCCTGCAACAAGTCCGGGAAATCCCATTTTTGTTGATGCTTCTATCACTCATCGTGATTTTGCCAACATGATTGGGACTAGTCGAGAATGTGTTAACCGAGCTATTAACGGCTGGAAAAAGGCCGGAATACTTAAACTGGTTGATGATCGTTTGGAAATTATTAAGCCTCATGAATTAGCAGAATGGCCCTAATTAATTTCCAAATCCTGAGCACTCTCAGACTCAAATTGATTAACAATATGCCAACATTCTGCCCAATTGATATTTAAATGACGACGCCAAAATATCATAGCTGTCCTTGTCTTTTCGCAGACGCGATCATTCAGCATCGTCTGATTGGGTATTTTTCCACCCCAGGCCTTAACCCATTCAAGATAACCATGAACCAGTTCGGCTGATTGGAGTTTCAAATAGCGAGTGGTATAAAGAGTCGTCAGCCAGTGGGTAGCTTCCTCTTCAACTCCTCTAGCAAAGACTTGTCCATCAAGGTCCTCACCGGTAATAATTAGGAGCATACAAAGAAAGTGAACCCGAACTGCCTGGCGCAATGACTCTGGATTAATCTGATTAATTTCGGCAAATCTTCCCAAAGGTTTGAGATAAAGTTTAACACTTGGATCTCGATGGGAACAGACTCCAAAGGCTGACAACGAAACCGGAAAGATATCTTCTAATCCGCTCTCTTGCAATTGCCCTAATAAATCCTGGCCGGCTTGCACCAAGCGTTGTTCTTTAACCCGCAACTGATCAGTGGTTTCTTTTAGAAAGGCCTCAGCATCTTTCGGCCGTTCCGGAAGAGCATCCGACCATTCCCTTAACCGCGAACGTCTGGGCATTAAGAGTTCGATCATCGAACCTGTTTCTTGATGCAATCGTTTGAACCCTTGCCGAACACGCTCAGGATCTCGGTACAACCCTCGCATCAAAGTTTCGGCTGCACGGGGAATTTCCAAAGATTCCTCAAACTTAACCAACGCTGCTCCGTTTTTTTCAGGAAATTTGAGCCCCATAGACTGCTCTATCTCTAATCTCAGCGAAGACACTACCAAATCCCTCCTTAGCCTTGTCTCTTGTTTCATCATATGGATACAAACGCTGATTCAGACCAATCGTTGCTAAAGTTGACCATCATTAGCCCTTTTGTTAAAATAAGTAAACAAATTTACATCAGAAACGAGCTGACATATATGTCTGAGCGTAAATATCACGAATACAACCTTGACCCGTTTCAGGAACAGGCCTTAGAAGCAATTGACGCCGGAAAATCAGTCATTGTGGCCGCTCCGACAGGCACCGGTAAAACGCTGGTAGCTGATTATTTGATCGAAAAGGCCATGAATGAACATTTGCGAGTTATCTACACAGCGCCAATTAAAGCCTTAAGTAATCAAAAATATCGGGATTTTAAAGAACAATTTGGTGAAGATGCTGTTGGGATTATGACTGGTGATGTGGTCTTGAACCCAACGGCACCTCTTCTTATTATGACGACGGAAGTTTTCCGCAACCAAGTTATCACCGAAGATCCAAATCTTGAATTTGTTTCCCACATTGTCTTTGATGAAATTCACTGGCTCAACGATGAGGAACGAGGGACAGTCTGGGAAGAGTCAATCATTCTGGCTCCGGCTAAGATGAAACTTCTGGGGCTTAGCGCAACGATTGCCAATGCTCAGCACCTTGTAAACTGGATCGAATCAATCCGCCACGAGGAAGTCGCCTTAATCGAAGAACACAAACGCATTGTTCCTCTTGAATATTTTTATTTCACGAAGGATACAGGACTCGTCGATTATAATCACCTTTGGAAATTCTATCGTCAAAAACTCAAACAAAACAATAGCGAGGAAAATCCTTTCAGCCCAACGACTCATTTAGACCTAATCCGCACGATACAGCGTGACCACCTCCCAGCCCTTTTTTTTGTCTTTAGCCGCAAACAATGTGCACTTAAAGCTATGGAATTAGCTGCCATTGCTAATTATCTTAAATCACCGGAACGCAGAGTTGTCGAAGAAAAATTTCTTCAGTACTTTGGCCCTGAAAACAATTGGTCGTCGTCGACACGACAGTTAAAACGCTTATGTTCTAAAGGGATTGCCTATCATCATGCGGGACTGCTCCCTTCCCAGAAGGTAGTTGTTGAAGAACTCTTCTTAGAACGACTTATTAAGGTACTTTATTGCACGGAAACATTTAGCGTTGGCATTAACTATCCCGTAAAGTCGGTCTGTTTCGATTCCCTTAATAAATATGATGGCCGCAATTTCCGACCTCTGGCTAATCACGAATTTTTTCAAATGTCAGGTCGTGCCGGTCGGAGAGGAATTGATAAACAAGGGTATTCTTTCGCCATTGTTGATTTAGCCTATATGGAAAAAAGTCCTCCTCCCAAGTTTCAATTAAACAAACTGGAACCTTTAACAAGTCAATTCCGCTTAAGCTATAATACTGTTCTGAATCTCACGGCAACTCTTACCCCTGAGCAAATTGAAACCTATTTCCAAAAGAGTTTCGCAGCCTTTAGTTATCGCTTGAACTCAGACCACTTTCATTCAGAGTTGACCAAAATAGAAAAAGAACTTGAAGAATCCAAGAAAAACTTATGTGAAGAGGTTGGATCCTTCAAGTGCCCGATAAAACATCGCCCGAAACAGAAAGAGTTAGAAAGGCTGCGCAAAGCCTATAAGGCACTTGGCCCCCGCAAACAAAACCGTGCCTATGGACGGGAAATGGCCCGCAAGATTCGCTCCTGGGAAAAAATATTAGCACACCCTCCCCTAAATTGTCCTTCTGAACAACGAGACAGTTGCGAAAATTACAGTAAATCCTTCCTGATGTTAAAACAAAAACAAAAAGAGCTTCTAAATGCACTCGAAACTCTTCCCGAAGAGAACGCCTTTCTAAGGGAATATGAGTATAAAAAAAATCATCTTCGTCAAATCGGATATTTACGCGGTGATGAGCTGTTGCCTCGAGGAATTTGTGCAAGTCGAATTTATGTCCAAGAACTCCTAGTCACCGAATTAATTTATTCCGATATTTTTCACCAGCTCGATGATGACCAAATTAATGCTTTACTTTCTAGTATTGATTTTGAAGCTCGAAAAAATGATGTTTTTCAGCGGGGTATTGTCTTTGATTCAACACCCGTTAAGGATATCATCACTTACATTCAGAGCATTTGCGGGCAAGAATCTGTGCGTTATGACCCTCGTGTAGCTGTCATAACTTATGCTTGGAGTCAAGGACAATCCTTTAGTGAAGTACAAACCATGTGTAATCTCGATGAAGGGGATATCATCAGTGTTTTTCGTCGGACTATTGATTTATTGCGTCAAATGCGTGATGCCGTAAATGATGCCAATTTAAGATCTCGCTTTAAAGTTTGCATGGATAAACTTGATCGAGATGAGGCCGCAGTTATGGAACTATAGATCAGCGACAGTCAAGCAAACTTAACGATAAAATCGCACAATTAAAAGGGGCTGTAGACAGCCCCTTTTTCGCCACACCGCAAGTGGACATTCTATAAATTATTAGATTAGGATCTTGTTTAGAGAGATATTATAAGTTTTTAACACGTAATCCATAAATTCCTCAGCACAATGACAGGGTTCACGATGATTACAAAACCCCACCTCAAGTTTGCCAACTAAGTGATGCTGCAGAACATGTACGTTTACATATAAATGACTTACCTTTCGATTAACGGCAATATAACGCTTAACAGCTATATAAAATAAGAACAGCAAGCATAAGCTTAAGCTTAAGCTTAAGCTCATTCCGATATTAGGCAATAACCACGGAATACTTAAGATACTTCCTCCCACAATCAACATCAAAAACATAAGAATCATTTCCTTGAGTTTTGCACTTTTCCATTCATAATAACGCCTTAAAAACTCAGAAAATAATTCAGCAATGCGTGCAGATGTTACCGGAAGATCTATCGGGACCGTTGTTTTGGGTAATATGAAAAGGTTATATATACCCAAGATTATCACCCCTCTAATCTGCTTATCTGTAGAAAAATC
Organism: Desulfosporosinus sp. FKA; assembly: GCF_002196785.1. Classification (NCBI taxonomy): domain Bacteria; kingdom Bacillati; phylum Bacillota; class Clostridia; order Eubacteriales; family Desulfitobacteriaceae; genus Desulfosporosinus; species Desulfosporosinus sp. FKA. Next base: position 48,596 of record NZ_NAHZ01000014.1, on the reverse strand, counting down.
GCTTCACTAACCTTATTATAACCCTTAATATTCTATCCTTTCCAAAGAAATTCCTTCAGGAAATAGATTTAGTTAACTTCACTTCCTATCATGAAGTTAACTAAATCTATTGAAGAAGAACCTGTTAGCTCATGCATAATGGATAAAAAAAGCCTCTGAGTTGTTTCCCAGAGGCTTTGCCATTTCTCAGCTCTTGCAACGAACCACTCTGCTTTACAGAGGTGCATTGACTGAGACATCCCTTCTTGGTGCTGCAGCACATTTTAGAAAAGGAACATTCTTTAAACTAAGATATCAGGAACTTTCGTCTCCTTTGTCCTTACAATTTTATTTCTCTTTGAGGCTTAATATCCAGCCTGCACCATACCGGACAAAGAATTCACTTCCCTATATAACTATTCGAACTGATGGTAAGAAAGTCCTTGCACGAAAAAAATCATCTTTTCACCAATTTTGTTATAGCGAACAGCATCTTAGTTCTTCTTTGAATTTTTTTTGCGCTTCTCAAATAACAATTCAGCTGTATGAACAACTTTAATATTGGGGTTTCTTTTATCTAAGCCCCCCGAAATTTGCATCAAACATCCCGGACAGTCCACAGCAACAACCTTCGCTCCAGTTGCTTCAATATTATTGAGCTTACGTTCCAAAATCGGTTCAGATAGCTCTGGGAATTTGATTGAATAGGAACCTGCAAATCCACAGCAGCGATCAGACTCTTTCATTTCTATAAGTTCTACTCCGGCTGTATCACTAAGAAGTTTTCTCTGCTCAGCATAAACTCCCATTTTTCGTTTCAAATGACAGGAATCGTGATAAGTTACTTTAAGGGGCACCCCATCTCCCCCCGGCTCTAAACCGCCAAGATCTGAGAGCAATTTGGAAAAATCAAAGGATTTACGGCTTAATTCTGCAGCACGAGCAGCTAGCGCCGGATCATCCTCGACAAGTTCTTGGAAACTGTCTTTAAGGGCATGAGTGCAAGTTGGGCAAGCACTGACCACGTAATCAACGCTTTCCGCATTCAAAGCTTCAATATTCATGATGGCCAATTTCCGAGCGTTAGTGCGGTCACCCATATAAGTCGCCGGGGCACCGCAGCAAGATTGTCCCTCAGGAAACACGACTTCATATCCTTTTTCATTGAGAGCGCTGATAACACCTTCGCCGATTCGCGGATAGACAAAGTCAATCAAACAACCTGAGTAAAAGGCAATCTTTCCTTTGGGTTTCTTAACATCTTGTTTGATTGTTTTAAACACATCGCGAAATGGAATGTCTGCAACTGCCGGCAAGCTCTTCTTCTCAGTCATTCCCGATAAAAAGAGCGGTAAGTGGCGGATAACCGGCTGTCCTTTCGTAAAGGGTTTTTGGGCTTTAGAGGCAACACGTAATAGGGAATGGAATAGTCTTCTATTGGAAACAACGTCTAAGGCAAACTTTTGCGTAAAAGGAAGGCCTTGCTTTTCCCCCATCCGATTGCGTAATTCCAGAATCATCTCCGGAATATCTAAATTTCCAGGACACACTTCTGCGCATTTCCCGCATTGAAGACATAGATTCTGAGGATTTTTAGCATCATTTTCCGAGTTTAAGAAATTCGTTAAAATTGTTCCTATTCCACCTGTATAAATATGACCATAAACATGTCCGCCTACAAGTTGGAAGGCAGGACAAACATTAAGGCAAGATGCGCAGCGAATACATTGGAACGTCTTTTTAAACTTGGGATCATTATACATTTTACGCCGCCCATTATCCATGAGAATAATATGAAACTCCTTATCCTTTACGGAACCATCTTCATAATAGGCAGGAGTTGGTCCGGTAACCATTGTTACATAGCTAGTTATCTGCTGGGCAGTTGCACTTCTGGGTAAAGCTTGCAAAATATGTGTAGCATCTTCAAACTTAGGAACAAGTTTTTCGATTCCTACGAGAAAAACATGAACTCGAGGCAAGGTAGAGGTAAGTCGGGCGTTCCCTTCATTGGTAACCATCATCAAAGTGCCTGTTTCCGCGATGGCCATGTTCGCTCCCGAAATTCCCATATCTGCTTCCAAGAACTTTTTGCGCAGTTCAACACGAGCTGTTTTAACCAACTCCGTAATAACAGGTTGACTTAATCTTTGCAAATGCCCCGAAAAAATATCAGCCACTTCTTCCTTAGTCATATGGATTGCTGGCATAACCATATGAGATGGATGCTGCCCGGCAAGCTGAAGTATCCATTCGCCCAAGTCAGTTTCTTGAACATCTATCCCTTCAGCCATTAAAGCTTTGTTTAACAAAATTTCTTCTGAGGCCATTGATTTTGATTTAACAATATGCTTTACGCCTTGTCGTTTCGCTAACTCACTAATATATTTTTTGGCGTCCTCTCCTGTAGCTGCCCGGAAAACTTTTGCTCCTCTGGCAGTGGCCGCTTTTTCAAATTGATCAATCATCTCATCCAAATGACTCGCTGCATAAGACTTGACCTTAACAATATTTTCACGAATCGAAGGGAAATCATAGCCTTCATAGGCTTTTTCCCGTGCCGTAATATAAGTATCTCCAAAGCGTCCTAGCGCACCACGTAAAACATTATTATCCAGTGCATCTGAAATCTTCTTTTTAAATTGTTTATCTGCCATTTTGGCCACTTCCTCTCCCTGTTAATCAACAAAAACAACAATAAGTTGCTGTGGACCATGTACTCCGATTGTTAAAACACGTTCAATATCGGAGGTTCGGCTAGGTCCTGTGATAAAACCCACAAATCCAGGTATTCGAGGAAGACGATGAATTGTTGACATTGTTTCTGCCAGACTTGGTAAGAGCTTTTCGGTCCTTACCACAGCAACGTGAATCGGAACGAGAGTAGAACATAACCGTTGGTCGACATTGGCATCATCATCAGCCTGGACTAAAGTACCTAATTCGGCAATAGCATAAGAAACTTGAGTAATCCCGGCTTGAGCGTCAGGGGTAACTTTTCGGAAGTTATCACTCATAACGTCTATGTTCATGGATTTTAACTGTTGAGCAAAATTGCCTTTCTTTGATACTTCTCCTTCTAAAAGTGCGACATTCTGAACACCTTTGTCCTTGAGAATAGTTCCTATCAATTTCCCGGCTTCCTCTTCAGTCTCAACTCGATAACATTCCCCTGATACGGCTTCCAGTTTTGCTTTAAATCCATCATATAATTCAGCAGAACGAGCATTTGCCATAGAGGCATCCTCCTCAAAGTAATATTCTCATACGATATTCTGGCTAGCTTCCAAGAGTATCAGCATATGCTGGTCAGACCATCATACCATTTAATTTATTTTAAAATAGTTTTCGCTAAAAAACAATACCTAGTTCGAAAATTTCAAATAATTATGATTAACTTCTTTTGAGTTAGTGTATGTATTTCCTCATTAAATTAATAAAGACCGAGTATGGATTACATACTGTTGGTATTTTGCACCTTAATGGAGAAATTCGCCTACAATGATCCTCAAATAACAAAATCCACAATAAATTACACATTGATTTTCGACAAAATATGCGTTATGTTAAGATAAGTAAGTCTAGTAGGCTTCACTCTCTAGACCTTGCGCATCTGAGGGTTTCCGGACGCGGAAATCCTCTGAGCCATTTCAATCGATGTTGACTATTTACATAAATTGCATCGTCAAACTACTTGCAATTTTATTTTTTTGGCATATAATTAGGTGTTGTTGGGGGTATAGCTCAGCTGGGAGAGCGCTAGATTCGCATTTTAGAGGCCAGCGGTTCGATCCCGCTTACCTCCACCATAAATTTAAGCATTAGGATTCCGAGGTTATGTCCTCGGAATCTTTTTTTGCATATTTTTTAAAAATCGAGGGTCTATTTGTCCACAATCCCTCGTAGTATGTTATGGGAGGATGGAATGCAGGAAGTTCAAATTGATAGAGAAATACTATATGTACAAAAGATCCATTTCTTTATGTTTCTTGCAACGATAACCTTATTTGTTTTTACTGCTGCGATAGGGATTTTTGGAATTAACATTGGCCTAATAGTGTTGTCAAGCGGCCTGATTATATCTTACATGGCAATGGTTCAAAAAAAACACTTTTCTCCCCCCAAGAGAAAAGTCACAGCTCAGCGTATGGCACATTCTATTGCCCAAGATACTAGTCCGCTGTCCTTATCTCGTTTTGCCAGTCAGCTTTATTATTATTTTCATGAGCCAACTCAGGCAATCTCACTTTTAGAAAAATTTCTTGGGTCTCAGGACCCACTATTATGTACCACTTTGTGCGATATTCTCCTTAAAGAAGGAAGACCTATTCCCGTCCTCTATATAATTCGAGATAACCCTAATGCACTTTTCGACCCACTCATGCTAGCTACTCAGGGCGTTGCCCTGCTCAAAATAGGTAAGATTCCCGAAGCAATTAAACTCTTCGAACGCAGTTTACACGCTGCCAAGACAAAAGGATTTCCCAATAACGGATCCCCTTGGCTGACACGAAAACTCCTATCCTTAGGCTATATTGCCGGTATTCATCATAATTTGGGGGATTGCTATTTTACTCTAAAAAATCTTAAACAGGCAAATTATCATTATAAAGCAGGTAATCTTTTATTATTTGATATTTCCCTTTGGCGTTATTACCCGTCACAATCTGTTTATTCTACGCAAAACCGCAATATTTCTTGTTAGTTCTTCATTCTTTCTATTTTAATTCATTTAGCTAACTCCCAATTACAACATAATTTTTATTGATAGTTGTTTATAATAAATTTGTATAAAAGGATTATGCAAATTGAGACAATACTAAACTGTTTTCGAAATGGAGGGTGAAAAATGCTGTCAACTCACTGGGACGAGATTCTAGGATTTATACGAGAATTTGAATTATCTTCACGCGAATATCTCCAATCTAAAGGCTTAAGTGAATATGAAATGACCAACGCTTACCTAGATCTTCAGTGGGATTTTCTGCATACTATTCTCCAACAACGATCAAGAGGACGATCCCAATCGTAATAATTTGCATATTGTTATCAAGGAATAATGAGTATACAAAAATCCATCGTTCAGTTGAAACTGACGCGATGGATTTTTTACATAAAAGATAATTATATCAATTTAATTTAATGGATAATTCGTTACGACTAAATTATTCGGCTAACAGCTATCTCATCACAATTAGGAAATTTTATACAATTTATACATTCTCTCCAAACTTTTTGTGGCATCTGATCTTTACTTACCTCTTCATAACCACAAGATTTGAAGAATTCGGGTTGATATGTCAGGGCAAATAGCCTGGAACATCCTAGGTCGAGGGCTTCTTCCTCAATTGCCTTAACAATTTTCGTGCCTATTCCCTGTCTTCTGTGATTATCGTCAACCGCCAAGGCACGTATTTCGGCTAAATCACTCCATAAAATATGAAGTGAGGAAACTCCTACTATTTGCCCATCTTCTTCTGCTAACATAAATTCTCGAATATTCTCAAAGAGCATATTCCTCGATCGTGGAAGCATTAGTCCCTGCTCAGCATTATTATTAATTAACGACATCATCTCTTCCACATCGGCTATTTTCGCTTTTCGCAATTTCATGATCCTATCTCCTTTCTTATTGCATAATTATACAACATTGTTTATATATTTTCACCTTAAAATTCTTTACCCCAAGCTCTCCTTTTTTTTACAATTTTCTACCTGAGCTTTATGATACACTATTTCAGGGTTTATTGTTAATCCCGGAAGGAGTAATGTCTGTGTTTTCCCGCAAATTCCGTACACTCCATCGCCAAGGCGCCTTGTTAATATTGTCACTTTTGCTTATTTTTAATGTTTTAGTTATTTCGTTTACTCACCTCAACATTGTCTTTGATTTAATCATTGTTCTTCTCCCCTATACAGTAATCATAATTTGGTTTGACCTTTTAGCCAGTTCTTGGGGAAAAGGCTGGATTATGACCACAACTTTGCTTTTGTTTTTTTCCTTAAGCTATATCAAATTTCCGTCAATTAAAATATATATCATTCATGTAATGTTTCTAATCCTATTACTGGGAACAATGTTCTTATTTGACCGAAGTCAGATCCGTCTCAAAACTCTCCACCAACGGCATATTAAAGCAATTCGTGTTTTACTTCACCAAAAAACCTCCATCATCCCAACCATTGACTATACGCGAGAAGCGATTATGATTCTTGATAATTCAGGAACAATTCTCGAATCGAATAACCTTTCCTGTCATCTTTTAATGCTGCCGGAATCATCACTAGTTGGCCGTCAAGTTTCCGAAATATTGGCAATTCCATTAAGTATTAAGTCAATAAATTCTTCTGACTACGGAGAACTTACCTGGAAGGCCTCACAAGAGGGTATTAAACATTTACGCTATCAAACACAACCATTGCTCGATAATCATAAAAAGCCCTACGGAGTACTTCTAACACTTTACGACATCAGCGAAGAAAAAAAACGCTCGGAAGCATATGTTCAATTCGCCAAGCTTTCCGTAATCACACAGGTATCCGCCGGATTAGCTCACGAAATCCGCAATCCACTGACAACGATCAAAGGATTTATGCAATTAATTAAACCCGAAGAATGGCCTGAATCCTTCCGCCCTTATCGAGAGCTATTCCTTGAAGAAATCCAGTCCATTGATCGGATTCTAAATAAATTTATTTTGGTTACATGCCCATCGGCTCCACACATGAAACAACTTAATCTTAGCGAAACACTCAGAGCCATATTAAAGTCCATTGAACCTTGCGGTAAAAATAGAGGAATTTCAATCATTTTGGATTCCGATGTAGACCCTGTCTATGTGTTAGGAGACCAAGAACAACTCTCGGAAGCCTTCCTCTCGTTGTTGAACAATGCCATTGAAGCTTCACCCCAAGATGGAAAGGTGATCGTTCGGCTAACTATTAATGATCAATACGTTCGGATAAGTTTTATCGATTATGGCCATGGTATTCCAGAAAATCTACGTCAGCGCGTACTTGATCCCTTTTTCACAACTCAAATAGGCGGAACAGGCCTTGGCCTGACAATTGCTCAGAGAATAGTCCTTGCCCATCACGGTAAGCTCCACTTTAAGGATTCTACTCAACAGTCTGGAACAGAAGTAATGATTGATTTGCCTCTCTTGAAAAACTGTACAAATTTTCTAACAGCTTAACTTATTCATTAAACAGAGGCGCACGGTTATTCAGCTCATAGATCCCCTTTTCTTTCCAATTATCTGGCAGCGTCCAGATGGGGAAGTCATCAATATTTTTTATCCAGCAATACCAGCGTCTTAGTTCATCTTCCATCCCAGGCGTGGTTAACCAATGTATACGACCATCCCATACCAACAAATTGCCCTGTTCATCCTTAGCATTTTCGAGCAAACTGCTGTTATCAAGTACACTGGACAAAATAATACTTTTCGAAGCTTTCATAAGCGGCTTTTCAAAGATTGGACAAACAACACTTAGTTGACCATTGCCTTGGAAGAAATACCACTGCTCTAATTCTGAGACTGAATTCTCACTGCGTTCTTTCGGCAGCCAGGGCCAAGGCCAAGGACTTCCCCAAAGAGATTTTAAAACTCCGTCACCTTGGTGAAGCCAGAGCGCAAGAAGATCCTGTGATCGTAGTTTTCTCTCGGCTTCAAGATTTTCCAAGTAATTTAGAATACTATAAATCGAGCTGCTAAATTCACTGTTAAGAGAACCGGAGGCGTCCACCCAGCCTTGTTTTTGCCATTTTAAACATAGATCTTGATCCTTTAGCCATTTAACCCGACTGCTTAGTTCGAATTTTTTACCGATTCTTCGAACTTCGGCTATTTCAAAATTCCCCCAGAGGAAAGCAATATGTTGTTGCTTAAATTCTGTACGGATTCTTTGACTGCTTAGATCTATAAAAAACTTATTGACAATCATTAATTGTTGTCGAGCAACGGGATTTAATCCCTGTGCCCATCGTTTCCAATCCGGACGTTCTTCACCAATTGTGTACCGTAACCGGATATTCTGCCGTTCCTCGGGAATTAAGTACAAACTCGGAGTGAGTTTTTCACGCCAATAAACTGCCCGGGCAGTAATACTACCGCCGATTTTAGTAATACTCTTTAAAAAGGCCATAGAAAAATCAGGAGCAACAAAATATATAATCGTCTTCGCCCCATTACTCAATCTATTACCCCATAACACACCTGCAAGCAGAAACTCTTCTTCACGTGAAATTGAAGAACAGGCAACAATTCCAACTCTAAGCGTCGTCTCCCCGCCCATAAAATAGGAATATTGGGCTGGAAGACGATTTGCTTTCTTTTTGTCTTCTGTACATTCCACCCAATTTTGTGCAATAAACACTTCCGGATGAACTTCCCAAATCGTATCCCAGGTGATTTTCACAATGAACCTCCCTTAGATTTTCTCCTTTAGCATATTTACGCACAAAAATCAAAATTCATGACAAATTTAAGGCAATACTTAACTCTTGGGGAAAGGATTCCGGTTATAGTAACCACCTCTCCAAGCTTTGATAAGTTCAATCGTTTCCTCAATTGGAAGAGCTTGTCGCACATGTCCATCTCTGCCTTCCATAGTTTCCGCCAGAAATAAAGCATTCCAAATACTTTCTGCCGTTGCTTCAACAACAGCCCGAAAAAATTCATCGAGATCCCAATCCGATATGAAATCGCTATCTTCAAAGGGAGCAGTGGAAACCATAAGACTGAAATCGCCGCTCCCCGTCATAGAAATAGACCCTGTCCGGGCCATTCCCAGACTCGCCCGACGTGCAAGCTGCCTCAATTGCCATCTCGTTAAGGGGGCATTGGTTAAACCTATAAGAATTAAAGATCCGGGTATATATCCCTTGGCTTGAATCGTCAACAGTTCTCCTATTGGAACACCTGAAATAATCAAATCTTCTAATTGCCCAAAATTCGCCAAAGCCAACATCCCAAGAGTATAAATTCTGCCTCTGCTTTTGACCACACGGGAAGAACTCCCTATTCCTCCCTTAAGTTGAAAGCAAGACATCCCTACACCGGCTCCAACATTCCCCTGACCTATCGGCCCTCCTTCTGCACGCTGAAGCGCTAATAGCCCGTCCCAGGGTCTAACATGTCTTCCGCGTATGTCATTCAAAAACGAATCGTCACACTCCATAACAACCACATTTGAAGTTCTGGCATCATTTCCGATCTCTGGATTTTGCTGCAGCATATATGTGATTACCCCATGAGCCACATCACTTACACTCAAGGTGTTTGTCAGCATAAGAGGGCAATTTAGATAGCCCATCTCTTGAATAAAGGGAACTCCCATTGATTTTCCATACCCATTGATCACTTCAATTCCAGCCCAACAGGGATGAAGATATAGATTATCCGAACGAGGAATAATCGCCGTAACACCGGTTCTTACCGGACCCTTGCCTGATGGAAGCAGCGGGCCTTCTCCTTTGACAAGAGAAACGTTACCTACTTTTACTCCCGGAACGTCGGTAATGTCATTAAATGTCCCTACCGGCATTTGCCCTAGCCAGAGGCCAAGACTTCTGGGACTAAATCGTTTGCACATAAAAATCCCTCCGCTGTTACACTATGTGAAACAACGGAGGGATATGAAGAATCTCAAGCTTCTTTTTGCTCTTTTTCTATGAGTCCATCCAAAAAAACACTTAGAGCAGCATTGACTTCGGCGTGTAAATTACCCGAACCTGAAACGAACCAGCGCATGAAATGCTGAACTACCATTCCTTCAAGACTTTCTGCCAAGAAGGCCGGATCAAAATCGCGGTTTATCTCTCCATTCATTTGCCCCACATTAAGAATTGCCAGTAAGGCATAATGCAAGCTCATGTCATATTCTGCTCCGTCACGATTACGAATCGTAACCCAAGCAATCTCACGATCTCTCACCATAAAATCAGTCCAATCATGAAGAAGGCTCTCTAAGCGTTGACGTATATTCAGGCCAGGATTGTAACGACCAATATCGATCAGATTTTGACAAGTACGTCTGGAAAATTCCAGGACAACTGCTTCTTTAGTTGGAAAATAGTTGTAAAACGTTCCTTTTCCAACATCCGCCTGTTGAGTAATCTGTTCAATAGAGGTTGCTCCAAAGCCTTGTGATCGAAAAAGTTTCATGGCATTGGCATAAATTTTTTCTCGCGTTTCCTTTTTCTTACGTTCTCTGCGAGATAAATCGGCCACGATTATTCCCCCTTTCCCCCTTATATTCAGATGCGAACAGTAGCTGATCGTTTATCTATTCGCCATATTCCAAATTTTTCCTTCTCGTGAAAGGTGGGGTATCGGAGAAATATTAATAATTTTCTTTTCCGGAAGCTGATTCTGCTCCAAGCTTCCAAACTGTTAAGATCCTCCAAACTGCTCTCTCTATTTGAACTTCTCCCTTGGAAAATGCTTCTTCTAAAGTCCCCGGGCCTTCTGAGACGCTGAAGCAACAATTTACTCCATAGTCCCCAAGAAGATCGGGCTGACCTTCTACCGAGCCTGAAATAACCAAGACAGGAACCCGATATTTAGCGGCTAAAGCTGCAACTCCTACAGGTACTTTTCCATAAGCCGTCTGGAAATCAGTCATTCCTTCACCTGTTAAAACCAGATCGGCATGTTTAATTTTTTCCTCAGCCTTCGCCACATCTAGAATCATTTGTGAACCTGGGCGTAATTTGGCGTCCAAAAAGCCAACAAGCCCAGCACCTAATCCTCCAGCAGCTCCGCCTCCCGGCAATTCCAAAAGGTTTGTACCGGAGAGCTTGCTCAGCTTCTCACCAAAATTCAATAATGCAGCATCCAAAATCCTAATATCTTCAGGTATTGCTCCTTTTTGAGGTCCATAAACCGCGCTTGCTCCTTCTGGTCCGCAAAGGGGATTTTGCACATCACAGGCGACCTCACATTGGACCTCTGCCAGACGCGAATCAAGTTCTGAGACGTCTATGTCCTGAAGGTTTGCCAAGGCAGCTCCTCCTGGGGGCAGTTCTTCGCCTTGACTGTTCAACAATTTAACACCCAAAGCAGCAGCTAACCCTGCGCCTCCGTCATTTGTGGCGCTGCCGCCAATTCCCAGCAATATTTTTTTAACACCTCGATCCAAAGCATCCCTAATTAATTCCCCTGTTCCTCGAGTTGAGGTAATACGGGGATTCCTTTCTTCTGCACGCAATAGAGGCAATCCAGAAGCCGCGGCCATTTCGATAATTGCTGTCTTATCATTTTCAATAAGACCATAAGATGCTGATATTTGACGTCCTATGGGATCTTTAGCCTTAACCTCTATTTTTCTGCCCTTAACGGCACTTAAAACCGCTTCGACTGTTCCTTCTCCCCCATCCGCCATGGGAATCAGATCTATTTGTGCTTCCGGAAAAACCCTTCGGGCTCCTTTCTGCATTGCAAGGGCTACCTTTATAGCATTCAAACATCCTTTAAATGAATCCGGGGCAATAACAATTCTCATTATTCTCACTCCTTATAGTTATGATTGTGCGCGTTTTCCAATAATCACTCCAACTTTAATAATCATGATAAGACTGACAAAGTCTAGAATAACCACAGGCCAATTTCCCAAAGGAATTCCATAACTATAAGCAACTACATAGGATAAGGAATTAAAAATAAAGGCGGCAATATATGCCGCAGCAAGGCTTTCTTGCCGCGGACGATACCCTACCAAAAAACCAAGGGGATAATAGATAGCAAAATTAAGGGCTAATTGAGTAAGGATACCTCCTGAAACAAAAAACTCGCTCCAAAAAAGGTAGAGCAAGCCTAATAGGAGCATGTATCTCCAGAAAGCATTATTCATATATACCTCCGCTGCAACAGGAAAGGACTTTCCCCCTCCCCCCATTTCTAACTATAATTTGGTGCTTCTTTTGTAATCGTAACATCGTGAGGATGACTTTCCCGTAAACCTGCGGCGGTTATTCGAACAAATTGAGTCTGTGTCCTAAGGGCTTCAATTGTAGCAGTTCCGCAATACCCCATCCCTGCACGCAACCCCCCGATCATTTGATAAATTGTTTCGGAAACAGGACCTTTATAAGGAACTCGACCTTCAATCCCTTCCGGAACCAGTTTCTGATCTTTTTCTTGGAAATACCGATCGCGGCTTCCCTCTTTCATGGCTCCAATAGAGCCCATCCCTCGATATACTTTAAAGCTCCTGCCTTGATAGATTTCCATATCTCCCGGGCTTTCTTCGGTCCCAGCGAAAAGACTTCCAATCATCACAATTCGAGCCCCGGCCGCTAAAGCTTTCACGATATCGCCTGAGAACTTGATTCCGCCATCGGCGATAATTGGAATCCCATACTTATCTGCTTCTTCTGCGCAATTCATAACAGCCGTAATCTGGGGGACACCAATACCTGCCACGACTCGAGTTGTACAAATTGATCCTGGTCCGATTCCAACTTTAACCGCATCGGCGCCAGCCTTAATTAACTCTCGGATAGCCTCCGCAGTAGCAACGTTTCCAGCGATCAACTGAGTTTCCGGGAAATGACTTTTCAAACGTTGAACTGTTTCAATAACCCCTTTGGAGTGTCCATGAGCTGTATCGAGAACAAGAACATCCGCTCCTGCCTTAACTAGAGCATCAGCTCGTTCTATAGTATCTGCGGTAACTCCTACCGCAGCTCCTACACGCAAACGGCCTCTTTCATCTTTCGTCGAGTTTGGATATTGTCTCGCTTTTTCGATATCTTTAATAGTTATTAGTCCTTTAAGAGTTCCTCCCGCGTCCACAAGCGGCAGCTTTTCTATCTTATGCTGAGCTAAAATTTCTTTCGCATGCTCCAGAGTTGTTCCAACAGGCGCCGTCACCAAATTCATCTTTGTCATAACGTCACCTATAAGGCGATCATAATTTTTCTCAAAGCGCAGATCCCGATTTGTCAGTATCCCAACTAATTTCCCCTCAACGGTAACCGGAACACCTGAGATCCGATAGCGTTCCATAAGTTTAAGAGCTTCCGCTATTTTATCATTTGGTTTCAAATGGATAGGATCTGTAATAACCCCATGCTCCGAGCGTTTAACTTTATCAACTTCCAAGGCCTGCTGCTCGATGCTCATGTTTTTATGAATAATCCCAATACCACCTTCTCGAGCTATAGAAATCGCCATCCGCGAATCGGTCACCGTATCCATTCCTGCACTCATTAAGGGTATATTGAGTTTGATCTTTTTTGTAAGATAAGTACTAACATCAACATCCCGCGGAAGGACGTCGGATTTTGCAGGAACAACAAGGACATCATCAAAAGTTAGGGCTTCTTGAATAATACGATTGGACTGCATACTTAGCTTAGCTTCCTTTCTCCAATAGTTTTCTAACTAGTATATCAGATATTCCTGGGATAAAATAGTGTAACAATTATTTGATGTCAATTGTCAATGTCATAATTACTGCATAGGTTTCCCTAATTATTAGAAAATACTCTTGAATACTTGTCAGACCGACTCCAGATCCTTATTATGAAGAAAGGAGGAAAACAGGCATGTTTTATCGTATTCGTCAATTTGTTCAAGCATTTTTCCCTCTGATATATCCTGACGAGCTGCTTTGGGCAAGGCAGATATTACCTCCCCGGGCAAACTCACTTTTTCTAAAACAATCAAAGGCCGAACAACGACACGCTCTCACAGTAGCCCAAAATCTTTTGCCTTATCAAACTGCTCTTTCTTCTTCTGAGTATCAGGATCTAATAACTGCGGCACTTCTTCATGATTGTGGTAAATCTCTCGTCAAGGTCCGTTTATGGCAGCGAGTATTCATTGTTTTAATGCAGCAAATGCCCGGATCTATCTGGACATTTCTGCAGAAAGGACCTTCCTTAATCGCTGCTCCTTTGAACATGGCTGAACATCACGCTCACTGGGGGAGCAGCTTAGCTCAAACCATTGGCCTAAATTCCATAATATGCAATCTGATTCATGAACACCATACCCCAACCACCAAGCTTGGGCAGTTATTATACAAGACCGACAATGAACACTAAAAAGCACGAGTAATTGTAAGTTTACTCATGCTTTTTGCACTGAGGTTTCAACTTTTTCCTTAAGCTCAACAATCTCTTTGTTTTTGGAAAATATCCATTTGGCAAATCGCTTATTATCCCTTTGCAAACGAACATTCTCCTTCTCAAGATTATGTACAAGTGCAACCTTTTCGCGCTCAACCTTCTCTAATAAGTTCATTAGAACACGCCGGCTGACTCTTAAATGTTCAACCCGCTGTTCCAACTCTCCCACGCGAGCCCGCAATAATTGTATTTCGTCCGTAGAATCCACTGGCACCCCCCCCGACTTGTTCTCTAACTATTCTATGCCGGAGAGCAGAATTTTAACCCTGATATTTACTTGAGACGTTAATTACCTTTCGCTAAGACAAGTATTTGTTGAATTACCTCCTCTGACGCTCCCCAATGCCCGAGCTTTACTCCAGGCTTCCGCTCCTCACCATGAAAATCTGATCCACCCGTCATAACTAAGTGATATTTTTTGGCTAACGAACGATATCGAAGTTCGTCTTCTTGATTATGTTCCGAATGAGATACTTCAATTCCTTGAAGGCCAGCCTCAATCCAAGGCCGAATTCCTTCTTCAAGACGATTGATCCCTGGATGAGCAAGAACGGCAACTCCATGAGATTTCCTGATTAGTTCAATGCCCTCCTCAGGGGTTATCTTATGAAGCGGGACATAAGCTGGAGCACCTTTTCCGATGTAACGTTCAAATGCTTCCTTGATAGTGTTGACATAACCTTGTTCCATAAGTGCTTCGGCAATATGAGGCCGACCAATTGATTCACCTCTAGCGAACTTTTGAATTTGCCTAGCTTCGATCGAAATCCCCAAATATTGCAATCGATCCAGAATTTCAAACATTCTTAGTTTACGTGCATCTCTCAATTTTTTCAACTGATGCTTTAAATCATTCGATGAACCATCAAGCTCATATCCTAAAATATGCACTTCCTTCCCATTCCAATCGGTATTCAATTCAATTCCTTTTAAAAGTTGAATTTGATGGACGTTTGCTGCTTGTTCTGCCTCTCTCCAGCCCTGAATGGTATCATGGTCGGTGAGACCAATCCCTTTTAATCCTAGAATTGCGGCAGAACGAACAAGCTCAGTAGGTGTTAACAGCCCATCCGACGCCGTTGTATGGCAATGTAAATCAACTTCGCAGAGTCCCCTTGCTAGGTCCAATACTTCTACTACCCCTTTCCCTAAATGTCTTTAATTATTTTAGCACGTCTGATAATACTCGCATAAAGTTTCGGCCTGAAATCTGTTTGATTTCTTTTGACGTGAAACCGGCTTTTGTTAAATCATCCAAGAGATAAGAAAAGTCACTTACATTCTCCAGTCCGTCTGGAGTTTCATCAATGCCATCGAAATCTGATCCAAACCCTACTGTTTCAACACCGGCAATATCGGCAATATAGGATATATGTCGAACAACATCTTTGCGAGTGACAGGGCCGCTCTCTTTTAGAAATCCAGGATAAAAATTAACTCCCACAATGCCTTTATTCTTTGCCAAAGCTCGTAACTGATCATCTGTTAAATTGCGTGGATTGGGACAAAGGGAATAGGCACAAGAATGCGTTGCCGCTATAGGGTATTTTGATAGTTCTAAAACATGCCAAAACCCGTTCTCATTCAAATGAGAAACATCAATCAGCATTCCTAATTGATTCATTCGCTGAACAGCTTCCTGCCCCAGCTTCGTCAGCCTGCTTTTAGTCTCATGTTCCCAGACTCCGTCCCCAAGAGCGTTGCGATGGTTCCAGGTTAGACCAAGTGACCTGACCCCAAGACGATAAATTATATCTAACAAAAATAAATTTTCACCAACTATTTCCCCGCCTTCAACACTTAACAAAACTCCTATCTTTGTCGGATCAGGAATTCGGCTTAAGTCCGATTTTTTTTCAACTAAAAACAGCTGATCAGAATTATCCTCCACAAAATCGCGAATGGTTTCAATAAGTTCAAATCCCCGTATCGTTGCCATTAATGGTTTAAACTTAGTTTCAATAAAGGCTGCCATGAACTGAAGAGAGATGTCAGCGCTTTTTGCTCTTGGAATATCCCAGTGGCCGCCCTCATTAGGAACAGACACCGACCTCCCTTGGTTACTCAAGTGGCCAATACTGTCACAATGCCCGTCAACAATAAAACATTTATCCAATCACAACACACCCTCTCAGATTAAAAATTTACACAAATAAACACCTGTTTGCTTGTACTCACAAACAGGTGCTTTTTATTAACCTAGCGTGGCTGAACAATCAATTTAATGGCTGTTCTTTCTTCTCCATCGATAACAACATCTGTAAAAGCTGGAATACAAACAAGATCGACTCCACCAGGCGCTACAAAACCACGTGCAATGGCCACAGCCTTTACCGCTTGATTCAAAGCCCCTGCCCCAATGGCTTGCAGCTCAGCTCCGCCACTTTCGCGCAAAACCCCAGCAAGTGCTCCAGCTACAGCATTGGGACTTGATTTTGCTGAAACTTTTAATACATCCATAATTCATCCTCCTGCTCGAATTCTTTTTACAGGTATTACCACTACTTTGAATATCTATTCGAGAAGGATCGAAGGAAATCCTCTTTTTTTAACTAAGTTTTCAGATTTTTATATTAAATTCCTTAATGTTCAAAGTCTCGTTGAATAGCTTCGATTTTTACAGCCTTTCCAGATTTCTCATCGATATCAATCACTACCGCATTAATTTGGATTGGCCCTGTTGCTAATTCAAACTTGGCCGGAAGCTGAGTTAAAAATCGATTAATAATAATCTCCTTTTTAATACCTAATACCGAATCTCTTGGACCCGTCATTCCAACATCCGTAATATAAGCGGTACCATGAGGAAGGACTCTGAAATCCGTGGTTTGAATATGGGTATGAGTTCCAACAACCGCACTGACTTTTCCATCAAGAAACCATCCTAAGGCAACCTTTTCCGAAGTTGCCTCAGCATGAAAATCAACGAGAACAATAGGAGTCTCCTGCTTAAGCTGGTTAATCCAACGGATGGCTCCACTAAAAGGATCGTCTAAAGGTGTCATATACACCCGCCCTGATAAGTTTAACACGCCAATTTTACAGCCATTAACTCGTATAAGCCCCGATCCCCGGCCAGGTGCTCCAACGGGATAATTAGCAGGTCGGATCATTCTAGTCTCTTGATCTATAAAATTCATAATATCTCGATTGTCCCATACATGATTCCCCATCGTAAAAAATTGTATTCCGTAATCAAAAAGTTCTGCGGCAATTTCCTTTGTTAATCCTTTTCCTGCTGCAGCATTCTCTGCATTTGCTATTGTAACATCAATAGTATATTCCTGCTGAAGCGGCTTTAAAAATCTCTTAATGGCTTCCCGCCCAGGCTTACCTACAATATCTCCGACAAAAAGTATACGCAACATTACACCTCCCGCTACAATCCATGGGACTTTTCACATATTCTTACCCTTTTTCTTCACAATAAAACTAACACAAAAATTATTCCTTGCAGGGCACTAGACAATATAGCGTCTAGTTATTAAAAACCAAAACACGTCCCTCATCTCTCAAAGCTATAACATTTTTAGAAATATCCATATGTTTAATTGAAGAAAGTATTTGATTAATGACTTCTTCATGAATTTCCAACTCTTCTTCAGGAAGGCTTGTCTCATCATAAACCAGCTGTTTGGCAAACGCACCCTTCAATAATTCAACTAATAATCCTACTTCCTCTTGACTAATGCTTTCTAAATCTCGGACTACTTTTAAAACAGAAACATCTTCCTCACTGTGACAACTTATTTGAAAAACACGTATCGATTGACGTTCAAGATGATGATAGAGCTCCAAAGCAGGTCGAAGCACGTTCTGTACTGTTTCAAGCTCTAAAGACTGCCTGAGCATAAATGTAAACTTAAGGGCATGTTCCTCACACCAATAATGAACCGCTCCTAATTCAGGATATCTTGTTAAAATAGAAGTTAATAGATCCGCTCCCTCTGAATCTTCCTTTAAATCCTTATGTATTTTGCTTAACACCTTTGTCAATCCTCTCTATTGCTTTGAGCTATCATAGAAATTATTCGTCATAAGAATCTAATCTCCTGCATTATTCTTAATTTACACTTATGCTGAAGGAAAGGATTTCGCGGAAAGTTGTTATACTTTCTCAGAGGATAAAAAATCAGGCGACTCAACGTCGCCTGATCATAAATAACTTGTTTATTTTGCAAAGTCAACTGCTCTCGTTTCACGGATAACAACAACTTTAATCTGCCCAGGATATTCAAGTTCTTCTTCAATGCGCTTACTAATCTCACGCGCTACTCGTGGTGCGAGTACATCATCGATCTTGTCCGGCTTAACAATAATGCGTACCTCACGCCCCGCTTGAATAGCAAAGCATTTTTCAACTCCCTCAAAGCTCTCTGCGATTTCCTCAAGTTTTTGCAGCCGCTTAATATAAGTTTCCAAAGTCTCACGTCGTGCACCCGGGCGAGCAGCCGAAACCGCGTCAGCTGCCGCTACTAGTACGGCAACAAGGCTTTTAGGTTCTACATCATTGTGGTGAGCTTCAATAGCATGTATAACATCAACGGACTCTTTGTATTTTCTGGCCAGATCTACACCAATTTGAACATGAGTTCCTTCTAGATCATGATCCACCGCTTTGCCAATATCATGCAAAAGTCCGGCTCGTTTTGCTAATTGAACATCCACTCCTAATTCGGCAGCCATTAATCCCGCAAGATGAGAAACCTCTGTGGAATGTTTTAACACATTTTGACCATAGCTGGTTCGGAATTTTAGTCGGCCAAGCAGCCGAACCAATTCCGGATGCAATCCATGAACTCCTGTCTCGAAAGTAGCTTGCTCTCCCTCTTCGCGAATCTTTTGATCCACTTCTTTTTGAGCCTTTTCAACCATCTCTTCAATGCGAGCAGGATGAATACGGCCATCAGCAATCAGTTTCTCTAAAGCAATACGCGCTACCTCTCGGCGTATAGGGTCAAAACCAGATAAAATTACTGCTTCAGGTGTATCATCAATAATAAGATCGATTCCAGTTAACGTTTCCAATGTTCGAATATTGCGTCCCTCGCGGCCTATGATTCGCCCTTTCATTTCATCACTCGGCAGTGCCACAACAGATACGGTAGTTTCAGCCACGTGATCCGCAGCACAACGTTGAATGGCTAGTGAAATAACGTTTTTCGCCCGCTTTTCGGCTTCTTCTTTGGCGCGAGTCTCAATTTCTTTAATCATTATCGCTGACTCATAGCGAACCTCTTCTTCAACTCTTTTCAGAAGGAGCTGTTTTGCTTCTTCCGAGGTCATACCGGATAAACGTTCTAATTCGGCTTGTTCTTTATCTACAAGCTGATTCAATTCTTCTTTGAGGGAATCTACCTCGCCTTCCTTACGATGCAAATTTTCCTCTTTCCGTTCAATTGACTCAATTTTACGGTCTAAGCTCTCTTCCTTTTGTAACAATCTCCGTTCTAAGCGTTGGAGTTCATTTCGACGTTCGCGTGTTTCTTTTTCAACCTCATTGTGAATATGCATGGCCTCTTCTTTTGCAGCAACAATTGCTTCACGTTTTTTGCTTTCTGCAGCAGAAAGTGCATTTTCAACAATCCGTTTTGCCTCTTCTTCGGCAGTACCCATAACTTTTTCGGCAGTATTTCTACGAATATGCCAACCTACCAAGGCTCCTAGAGCTAATCCAACTAAGATGGCAATTAAACCGGTCAAAAATATTCCAATCACATTTACACCTCCTTGTTTGTAAAAATTCAAAATTTAACAAATAAATAAAAAAACTGGTTCAAAACCAGTCTCTTAAGCAACCTTTAATACGGGAGTTCTTCCAGCCTTCTCCCCTTCCTACAACTCTCGTTAGTCAAAAACAATATTAAAAATGACTACCTCGAAATCTATAAGAAAACCATAAAGGTTAGATCTTAACAGAGACAGGTCTCTGTTAAGATTCTAATATCATTTGTAATTATTGTCAAGCTTGTCCTAAATGAGGCTATTCTATTCGCATTTTTGCCAGAACATTTTGCACTATATCTGATGGGTATCCTCGTTGGATAAGTTTGCGGACAACCCTTTGCTGTACCCATAATTCTTGAGGCACTGTCTTTTTGTCTGAATCCTTTAGAGCCTTTTCTTCCCAGCGTTGTTCTTCTTGAACCCGCCACTTTTGCGCCAAGGCTAAGCAGAGTTTTGCTTCTTCATCCCACGAATAAACTTCCTCCAAGACCTGCTCAATTAAATCGGAAGCAATTCCGCGATTTCGCATATCCATGGTGACTCTTCGGCGTGAATATCGTTGAAGGCGACTCTTTGCATAGGTTAAAGCGAGTTCATGATCATTAAGATAGCCATAACCCAGCAATTTGTCGACAGCACTCTGAATTTCACTGTTCTCATACCCTTTATTGTTAAGACGAGTTTCCAGTTCACGCTTCGTCAGGGCTCTTCGGGATAAGCAGTCTAAAGCAGCTTCCCATGCACTTTTAGGGGAATTATTCTTCTTCAAAGGAATCATCTTCCATTGGCGTAGAAGGCGCTGAGCTCATATTTGAACGAATCAGCTGTTCAAGTTTCTGGGCCATGTCCGGGTGCTGTTTCAAGTATTCCTTGACATTCTCTCGTCCTTGCCCCAATCGTTCTCCATTGTAAGAGTACCAGGCACCTGATTTTGATATTATTTCCATATCCGTTCCTATATCGACAATACTTCCTTCTTTAGAAATTCCTTCTCCGTACATAATATCAAAATCAGCAGATTTAAAAGGAGGAGCCACTTTATTCTTAACGACTTTCACGCGGGTTTTGTTGCCAATAATCTCTTGGCCTTGCTTAAGAGCTTCTTGACGGCGAATATCGATACGGATGGTGGCATAAAATTTCAAAGCCCGCCCTCCAGTTGTCGTTTCCGGGCTGCCAAACATAACACCAATCTTTTCACGAATTTGATTGATAAAAACAACACATGTGTTGCTTTTACTGATTGAACCCGTTAATTTACGCAAGGCTTGAGACATTAAGCGGGCATGCAGCCCGACATGATTGTCACCCATTTCTCCCTCAATCTCCGCTCGAGGTACTAAAGCGGCCACTGAATCAAGCACAATAACATCAACTGCAGCACTGCGCACTAAGGCTTCACATATTTCTAAACCTTGTTCCCCCGTATCTGGCTGAGAAACCAGCAAATCTTCAAGATTAACACCTAAAGCCTTGGCATATACCGGATCTAAGGCATGCTCAGCATCAATAAATGCCGCTACTCCTCCGAGTTTTTGCGCCTCGGCTATGATATGCAGGGCCACAGTAGTTTTGCCGGAAGACTCAGGCCCATATATTTCAATGATCCGCCCACGCGGTACTCCACCAACACCCAGAGCCAAATCTAAGGCCAATGAACCTGTAGGGATAACGTCAACCGACATTGTCGCAGATTCTCCCAGCTTCATAATGGAACCCTTACCAAACTGCTTTTCAATTTGGGCTAAGGCAACATCCAGAGCCTTTAGCTTATTTGTTTCGGCCATCTTCCATCCTCCTCAACGTGGTTAAAAACAAATTTTCGTATTAATAAAACACCTGTTCGCTTATCATTATAGGGGCGGACATCGTAACTGTCAATGTTTATGCTTCAATGCAGCAGGACAACTATCGACACCATTATATAACAAAAGCGATGATAATAATATAAAAAAGCTGAGCCCCTAAAGACTAGCTTTTTTCATACTGTCTGAAAGAATAACCTTCAATTGCATACTTTCCAGCGTAAGTGCTGCCAACGGCTTCCCTTACGATATGGCTCGGCGAAGCCGGGTTTTCCTTATAGTATTGATGCTCAACTAAAATCAGGTGTTTTCACGTGCCTTAGCCGGTTCAACACTAACTCTCCGTCCTTTAATCATGGCCTGATGCATGCAGCTCAAAACTCTTGAGGCATATTCTTCAGGAACTTCAACGAAGGTGAATTTGTCGTAAATATTAATCATTCCAATAATATTTCCCGGGATTCCGCTTTCTTCAGCAATCCAGCGTATGATGTCCTGAGGACGAATTTGCTGGACTCTGCCTATATTCATAAAGAAACGCACCATACCCGACGCCGCTCCAGTGTTTCCAAAGTGATTAACGTCTGGATCATTATCGTCTATGCGGTCTTCAGAATTAGCTCCCTCGACGGCAAACTTTAAAGCTGCTGCGGCAACGTCCGTAGAATCATATTCCTCAAGCAGATCTCCGACAATGGCTCGATAATTTCCTAAGCGATCGCTTTGAATCAATTTAACCAATTGATTCTTCAGATTTTCCGCTTGTCGTTCGCTAATATCGGCTAAGGAAGGAAGTTCCCGGCGACGTATTCTGGTTTTAATTAAATTTTCAATAAGGCGCAGCTGACGATATTCCTTGGGGGAGATCAAGGTTATAGCCTGTCCGCGTCGACCGACACGTCCTGTACGCCCAATTCTGTGCACATAGGACACAGGATCTTGAGGAATATCGAAGTTTATAACATGGGTCAAATTGCTAATATCAATGCCTCTGGCCGCAACATCAGTAGCAACTAACATTTCCGTTTTGCCGTCGCGAAAACGCTTCATGACCCGATCCCGTTGCTGCTGGCTTAGATCCCCATGGAGAGCATCCGCAAAATATCCCCTTGCTTCAAGAGCTACGACAAGTTCATCAACTCCTCGTTTTGTTCGGCAAAAGGTAATCCCTTGTCCTATATCCTCCATATCGATAATCCGACATAAAGCATCGACTTTTTTACTTTCTCTCGTCTCATAAAAAACCTGTTCAATGAGGGGAACTGTTAATTCATCTCTGCTAACCGTCACTGAGCGAGGATTCCTCATATACGTCTGTGCTAACTTGCGAATCGCCTGAGGCATCGTCGCGGAAAAAAGCATAACCTGGCGGCCTTCTTCGGGCACAGCTTTTAAAAGTCCCTCGATATCCTCAACGAACCCCATGTCGAGCATTTCATCCGCTTCATCTAAAACGACCATCTTAACATACTGTAACCGCAAAGTACCTCGGTTTAAATGGTCCAACAACCTTCCTGGGGTTCCGACAACTACTTGGTATCCCATACGCAAAGCGCGAATTTGACGGTCAATTGGCTGACCACCATAGATTGGCAAAGGTTTAACATGTTTATATTTGCCGATTTTCGCCATTTCCTGAGCCACCTGAATAGCGAGTTCACGAGTCGGAGTTACGATTAGGGCTTGTACGGCTTGAAATTTAGCATTGACTTTTTCAGTAATCGGAATCCCGAAGGCAGCGGTTTTACCTGTTCCTGTCTGAGCCTGCCCAATAATATCGGCATCTTCTAAAGCTACAGGAATAGCCTGTTGTTGGATTGGCGAAGGCTCCTCAAATCCCATTTCAGACAAACCTTGTAATATTTGCTTGCTTAACTGAATATCCCCAAACGATTGTAAACGTTCAACCATCACCTATGTGTAATCCCCTTTCCTTATTCAACATCTGTTGCCTTATCTCATTTAGGGCTGCCTGAACAGTCAATTGGCGTACAGACTCCCGTTCTCCATAAAACTGAAACTTTTTAGCATAAACTTTCTCCGCTGAAGCAAATCCAATATAAACCAACCCCACGGGTTTCAGGTCACTGCCGCCATCCGGGCCGGCAATACCGGTGGCTGAGATGGCGAGGTCTGATCCCGATTTTTGCCGAATTCCTTCGGCCATTTCTCTAGCAGCTTCATCGCTTACTGCTCCGAATTCCTGAAGAGTCATTTCATTGACTCCCAGTAATTGTTGTTTTAAGGAATTCGAATAGCTTACAGCCCCTCCCAGGTAGAACTCAGAACTACCTGATTCTTGAGTTAAGGCCGCACCAATTAAGCCGCCGGTGCAAGACTCGGCAGTAGAAATGGTCAAATGATTCTTTTTTAAAGTTTGCCCTACAATCCCTATCATGGTTTCCTGATCGCAGCCAAATACCTTGTCACCAAGACGCTTTTTAATTTCATCCTCGGCTTGATTTAAAGAGTCCAGCGCCTCCTGTGATGTTGCTTCCGTACCTCTGGCAACTAAACGGATATGCATCTCCGCTCGCTTAGCCAGTAAAGCCATCGACAGTTTTGGAAGATGCATGAGATCACTCAACACTTCCTCTATGGCAGATTCTCCAATACCAAAAACTTTTAAAACACGTTCATTCATCCGTTCAGAATCTGGCCCGATAATTCGCTGTAATTCAGGTAAAGCATAATGTTCGAACATTGGCTGCATTTCAAAAGGAGGTCCAGGTAATATAATAACCGTCTTTCCGTCTTTTTCAATGATTGCTCCAGGTGCTGTTCCGATAGGATTGGGCAATATCTTTGAGCCTTTGGGGAAATAGGCTTGTTTCTCATTACTAGAAGGCATTGGAGCTTTTCGTCGGCCAAAGAACTCCTTAATGTTGTTTAAACTATTTTGGTCGAACTCCATTTCTAAATTCAAGACCTTAGCAACAAGCTCCTTCGTCAAATCATCCGCTGTCGGTCCTAGACCGCCGGTGGTAACAAGAAGGTCTGTACGGTTAATTGCCTGACGCAAAACTTGCTCTAATCGTTCTGAATTATCTCCAACCGTCGTATGATAGTCTACCTCGATGCCTAACGAGGAAAGTTTTCCTGTTAAGTAGTGAGCACTTGTATTAAGAGTCTCTCCAAGTAACAACTCCGTCCCAGTAGCTACAATTTCAGCTTTCATACTATTCTATCACTCTCCTATTATCAACGCAAATATAAGCGCTATCTCATGCTTGCTTAGTTATTTCTCACCTTGCATTTGCTTATCCTTCCTCAAGCAAAAAAAAAGAACCTCAAATGAGGTTCAATTAACTAGGCAGCGTTTTGCAAATACGTTCTCAAAGTATCCCCGGTTAGACTTTCTTCTTCCTGCAAAATATCAGAAAGCTGGATTAAAATATCCTTTTTTTGGAGAATGATTTGTTTGGTACGATTTTCTAGTTCAGCAAGAATATCTTTGGTTACAGGTTGTCGTTGTTCAGCGCTTAATAAAGAAACATCCGTTACTCCTAATGGAGACATACCGGCTTGGAGCATTTTTTCCACAAGATTCAAAGCTTGTTCATAATCCCCGGCAGCTCCCGTACTCCGATTCCCCAGACATTCCTCTTCAGCCAAAGCACCTGCCAAAGCGACCATAATCTGTTCTTCCAGCATAGCCTGTGTATAGAGATAGAGATCATCCTTAGGATAATGACGAACATACCCCAAAGCGTTTCCTCTTGAACGTATTGATACTTGAGAAACTGAGTTTGGCCGAACTGTTTCAGCCAGCATGGCATGACCGCTTTCATGAATTGCAATGCGGTGCAGTTCCTCAGCCGTTGGTTTCCGGTCCAGCTTCTCACCGAGCATGACCTTTTCAACAGCCTCATGAAAATGTCGAACTGTAATTTCCTTCGCCTGATCCCGCAAAGCAAAAATTGCAGCTTCATTGGTTACGCTCTCCAAATGTGCCCCCGAAAAGCCAAAGGTTTCATGGGCAATCGCTTCCAAATCGACATCAAGGGCCAGGGGTTTGTTTTTGGTGTGAATTTCCAAGATTGCCACTCTTCCTTCTTTGTCCGGAAGATCGACTTTTACTTGACGATCAAACCGTCCTGGACGAAGTATTGCCGGATCCAATGCTTCCGGGCGATTCGTTGCCGCCATCACCAAAATATTTGGCCCTTGATCGGTCTTTAAACCATCCATTTCAATAAGCAGCTGATTTAACGTTTGATCATATTCATGATGAGAAACATTACTTCCCCGCTTGGCACCTAAAATATCCATTTCATCGATGAAAATAATAGCGCTGGACTTTTTCTCACGCTTTACCATTTCTCTCGCCCGTCGAAATAGACTTCGTACCCTTTCCGCACCGACACCTGCGTACATTTCCACAAACTCGCTGCCGGAAACCGATAGAAATGAAGAATCTGTATATTTAGCTGCGGCTTTCGCTAATAAGGTTTTTCCTGTCCCCGTCGGCCCTGATAATAAGATTCCTTTCAAAGGACGAATTCCCAAAGCTTTCATCCGGTCGGAGTAACGAAGAAAATCCAGCGCCTCCTGAAGTTCCTTTTTAGCAATTGCTTGTCCGCCAATATCCTCAAAGTTAACCGTAGTGGAAGTAATAGTCTCCCCATTGCCGGTTTTCAAAACTTGACGCGAAATTACAAAAGTCCATAAAAAATACGCCGCCAGACATAACATGGCAATAGGCAAGACGTTATAACCCATAACCAGTAAAAAGGCAAAAATGCCCACTCCTAAACCAATAAGGATATCTCGTTTCACATAGTCCCCTCCTCATGAAGATAATGCTTGCTTTAACAATTCACTAATTGACATCTAAGGCCATTAATACAGTTAGCTTAACTCCTTGCTTGGCAGAAACTGCCCTTGACCATTTCGTTCAATCACTTGAATCAGTTGGGCATTTCCTTGATCTAACACAATATAAATCGCATCACTGTCCATTTGCAATTGGACTTGAACGCCCGCTTTTTGAGCCAATGTTTGAATCCTTTGTTCCATCTCGGTAAAATTTCCACGGGTAATTCCTTCTTGAATTGCAAATTGCATTTGCTCAAATAACGTTGTCAAGGAAGCATTTCTATGATCTATAAAACGAATAGGTTCTTTACCGACAATATTTTCTAAAGACAAGCTCACTTGACGCAAATTTGATATATGTTTAGTCTCAACGTCTAACTCCGCTTGGCCATTGACCTGGACAGTTTTAACTGACGTAATTCCGGATATTTTTTGACTTTGAGCTAAGACCGATGAATCTACCCACTGCTTTTGGTAAAGAACCTTCCCACCTAAGAGCAAGCCGAATATTATAATTCCAACAAGGCTAATAACTAATACTCGCTGTTTTGTCATACACGCATCGTCCTCCATATGCAATACTATTTGCTATATCATCATTATAGCATGCAGTATATCATATAGAAATTAAAGATTTATCCTGTCAAGGTAATTTGTGTTAAAATTCCCAATTGCTAAGGGAGAGCTTTCTTATACCGAAAGCTCTCCCTTAGCAATTTTTAATTAAATCTTAAAACCAGATATAATTATTTATGTAACAACTTACGAGATTTTAATAAATAATCGAGGCCCGAAATCACCGTAAAAAACACGGCGATATAGAGCAAAGGCTGACCGATGTGAAAACCTATTATTGAAAAGGGCCAATCATGGAGCAAAATAGCAGAAATAGCAACAACTTGAGTGATTGTTTTAATTTTACCAAGTTTACTGGCACTGATAACTACTCGATCCACTGCGGCGATAGCACGCAGACCTGTTACAGCAAATTCCCTGGCTAAAACAATCCAAGCCACCCAAGCATTAACTTGACCAAGTTCCACCAAAGACACCAAAGCAGCAGATACGAGGAGTTTATCAGCCAGCGGGTCCATAAATTTCCCCAGATTCGTAACTTGGTGACGTTTACGCGCAATATAGCCATCTAAACCATCCGTGGCAGAAGCTAAAATAAAAATAATCGCTGCCACCACTTCTTGATGAGGAAAAAGAGTCTGACCTTTAGGTACTTGAAGAAGCAGAAAGGCCATGAACACCGGTATTAAAATAATGCGTGCTAATGTTAATCGATTGGGTAAATTCATGAAGCAACCTCTCCTATTAAATCGTAACTATCTGCCTCAAGAATGCGAACTTTAATCATGTCCCCTACCTGAAGTGAAGTTCCTTTAGTCGTTCTGTTAATATAGACCTGGCCGTCAATTTCCGGAGCATCGCCTTCAGTTCTGCCCAGCCAACGCCCATCAGCAAGTTTCTGCTCCAGCAATACAGTCACAATCTTGTTAACCCATCGCTGTTGCCTCTGCCAGGATATCCTTTGCTGAATCTGCATCAGATGATCACGGCGCTGCTCGCGGACTTCAGGAGGAATTTGATCCTCTCTTTGGCCGGCAGGCGTATTTTCTTCCTGAGAATAAGCAAATACACCTAATCGATCAAACTGTACACGTTGAATAAATTCTGCCAGAGCTGTAAATTCTTCTTCAGTTTCTCCCGGGAATCCAGTAATCATCGTTGTCCGAAGCGTAAGATCCGGCATAGCCGACCGTAGTTTCTTAATTAGGGCTTCGGCCTGTTCAATGGTACCTTGCCGATTCATTTCTTTTAGAATTTTATTATTGGCATGCTGCAAGGGCAAATCAATGTATTTACATACTTTCGCCTCCTGACACATGGTTTCAATGAGTTCATCAGTAAAGCGTTCCGGGTAACAATACATGAGCCGAATCCATTCTATGCCCTCAATTTGAGCGAGTTGGCGAAGCAGTCGCGGAAGGGTTAATTTCCCCTCTAAGTCCTGTCCAAAACGAGTTGTATCCTGAGCCATGACCATTATTTCCTTAACACCTTGAGCAGCCATCTCGCGAACTTCACGAATTATCGATTCCTCTGATCGGCTGCGAAAGCGGCCGCGTACATGAGGAATAACACAATACGTACAGTAATTATCACAGCCTTCGGCAACTTTAACATAGGCTAAATAATCGGGAGTGGAGCGTTTTCTTGGCATTAAGTCATTATACAAGAAGTCAGGCGTCCCTTGTTTTACGAGATTGATTCGCTTTTCTTCAGCCGCCTGTACTATCGCCGCGATTTCATCAACATTTCCAGTTCCCAATACGCCATCAAGTTCTGGAATTTCCTGCATTAATTCGGAACCGTATCGTTGAGCCAAGCAACCGGCTGCTATTAAGGTATGACATTGAGCGGTATCCTTATAATTTGCCATTTCAAATATTGTTTCAATCGATTCTTCTTTCGCCGATTCGATAAATGTACATGTATTAACGACTATGATATCCGCTGTTTGGGGATCATCTGTCAGTGTATAATTTTGGGCTAAAAAGCCTGTCATGATTTCACTGTCAACTTGATTTTTCGGACAGCCCAAAGTAACAACTGCAACTTTCTTTGTCAAGGTTACACCTCATATCACTGTTTTACCTTTCTTAGTATAAACCAACACCTCGACAAGGTCAAAAATTATTATCCATAATAACTTCTACCAATTTCCTAAGAAAAAAAGGGCCTAGTCAAATCTAAACTAATGCCCCTTTAGTATATTTAATTATTTAATATGGAATCATTTAGCTATTTAAATCTTTGCGTTCAGCAGTCGCTATATAAATGACATTTTCTCCAATGTTTGTAGCATGATCGGCGATTCTCTCCAAATATCGAGCGACAAACGTTAAGTGCATTCCCTGATCCAGGTTATTGGGTTCCTGAGTCATGATAATTAATAAATCCCGGACTACTTGGTTATAGAGATGATCAACTGCATCATCAAGTTCAGCAAGATTTTGAGCTAATACCATATCTTCACGACTATAAGCCTCTAAACCTTGGTTCATCATTTTCAGTGCTTCTTCAGCCATACAGGGTATGTCAATAAGAGGTTTACATAAAGGTCCTTCGATTCTGCGTACGATTTTAGCAATATCAATAGCTAAGTCGGCCATTCGTTCTAGATCCGTCGATATTTTCATCGCTGAAATGATTTTCCGTAAATCCTTGGCCACAGGCTGCTGCGTAGCAATCAAGAGTACGCACTCGTCATCCACCTGACGCTCATAGTCATTGACTTTTTGGTCCTCTGAGATCCAATATTCCGCCTGTGTTCGATCAAGAGAATATAGGGCCTTCATACTTCCTTGCAAGATTCTTGTAACTTCCGCACCCATTTCTTTAAGTAAGGTGGTCAGAACCTGCTGACCTTCGTTAAGTGTCTGACGCATTAGTTTTCCTCCCTCATCATCCGAAACGCCCAGTAATATAATCTTCTGTCCTTTTGTCACGCGGATTGGTGAATATTTCTGAAGTTGGTCCATGCTCTACGAGTTCTCCGTTTAGAAAGAAGGCTGTTGTATCTGCAATCCGTGCGGCCTGTTGCATATTATGCGTTACTATGACGATGGTATACTCTGATTTGAGCTGACCAACTAATTCTTCGATACGCATGGTGGCAATAGGATCAAGGGCAGAAGCAGGTTCGTCCATAAGCAATACTGATGGCTCGACAGCTAAAGCCCGTGCAATACAAAGACGCTGCTGTTGACCGCCGGACAAACTCATGCCTGAATAATTAAGACGATCTTTTACTTCATCCCATAAAGCAGCCATACGCAAACTTTTCTCGGCGATGGTTTGCAAATTCTGCCTATTTCTCATTCCATTCAGTTTTACACCTGCTACAACATTTTCAAAGATAGTCATAGAAGGAAAAGGGTTTGGCTTTTGAAAAACCATCCCTACCGTTTTCCGCAAGGAAACAGGATCTTGACCATAGATGCTTTCTCCGTTGAGAATGATTTCCCCTTTAACTTTTGAACCGGGCAGCGTCTCATGCATGCGGTTAATACATCGAACAAAGGTTGATTTACCGCAGCCGGATGGCCCGATAATTGCGGTAACCTGATTAGCTGCAATTTCCATGTTAATTCCTTTAAGAGTCTGATTAGTCCCATACCATGCTTCAAGCTGACGAATACTTAAACTCTGACCCATTTCTAACCCCTCCTAGTTACTCCTCGATCGAAAGGCAAAACGCGCAATCAAATTTAGACAAAGTATAATGGCAATTAAAACCAGAGACCCAGCCCAAGCTTGTCTGTGCCATTCATCATAAGGTGATGTGGCATAGGTATAAATTTGAACAGGTAATGAAGCAATAGGATCCTTAAAGAGAGAATGAGTCCAATATTGATTGCCTAGAGCTGTAAAAAGCAGCGGTGCTGTCTCTCCAGAAACACGAGCAACTGCCAGCATGGCACCTGTTATGATGCCCTTAGCCGCTGTCGGTAAAACAATATTCAGGATAATCCGCCGCTGAGAAATACCCAAGGCATAACCAGCTTCACGTATAGCATGCGGCACTAATTTCAGCATTTCTTCCGTTGATCGGATGACCAAGGGAATCATAATAACTGCTAAGGAGACTCCCCCCGCAAAAGCCGAAAAATGCTTTGTTTTAGCGACTATTGCCATACTGACAACAATCCCTATAATAATTGAAGGTATACCGGTTAAAACATCGGTGGTAAAACGCACTGTCGTGCTCAGCCAACTATAGCGATCATATTCGGTCAAATATATGGCAACTAAAATTCCTATCGGAATCCCAATAATACTTGCTATAGCAATTAAAATTAAGGTCCCTGCTATGGCATTGGCCATTCCTCCGCCACTCATCCCCATGACCGCAGGCAGTTTGGTAAAGAAATCAAGATTTAAGGAAGTAATTCCATTTTTAATGACATAGCCGAGCAAGGCAAATAAGGGGACGAGTGCCACAAACGTTGCAACCGAAAAGAGCCCTAACATCAATTTATTAACAAAATTCCGTCTGGTATTGATCATACTAAATGTCCTCCCTTCGGTCCACGGGCAACTGACCATACTAAGAGACGAGCAAAAATATTAAGGAGCAGTGTTATACCGAAGAGAATAAGTCCAATCTCGATGCAAGAGCTTAAATATAAGCTATAAGTAGCTTCCGTAAATTCATTAGCAATTACGGCAGCCATGGAATAGGCCGAAGAGAACAATGATGACGATATTTTAGGCATATTTCCTATAACCATAGTTACAGCCATGGTCTCCCCAAGGGCACGTCCCAACCCTAACATTATGCTTCCCAAAATTCCCGACTTAGAATAGGACAGCACCGATAGGCGAATCATTTCCCATTTCGTAGCACCTAAGGCCAGGGCGGCTTCTCTATGGGCGGTAGGCACCGCCGCCATAACTTCTCGTGAAATGGAAGTAATTGTTGGCAAAATCATGATTGCCAGAATTATTCCTCCACCAAACATGTCAAAGCCTACCGGAGCGCCTTTAAACCACGGTATAAAGCCAAACCATTTCGTCAACCAGGGTTCCACGGATTGTCTCAGCACCGGCGCAAGTACAAAGATACCCCATAACCCATAGACAACGCTTGGAATTGCCGCCAAGAGTTCAACCAAAAAAGCAACGACTTTGCGAATAGTTGAAGGAGCCATTTCATTTAAGAAAATCGCCACGCTGATACCAATAGGGGCGGCGATAATTAAAGCAACAACCGAAGTTACGATAGTTCCATAGATAAAAGGCAAGGCGCCGAAAATATGATGAACAGGGTCCCATACTCTGCTTGTAATAAAGGCCCAACCGAAATGCTGAATGCTTTCTTGCGAAGAGGAAAACATTTGCCATCCTATCCATATCATCAAAATCACGACCAGGATAGCCATCAGCAAGGTGACATAACGTAGGACTTTGTCTCCCATCGATTCATATAAGCGATTATTATCTGTACTCACTGCCCGCATCCTTCCATCATTTTATCTAACAGAGGAAATAGCCCAGCGTCTTGCTGAGCTTTCCCTCTTACTATATAGTGGTTTGGTATCCTGTTTTTAATGATTTCTTTAAAGTTCTCATTGCTTTCATCTCTACTTGAAATTATTTCAAGAGCGGTTGTCCGCCAGAAGTAACTGTCTTCAGCATTGCAGTTTCACGTGCTGTCAAGTTGTCCGGCAATGGTACATAAGAAAGGCTGGGTGCAAGTTTTTGGCCATCGTGCAACGCCCAGTTAAGGAAATTAACCATGGCGGTTCCTTTTGCTTTATCCGTTTGATTTTGATAAATAAGGGCCCATGAGAATCCGGAGATCGGATAAGCTGCAGCGCCAGGTCCATTGACAATATTCACGCGCATATCATCCGGAACTTGGAAAGAAGCAGCATCTGCAGAGGCACCTTCTAGCGAAGGCAATACCCATTTCCCGTCCTTGTTAAACATATAAGCGTAGGGAATTTTGTTTTGCAGCGCATAGGCTAATTCAATGTACCCAATAGCACCCGAAGTGCTTTTTACTGCTCCGGCAACACCGGGATTTCCTTTGGCGCCAAGAGCTTTCCCTGTTGGATTTGGCCAGTTAACGGATGTCCCGCTGCCAACTTGACTATTCCAATCCGGGCTGATAGCACTTAAATAATGTGTAAAAATTGAAGTTGTTCCGCTGCCTTCAGAACGGTGGATCGGTATGATGGCTAAGTCGGGGAATTTCACATCCGGGTTGTCCTTAGCAAGGGCAGGATCATTCCAGTTTTTAATTTTACCAAAATAGATATTGGCTAAATTTTCAGGACTAATTTTAATATGTTCAGGTATCCCCGGAACATTATAGGAAAGTGTAACAGCACCTAAAGCGACGGGTAATTGAAGAACTTTACCACCTTGAGCTTTACTCAGTTGATCGTCTGTCATGAAGGCATCTGTTGCTCCAAAGTCAATTGTTTGATCCGACAGATGTTGGATTCCGAAGCCGCTTCCACCGCCTTGATAGTTGATGGTCACATTAGAATGGTTTTTTTGATATTCAGCGACTTGTTGCATTAAAAGTGGCTGTACGAAAGTACTTCCGGCACCTGTTAATGTAACTGCTGCGTCAGATGTTTGTTGGGTTCCTGATGAGGATTGCGTTTGATTTTGGCTGCCGCACCCCACTAAAGAAATTGCCAGAACTCCTGTCAAAACTGCGGTTAGAATTCTACCTGTCTTACGAATCACTAACTTTTCCTCCTTTTAATTCTTTGAATATAGCTTAATATATCCAAAAACTTGATTTATCCCTCCGAACTGGTTTGATTATAACAAACGATTGTAATGTTAAAACGAATAGAACGTTAAGTTAATGTTAACTTTTTAATGGAATATCATTCACGCAAACCCTTGGTAATGTTTATCCAGTTTTGGTCTACCCAGCATCTAAACCGAGATAAGGAAAAATCAGGGTTAACACGATGAGGTTATAGGTTCTTGTTAACCTTTTGCCAATAATATGGTAATATATGATAATGATTAACTCCATTTAATCCAAGAAGAGGTGTACAGTGTGTTTGAGCAAACCATTAATCCAATCGACACTTGCGGTTGTGGGGATACGGGATATTTAACCACCCGAAAAATCCCGATTGACTTAGCCCATGGTGTCGGATACATAGAAAATGTTCCTGTCTATCATTGTCGTTCCAACTCTTGTTCTGAGTTTGCCCTCCCCCCTGAAGTTTCCAGACGTCTCGAAGATATTGCCGAACAAATGGAAGCAGACCATTCCACTCAAGTGGTTTATACATGGAGAACCACTCAAGAAGAAAGCGCTCCACCTCTTCAAAAAGCCTATCAGCAAACCCAAGTGGAGTCATTTACCCTGCAATTTATAGGGCGGGAGTATACAGACGCTCGAGTTGCTTTTGTCGTACCTGGCCAGGCCGTATTTTTTCAAAGCACGCTCGAAGACTCTGAATATTTCCTTTTACGCTACGACGCCAAACCATCTTCCGAAGGTATATGGTTTGACTTTTTGAAATTTTATTATGATGAACAACCGAACCTCACTTATGAAGCATTTTCGGCCTGGTCTGAAGAGGGATATTTAAAAGAACTGGGCAGTATCACTTTTGACGAAGTGGAGGATACTCTTCAGGATGAATTTGGAGAATTAACCTAAAAAGCGGTGTGAGCAACTT
This sequence comes from Desulfosporosinus sp. FKA, assembly GCF_002196785.1. NCBI lineage: Bacteria > Bacillati > Bacillota > Clostridia > Eubacteriales > Desulfitobacteriaceae > Desulfosporosinus > Desulfosporosinus sp. FKA. The sequence goes on along the minus strand of NZ_NAHZ01000014.1, from coordinate 13,893 downwards.
GCTCACACCGCTTTTTAGAGGTCTTCCTGGAATTTTCAATTAATCCTCAAATCACTTTCTTTGACCTTTCTCCTTTAGCGAACTCTTACCTGCTTTTGACTTCGTCAGACTTTTATGACTAAGCTCTTTACTTTGCTTGGGCTTCATACCGGATCGCCTTGTTGGTTTCCTGCCAGACCTTTCCGATTTCCCAGAGCCCGTACGCGATTCCTTATGGGGCTTAATTAGGCATTGCGGACCGTATCCAATGAGATCTTCACGGTGAGCTCGCCGTAGAGCCTCTTCTACTAAGTCATAATTTTTCGGATTCCTATACTGAATTAAAGCCCTTTGCATCGCTTTCTCATGCATACTGCGAGGTACATACACCATTTCCATCGTACGAGGATCTATTCCCGTATAATACATACACGTTGAAAGTGTTCCAGGCGTCGGAATAAAGTCCTGGACTTGTTCAGGATTGACGCCCATATCTCTTACATATTCCGCTAATTCTATAGCCTCTTTCAAAGTACTGCCCGGATGAGAAGACATTAAGTAAGGAACAAGGTATTGCTTTTTTCCTAGAAGTTTGTTTTCTTCTTTAAATCGCTGAACGAATTTCTCAAAAACCTTTTTACCCGGTTTTCCCATATAACGCAGAACTTCGTCACTAACATGCTCGGGGGCAACCTTCAATTGACCGGAAACATGATGTTCACAAAGCTCGCGTATAAATTCGGTATTTTTATCCGCTAAGACCGCATCATAACGAATGCCTGATCGAACAAACACTTTTTTAACTCTGGGGAGATTTCGTAAACGCCGCAATAGGCCTAAATATTCTGCATGATCTATTTCGAGATTCTTACAAGGCGAAGGAAATAGACATTGTTTATGAGAACATGTACCCTTAGTCAGTTGCTTTTGACAGGATGGACGCCGAAAATTAGCCGTTGGCCCGCCCACATCATGAATATATCCTTTAAAGCGGCTGCTCCAAGTCATCTGCTCGGCCTCGCGCAGAATAGATTCAGGACTTCTGCTTTGAATGATTCGTCCTTGATGGAAAGTCAAAGCGCAAAAGGAACAGGCCCCGTAACATCCGCGTACACTGGTCAGGCTAAATTCTACTTCTTCAATGGCCGGAACTCCGCCTTTGTCTTCATAAGACGGATGAAAGGTTCCCATAAAAGGCAGAGCATAAACAGCATCCATTTCAGCTTGGCTTAAAGGCAGTGAGGGCTGATTTTGCAGCACAGCTTTACGATTATGAACTTGCAGCATCGGTTTGCCTCGAAAAGGATCATGTTGATTATACTGAACCCAAAATGCCTCTGCATATTTTTTCTTGTCAGCAAGTACCTCTTCATAGCTTGGAAGCACCAAAACATCGTTGCTGGTATTCTCAAGACTGTAAGGCACCATGGTGCCCCTGACATCTGTGATTTGCGTGATCAGCTCTCCACCCTTAAGTCGTTCAGCAACCTCAACTATAGGTTTCTCTCCCATTCCGAAGACCAATAGATCAGCTTGACTATCAATAAGAATCGAACGTCGAACTTCATTGCTCCAATAATCGTAATGAGCAAAACGCCTCAGTGAAGCTTCGATTCCCCCAATGATCACCGGGACACCCGGAAGCGCTTCCCGCACTCTATTCGAATATACAATCGTGGCGTGATCCGGCCGCAGCCCCTCCTCCCCCCCAGGAGAATAGACATCCTTATGCCGTTTCTTCTTAGCGGCTGTATAGTGGTTAACCATAGAATCAAGGTTTCCGCCTGTAACCAGACAAGCTAAACGGGGTTTCCCCATAACCCGAAAGGCTTGAAGATCTTTCCAATCGGGCTGGGCCAAGATCCCTATATGGAAACCATGATTTTCCAAAACACGAGCAATAACGGCAATTCCAAAACTCGGATGATCCACATAGGCATCTCCGGTAATAAATAGGAAATCAAGTTCGGTCCAACCACGAGCTTCCATATCTGATCGATTTATGGGCAAAAAATTTCTCAAACGCATATTCTCACCTTTCTTGAAAAAAGAAAAGAGGGGCCACCGGGCCACCCCCTCTATCTATCTGTAATTGACAAATTGCAGCTCGATGCCAAAGTCCTCCTTTTTAAGAAGAGCAATGGCTGCTTGCAAATCGTCTTTATTTTTTCCCGATATTCTGATTTCATCACCTTGAATAGAACTTACCACCTTAATCTTACTATCTTTAAGAACTTTATTGATCAGCTTAGCCTTATCCTGAGCAATCCCCTGTACCATTTTAACTTCTTGCCGAAGGGTATTCCCAGCAGCTGGTTGAGGTTTTCCGTAATCTAAAGCTTTTAATGAAATTCCCCGTTTAACAAGCTTACTTTCCAAAATGTCCACAACATTTTTTAATTTGAAATCATCATCGGACACTAAAATGATTTTTTCGTCTTCCAGCGTTATGGATGATTTACTGTTCTTAAAGTCAAACCTTTGAGAAAGTTCCCTCTGAGCTTGTTGAACAGCATTGGACACTTCGGGTAAATTCACCTTTGAAACAATATCGAATGAAGAATCTTTAGCCAACCTGACGTCTCCTCTCAATCCTTTAAAGCGTTTTCAAAGTTTCTGGAGTAAAGATCACATTACGAATAACTTGACCGGAACTCCCTAAACTCGGCAACGCTTTTCCATTTAAGGTCACATTTAATCCTCCGGCATTTCCGACTGTAACAAGTTCGATTTTATTACTACCTTTGACAACCTTCGTAGTCCCTGCAGGAAAAGTTCCCTGAAACACAGGTTGACCATCAGCTTGCACAACGACCCAACAAGACTGTTTAAACTCCAATTGCGCGGTTAAGCCATCCTGGGTTGCTGCTAAAACAGAAGGGGAAGTACTTGAGGCCTGAGAATTATTCTGGTCATTTTGGGTATTATTTGGGGTATTATTTTTACTATTACTTTGATTGTTATTCTGTTTAGGCGATGCTGCCTCAGCCTGGGAAGGTGCGCTTGGAAGCACCGACGGAGAATAAGCAGAATTCGAAGGCTTTTCAGGTGTATTATGACTCCATTCAGCAACTCCGACTACGATGCCGATAGCTAGAACAGCCATAATCCCTGCTGCTAAAGGCCTGACCCAGTTAGGACTTTTCTTTAGAGGGATATGATCGGGAGTTTCAAGAATCTTTACCGTTTCTTTTACCTCAGGACTATTATTATAGAGTTGTATAATCTCATCCGGGTTTAAACCTAAGTGCTTTGCATAAGTACGTAAATATCCTTTAACATAAGTCGTTCCTGGAAGTATCCCATAATTTTCTTCTTCAAGCGCCTGGATATAACGAACTCGAATTTTAGTGGTGTCTTCGGTAAATCTTAGACTCCATTGTTTCTCCTCACGTGCGGCTCGGAGCATTTGTCCTTCTCCTGCCATTGAGACCCCCCCTTATTATGTTAGCTTAAATCGAAGGCAGAAAAGCTCATTGCTATATCCTCGCATCGAATGTCGTCATCCTCATGATGACGTATTTCAATGATAAAATCAAAATCGATCTTCAAACGGCCATCTCTCAGCAGAACATCCGGGTGTTCGATAATTTTCACTGTCGGCATTTCCAAAACATTTTTAAGTAAGGACCAATGAGCATCGTTTCCTCGAGTGGTGCTCGTAATCCCATCTATGAGAAATATGCTGTTTGTTGACTCTCCAAGTAATAACTCTGTGCGTATGGTTTGCCGAATGATTGTTGAGGATAATAAAATCCATCGTTTGTTGGCATAAACACAGGCAGCTATGGCTGCTTCAGTTTTCCCTACCCTCGGCATTCCCCGAATACCAATGATTCGATTTCCGCCCTCAAGTAAAGTATCTCCTAAAAAGTCAACCAGCACTCCTAATTCTTCACGAACAAACCGATATGTCGGAGGATTAATTTCAGCCATGTCTAACCTCTTGCCATGGCGTAAAGCTATCCGGTCCAATAAGGTAGGTTTTCGAAATGCTGTCACTTTGATAGCTGCAACTTGCAGCAAGGCTTCCTGCAAAGTCCTTATTTTAGTATCCGAATGAGCTTCCAAAAGAAGTCCTCGTCGGGTTTGACCAATGCTTGTGACCGCCAGAATATTAAGATCCAGCATACCAATCAAGGTGGTCACAGCTCCTAATAAACCCGGCTTATTTTGCTGAATGTCGTATTCCAGATAAAGTAGACTCTCGATCTGTGTCGGCCACCTTTTCATCAAGATACCGTTCCAACTCCCTTAACGCTTTAGCAGGCTCACTATAATCTATAAAATAATTATACTCTGCGTTTGGTTGATTGGGATACGCATAAAGTTTGTCATAATACTCAACCAAAAGACGTTCAGTGAAGATTTCTAAATGGTTTGCTTCTAAAAGGGAACGCAATTCCCGCACTTTAACATGCCCAAGAGTTTTTACCAATCTCTCTAAAGCGGCACCGATCTCTTCAAGGGCATTCGGCACTGATGTGTACTCCCGTATTAATCGTTGAACACGATTTGGCAAACTGTCACACTGCAATAATTGAGTCCCCTGCTGCATTGCCGAAAAAAACGTGGTCGGTATAGTTACCCTCCCAATACGTTTACTTTCACATTCTACAATGACATAAGGGAAACTCCTCAATAAATTTAATTCTTCGTAAAGCAGCCCTTCAAATTTTTTCTGAGAGGGCGACTTTCCTAAACCCAAGGCACCAAAAACAGAACCTCGGTTATTCGCTAATTTCTCGAGGTCAATCGCTGGATATCCTTCCGAACGCAACTTTCCCAGAAGCTCTGTTTTACCAACGCCCGTATTACCACGGAGCACAACAACCTTAACAGGAAGCGGATTATTAAAGTATTCAACCACTAGATTACGGTAAGCTTTAAAACCCCCTTGCAATCGGTAAATCGGAATACCCATTAATTCAGAAACGGTAGCAACCGCCTTACTTCGCATGCCTCCACGCCAGCAAAAAAGCACCACGGGACCTGACTTAGACAGTTCCTCAACTTTTTTGACAAGTTCCGGCAACTTCGGACTAGCGATATTTAAACCAAGCTCACGAGCTATAGCTGGTGATGACTGAGTATAAATTGTCCCAATTTCAGCACGTTCCTGATTATTAAAAAGTGGGAGATTTACAGAACCCGGGATCGTTGCTTCTTCAAATTCACCTTCCGAGCGTACATCAATTAAAACAGGGTGATTTAAAGATTTCAATTCACTAACATGTATCTCTTTTAGCATAAGTATTCCTTTACTATCTTATCAAATATCATTTTACATCTTATCATAAAGCTTAATAAAATTTTATGCAACTAATATACAGTTTCGCTTCTTACACAATTTCATTGTTCAATGAACCGTATTTTAACTCAAATTGTCCTCTGGTCATCAATACTTCGCGGGGTTTAGAACCCTCATAGCCTCCAACAACCCCTTTTTCCTCCAAGAGATCCATAAGGCGTGCCGCACGAGTATAGCCAATTCGTAAACGTCGCTGCAATAGGGAAACTGAAGCAGTTCCGCTTTCGATAAAAAGTTGAGCTGCCTGATAAAATAACTCGTCTTCCATCTCATCCTTTGCTGTGCTCCCAATATCCACATTAGGGATCTCCTGATATTCTGGTTTTGCTTGATTTTGCAGAAACTCCACAACATTTTCCACATCTTTGTCACCTAAATAACAGCCCTGGACACGTATGGGTTTACTCGCACCCATTGGATAGTATAACATATCACCGCGCCCCATAAGTTTCTCCGCCCCATTCAAATCCAAGATTGTTCTCGAATCTGTTTGAGAAGAAACCGAAAAGGCAATTCGCGAAGGGATATTTGCTTTGATGAGTCCCGTAATAACATCAACAGAAGGTCTCTGAGTTGCCACAACCAAATGAATTCCAGCCGCACGAGCCATTTGAGCCAGACGGCAAATAGCGTCCTCGACATCTCCCGGTGCAACCATCATTAAATCTGCCAGTTCGTCAATAATGACGACGACATAAGGTAAAGGCGGATGCTCATCATTTTTTTCCTGTGCTCGCAAAAAATTATACCGAACAATGTCTCTCACACCCGACGCAGCAAACAATTCATAGCGAGTTTCCATTTCGGTCACAATCCATTTCAATGCTCCTGCAGCTTTGCGAGAATCTGTGACAACGGGGGCAATTAAATGAGGAATGCCGTTATAGTTGGCTAGTTCGACCATTTTGGGATCAACGAGTAAAAACTTCACTTCATCCGGACGAGCTTTAAAAAGAATGCTGTGAATCAAAGTATTGATACACACGGACTTACCGGATCCCGTTGCTCCGGCAATCAAGAGATGCGGCATCTTAGTTAAATCTGCTATTACCGGTGCTCCAGTAATATCTTTACCCAAGCATAAGATCAGCTTATTGCTTGACCCCTGAAATTCAGGAGTTTCTAAAACTTCACGAAAATGTACCATGGCAATTTCTTTATTGGGCACTTCTATTCCTACCACTGATTTGCCGGGGATAGGAGCCTCAATACGAACGTCAGCCGAAGCCAAACTTAAAGCAATATCATCCGCCAAGTTTGTTATTTTGCTGACTTTCACCCCTGGAGCAGGCTGAGCTTCATAACGCGTAATAGCAGGGCCTTGAGTCACTTGGGTCACTTTGACCTTTACCCCAAAATTAGCAAGAGTTTCCTCAAGTATTCGAACATTATCCGTTAAATCTTTATTTAACCTAGGGTTTTTAACTTTCAAGGATTTATGCAGCAAGGAAACTTGCGGAAGTTGAAAATTTCCGTCTTCATGAGTCTGCCGAGAGATAGGCGTACTGGTCACTTTGCCCGGCGCTGGCGGTTCGGAAGTTACTCCGCTTAGTGTTTTCTCAAAACCTAATTGCCCTTTGGGAAGAGATCCGGAAGAACTCTCAGTTATCCCTTCTCGGAGATTTTGACTCGTATTTTCATTAGGATCATCAAGAGTTTTGATAACCAATGGCCGTTCAACAATATCCGGGTCAAGGACAGGCGGCCGTGAAGATGAAGATTTCTTGAGATTTTTAGGTGCCTTATGAACACCGGGATTCTTTTCTTCACTTGTTTCAGCCTCTTTGTCAACGTCAGGATTTTTCAATACTTCCTTAAAATCCTCCATGTGTTGTTTCATCCATACTCCGGATTCTTTCCCCATCTGACCTATTTCTTGCACTCCTTTTATAAGAGAGCGATTTGTAATCAGCAAAGCTCCAATAATTGCAAACATAATTAAAACAACGTAACTTCCGGGAATTCCGACTGTCTCCTTTAATATAAAGGCTATTACCGCACCAATAAGTCCTCCGCCATGTCCAAGCTGGCCCTCATGAAAAATATCAGATCGGGAAAAAGCTTCAATTCCCGGCAGCTGAAGGTGAAGAATCCCGATAAAGACAAGCCAGAGAATAATCATTCCTTCGATTTTTGTGCCTAACCGCGGCGTTTGTTTGTTCATGTAAGAAATACCCCAAATTCCTAGCATGACCGGAATGCCGATTCGTCCTCCTCCAGCTAACATAGTCAAAAAATAACTAATTTCACCGCCAACAACACCGCTTCTCCTCGAATAGAGAGCTACAAGCCCTAAACAAGCCATGCCAACCACAATAACTCCAATGACTTCTCTGCGAATCGTCTCAGCTATCGTAGCAGCCCTCATATCGACCTTTTTATTTAATTTGCGGCGTCCTCTTTTTTTCGCCACACACCAATCCCCCAAACATTTTAATCTAATCTTTTTAATCCACATTAAATTCCACATACTTAAGGCGTTTTCCTTTTTTGAATCAATTGACAATTTTCAAGCTTACTCGACTTACTCTCTATCAGAGCCTCGGTGACGAAAGCGCCAAACCGATAACAAGTTCTATCGCGCTGAAGTATGGACTCTACCCACACCAAAGCAAAAGCCAGTAACATTCTCATCATCACGTTAATTCGATGAGTATCACTGGCCCAGTCTAAATCTAAATTACTAAAGTTTAGTGCAGCTTTGATACTATAGCGGCTAGTCTGAGGAACCTATCAAGTCATTCAGTTCTTTGAAAGCCTCCCGAACCCCTCCGACCGCTTGAATCAACCCCGCTTTGACAGCTTCTTCACCAATTAATATTGTTCCGATATCCTGTGCTAACTCTCCTGTTTGAAACATAAGCCGCTCCAATTTTTCTTTACTAATATTTGAATGTGAATATATGAACTGATCTATTCTCTCTTGCATTTTTTTCAAATAGTCAAACTGCTGGTGACCATTTATTACTAAACCTGTATAGCGAATAGGATGAACGGTCATTGTGCCTGTCGGTGCGATAAGGCTTTTGGTACAACTTACAGCGATAGGAATACCAATACTGTGACCACCGCCAAGGACTAAAGAAACAGACGGCTTACTTAAACTAGTGAGCATTTCGGCAATTGCCAGCCCAGCCTCCACATCACCGCCGGCCGTATTGAGAATAACTAATATACCTTCGATTTTAGGGTTTTGCTCAACTGCCAGAAGCTGAGGAATAATATGTTCATATTTTGTCGTCTTAGATTGTGCTGGCAATATTTGATGACCTTCAATTTGACCAATAATTGTCAAACAAAATATTCTTTCGGAAACCTCAGGAATTTCAACCTGTCCTAACTCTTTAATAGAGTTTGTTGGCTCCTCAAGCTTAATGTCTTCTTCTTCTGATTCAGATAAAGATAGTTTATTAGAAAACACTGATTGTTTTACCCCCTTACTTTCGAAAACCTCAACTCACTGCAGAAACATCAAATTAATCAATCGTTAACAGGTTCTCTTTTAGTATGGAAGATTCGGGCATAAATAATACAAATGTAGGTTATCTAAAGGTTTAGATAATTAGAATGTTGATAATTCGGCCCTGATTAATAGTTATAATAATTTTTCAAACCGATTTACCTACTTGTGCGCTGCCTTTAGCAGCTTTTGGCGTACAGCGGTTTACCTCCATAGTTATTTTCTAATATCGACTCTTTCAAAACGGCAGCCCTCCTCATTGATTGTGTGAATGAGGAGGGCTGAACTTATATCAATTTTAGCATAGCCATTCCTGTGGACACTTTCGCCGAAAGTGCCTAGCCCATAACAAATTCTATCGCGCTGAAGGATGGACTCTCGCCCTACCAAAGCAAGGTATGAGAACCACTACCACCTCTACAAGTGGGAGTCTTACGATTGAGTGAATAAAATTCTATTAGAGTAGATTATTATTTTCAGTAAGATTCATCCTAAAGAAATTCAGAAACCTCGAAGCAGCATGGGATAAATACCGTCCTTTTTTCCATGTTAAAGCCAATTCAAGATACAGTTGTGAATCTGTTAGCGGCCGGGATATAACAATCTCTGGATCAAGATCTTGACATATTTTACTGGGTAACAAGGCGACACCCAGCCCAGCAGTCACCATTTGGATCATGAGTTCACGCTGCGAAGTTTCAAAAGCTACTTGAGGTATAAAACCGGACAGTTTACACCTGTCCAGAATGATATCATGAAGCTTATAGTCGCTATTGTAAATAATGAGTTGCTCCCCTTGGAGATTTTCATAGTCAATCATATTATGACACGCTAACCAATGAGTCGGGTTCATAACCACACTGTGAGGATCTCGCTCAAACCAAATCCATTCAAAGAGATCACTGTCTTCAGGTGTGAAAATACCGAAGTCCAGTAAACCTTCTTGCAGCGATGCTTCAATCTTTTTGGGTCCATATTCATAAAGTTGGATTTCAATTCTAGGGTAATGATGTTTAAATGCACCCAAAACGTGAGAAAACGTTGTCACAGCAGTGATATGAGGCAAACCAATGTGAACTTTTCCTATGTCCTGTTTTTCAAGGCCTTCAAGCTGAACATGTATATTTCTAAATGAGGCCACAATTTGTTGCGCTTGATCAAGAATCGCCTTCCCAGCATCGGTCAGTTCAACATATTTCGTACTTCGATAAAACAACGTTTTTCCCAGCTCAGTTTCTAAATCCTTTATTGCCTTACTGATTGTGGGCTGAGAAATATGAGTTACTTCAGCGGCTTTACTGAAACTCTTATGCCTGGAAACCTCAAGAAAATATTCTAAATGTCTTATTTCCATCGTTACACCTAACATTTATTCTAAAATTCGATACACTCTATGCCAAATGGGTATTTTACGAATGGGCCAATGCATTTTATAACTAAATAATAAAGATCCTGAGGTTAAATCTAAAATAAGGAGTTTTTAATGTGCAAGAACATCATCCCATCAAGCATCTAGCCCCATCCTGGTTTGCCGTAATTATGGGTACCGGTGGATTAGCTAACATTCTCTTTCAATGGCAAAACGCTTTTCCTGTGGGAAACCTTCTAGGTATACTCTTTGCTATTGTTGCAGACCTTCTCTATTTCGTAGTTTTAGTCCCGTGGGTTATTCGTTGGCTATGTTTTTTTGATTATGCTTACCGCGACCTAAATCACCTTCACACCGGCAATTTCTTCGTGACCATGCCTGTGGCGACAACCATTCTGGGAACTAATATTTATCTTATCTGGAGCCATTATCTTAATCAATCTATAGTTTATCATCTTATTCTCGGCCTGTGGATTATTTCGATGATTGGCGTAAGTTTTTTTACCTTTTATTCGACGTTTTTGATTATACGACTTAAAGAAACTCCAAGTCCGGACGTCATTAACTTTTCTTGGATTATGGCACCTATTGCTAATATGGCTGTTTTATTGATCGGGAACCCGGTTCTCGAACTGACAATTAAAATTCAGCCGACATGGAGTCTATCCTTCCTGATCATTAATACAGCCCTATTTGGTATTGGCTTTTTCCTTTTCATATTTATTAGCGCCATAGTTTTTGTCCGACTAGCTCATCATCCACTCCCCCCAGCAGATAAAATCCCATCCTTCGGTATTTTCATCAGTGCAATCGGACTAGCCGTAAGTGCAATTATCGATATTACGAAAAATGCACATTCATTAGGATTATTAGCATCAACAGATTTTTCAAATCTGATCTCTGTCGCTGTCTGGGGATTCGGAATCTGGATTGTTGGTATCATTGTGATGATTAGTATTTATCAAATTAGACATGGAGGAATTCCCTTTACTATGGGATGGTGGGCCTTCATCTTTCCCTTAGCTTCTTATACAATCGCAAGTCAAAAAGTTGCAAGGATATTTATATCCCCTCTTACGGTTGGCTATTCTGAATTCCTAACCATCCTCTTAATCCTTCTTTGGGTGTATACCTTCAGTAATACCGTTAGAGGAGTATTAAGCGGGAAGGTTTTCATCGGGCCTAGAATTCAATCAAGATGCGATCGAATTTTGTAACATAACTAATTAATTTTAAGCATCGTTGAATATTCCTCATGTTAAAGATACTCCATTGCATTCTCCTGTAATGTGGATCCGAACACGATAAGCACGAAAGCCTCCGGTGGAGGGTTTCGCCGAGCCACCAACCCCAGAGATTCACTTCGTGGCGAAGTACGAGCTTTTCGCCACGCTGCGTCCAGTGACGCCTTCTCCTGCAGTGTGGGACTCAATTTTTTAGCTTCTTTCATAAAACAAGCAACAGACTACCTTTATGGCAGTCTGTTGCTTGTTTTACCTGGCGATGACCTACTTTCCCAGGGGCCTGCGCCCCAAGTATTATCGGCCCTGGAACGAAAGGCGGATGAGCCTTTCGCCACACTGCGTCCCCATACGCATACTCCTGCAGTGTGGATCCTTAACTTCCGTGTTCGTGTATACGAAAAGCGGACGAGCTTTTCGCCACGCTGCGTCCCCATACGCATTCTCCTGCAGCGTGACGAAAACCGGACGAGGTTTTCGCCACATTGCGACTTGTGACACATTCTCCTGCAATGTGGACCCGAACGGGTGGAGACCCGGTAGCTATCTTTCATTTATTTCATTTCTTTCATGAAACATAGATAGACTGCCAAATTGGCAGTCTATCGCTTGTTCACCTGGCGATGACCTACTTTCCCAGGGGCCTGCGCCCCAAGTATTATCGGCCCTGGAGGTCTTAACTTCCGTGTTCGAGATGGGAACGGGTGGAACCCCTCCGGCATGATCACCAGATCTTTGAGATTCAGTTGTCCTTTTCGAACTCTGTTCTCTCAAAACTACATAGAGTCTCTTTCTAGCTTCGTCTCCTCGGAAACATTTGAGCCACATTCCCTTTGCTAACGTATCATATTAGGTCAAGCCCTCGACCGATTAGTACCGGTCAGCTCCACACCTCACGGTGCTTCCACATCCGGCCTATCAACCTGATCTTCCTTCAGGGGTCTTACCGAGCTTTCACTCGTGGGAAATCTCATCTTGAGGCCGGTTTCGCGCTTAGATGCTTTCAGCGCTTATCCGATCCGAATATAGCCACCCAGCTGTGCCTCTGGCGAGACAACTGGTACACCAGTGATTCGTCCATCCCGGTCCTCTCGTACTAGGGACAGATCCTCTCAAATTTCCTGCGCCTGCGACGGATAGGGACCGAACTGTCTCACGACGTTCTGAACCCAGCTCACGTACCGCTTTAATGGGCGAACAGCCCAACCCTTGGGACCTACTACAGCCCCAGGATGCGATGAGCCGACATCGAGGTGCCAAACCTCCCCGTCGATATGGACTCTTGGGGGAGATAAGCCTGTTATCCCCAGGGTAGCTTTTATCCGTTGAGCGATGGCCCTTCCACTCGGTACCACCGGATCACTAAGCCCGACTTTCGTCCCTGCTCGACTTGTGGGTCTCGCAGTCAAGCTCCCTTTTGCCTTTACACTCTGCGCGCGATTTCCAACCGCGCTGAGGGAACCTTTGGGCGCCTCCGTTACTCTTTAGGAGGCGACCGCCCCAGTCAAACTGCCCGCCTGATACTGTCCTAATCCCCGATTCAGGGGACCTAGTTAGAACTTCAGTACAAAAAGAGTGGTATCCCACCGTCGACTCCACCAAGGCTGGCGCCCTAGCTTCTCTGTCTCCCACCTATCCTGTACATTTTATACCAAAATCCAATGTCAAGCTGCAGTAAAGCTCCATGGGGTCTTTCTGTCCTGTCGCAGGTAACCCGCATCTTCACGGGTATTACAATTTCGCCGAGTCCCTCGTTGAGACAGTGTCCAGATCGTTACACCTTTCGTGCGGGTCAGAACTTACCTGACAAGGAATTTCGCTACCTTAGGACCGTTATAGTTACGGCCGCCGTTTACTGGGGCTTCAATTCAAAGCTTCGCCTTACGGCTAACCTCTCCTCTTAACCTTCCAGCACCGGGCAGGTGTCAGCCCCTATACATCTCCTTGCGGATTAGCAGGGACCTGTGTTTTTGTTAAACAGTCGCCTGGACCTTTTCTCTGCGGCTCATCTTGCAATGAGCGCCCCTTCTCCCGAAGTTACGGGGCCATTTTGCCGAGTTCCTTAACGAGGGTTTTCTCGCGCGCCTTAGGTTTCTCACCCCATCTACCTGTGTCGGTTTGCGGTACGGGCACCAAGCCAGCTCGCTAGAGGCTTTTCTTGACAGCCTGGAGTCGGTTACTTCGCTACTAATTTTCGCTCCCCGTCACGTCTCAGAGTTATCGCAGGGCGGATTTACCTGCCCTACCTCCTACTCGCTTGGGCGTGCTCAACCAACGGCACGCTTAACCTATCCTTCTGTGTCTCCCCATTGCTGATAACGCTTCTCGGTGGTACTGGAATTTCAACCAGTTGTCCATCACCTACGCCTTTCGGCCTCGGCTTAGGTCCCGACTTACCCTGGGCGGACGAGCCTTCCCCAGGAACCCTTAGATTTTCGGCGGACAAGATTCTCACTTGTCTTTTCGCATACTCATACCGGCATTCTCACTTCTATTCACTCCACCAGCCCTCACAGGCTGACTTCTCTATCAA
>NZ_NAHZ01000013.1:0-69298 GCF_002196785.1 Desulfosporosinus sp. FKA | reverse complement strand
TACCCAAATTCCCTGAATTAGGCATTCTATGCGTATTCTATCCGTGATGAGCTAGTTTGGTAAGTTAGGAATTCTATGAAAAAGCGAGAGATTCAAAGAAAATCATTAGATATTATAGGGAGGTGATGGTGAAGGCTATTTAGTAGAGGATCGGAATATATACTTGACAAAATAAATACCTTTATCAGTGGTATTGTTAGATGATGACATGAAAGTATGATAAAAAAAACAGCCTTGTAAAGGCTGCTAAGAAATTTGACATGTTAATTATACCATAAACTCGAAAAAATACTGACTAATTATTTTCGAAATAGATGAAAGAATATGCGAAAATTTTAATCGGATTTATTTTATATGGTTCAAGTTATTTAGGGAAGGGGCTATTTATATGGCAAAATCAAATTTTAATGTTTTGCTCTATTCAGATGGATCGAGACAATCGATCTCTGCTGCTGTATATGCCGCATCACTCATAAATAATATTCCTAATATGAAATTGACAATTCTTCAAATACATGAAAGTCATGAACGTTTTATGGGGAGTGAATTTAGTTGGATTGAATTAAGACGAAAGTATAAGAGGATTTACTGGGAATCTGAATCGGAACTTAGTTGGTCCCAAACTTATCTTAAAATTCCTAACGATGATTGGTTTAAACGAATGCTTAATTCAGAGGAAGATTGTGGAGATCAATATGCTCGTATAGTATCGAAAACAAACCGAATTTTTGTAGAAAGTTCGCACAGCATTAAACATCAGATATTATATTCCAATATTAATAAGTCAGATATCTCCGATACAGCAGATTTAATTTTAAACTATTCAAGTAGAAACTCATTTAATCTAATTATTATAGGGTCGCAAGGTTTCTCAATGTTTAATGGGTTGATTTTCGGGGGCTTGGCTCATAAAGTACAAAATAAGTCATCAATTCCAGTACTCTTAATTAAAAAGCTGCCTCAAGAATTTATTAGTAATTTCTTATCGGATACTAGAGAAGAAAACTGCCCGATTGCACATATGATCAGTGGCCGTACAAGTAATATATTTTTTTAACGTATTCAGCAGAACAAGATAACTTGCCCTAAATGAAGATTTCTCTTTGGGACTTTTATATGCATGACTGAATCTGAAAGAAGGGATAAATTTGTCATCGTTAAATGAAACTAATACAACAATTTCAAATCCACCTGAAGAAGTTGAACGGGAGACCGGAGATAAATCATATCCGATTTGGCTGTTAGTAAACCCTAAACATCCGGCTGTACGCCATAATATTTGGGCACCAGTGCTTGCGGAGATACAAGAAAAGGTTTATAGAGACTTGCGTACGAGAATTGATACAACGAAACTATACACGAGAAAAGTTGTTAGTGACAGCCGAATAATTCCCAATACTTTAAATTGGTGGGGTACGGAATTAGCTAAAGAAATTGAGCTTTTCAGAGGGATCGTTGTGGATTATCAACCAAAGATATTAATAACATTTGGCTCATTTCCTTTTGAATTTGTGCGAAGAGTCTATGAAATATATCCGGAGAAAGGCCCAAAATTTTGGGGTACCTCAAATTTAGGGGATGAATTTGGCAAAGCTATTGAAAACTTTGATATCACGAAAACTAATCGAGTTCCTTTGCTGCGCAGAGTTGTAAAAAGTGGGAGATTTATTGAAGATCATAACTATTATGGAGAAAACTATTTTCAGTATGTAGGGAAAAAAATAGCTGAAAAGATTATTGATAATAAAGATAGTCTTGATATATGGATCAAATAAGGAATTAAGTGCACAACTGCCCTGAAGGCTCAAACTTCAGGGCTTATTTTTAACTGCCAATTTTTCAATGGTGAGATTGATTTCTAGGAAAAAAATATTTTAGGTAATTAAGAAATATTATAATAATTGGTCAATAAAATTCTGCAAACTTTTAAAATTAATACTCTATTTGATAAACCGCGAAGTGTAAAAACAATCACGGGGTTTAATGATTTTTAATTGACTTTGATTTTCAAGTTTTTTCTCTTGTTTTTACCTCTTTAGCGCCCGAACACGTCAAAGGCTGTTATATTAATAACTCAAAAATATAGTCAAAGTTAATGCAGCGAAAAAGATAGATTAACTAAAATGGGATAAACAGGAACTCAGACACGCTATAGCCATAGAATAATCTAATTACGATAATATTGCCTAGTTATAGACAATATCTTAACACAATGATAATCTTTAATTGTGAGGATAAGTACATACTTTAGGTGAGGAGGGAGACGATACTATCATAATCTTAGATATAGAAGCAATAGAGTTAAGAAGGCATATCTAAGGGCTGCTAAGAAATTTGATAAATTTTCAATAAAGTATTAGTTATAGATTAAGACAGTTGTTTGATAAGCTAATTCCTGACCCAAGCTAAAGAACTGATAACATTTAGATGTTTAAATCTTGAGAGGAGGAATTTTTATATGTCTAACTTAACGCTTAACAGATATATTCCTGCAGTAGAAAAAATCAAACAGGAGACAGGAGATAAAAGTTACCCTATATGGCTGCTTGTTAATCCCAAACATCCTGCTGTTCGTCACAATATATGGACTCCTGTTCTTGCTGAGATACAGGATAAGGTATTCCGAGTTTTGCATTCACGGATAGATACCTCAAATATTTATATTCGGAATGCAGTTAGAGTAAGTGAGCTCGTTCCAAATACTCTAAACTGGTGGGGCGTTGAAGTAGCAGAAGAAATTGAGGCTTTTAAGGAAATTGCCGTTGAATATATGCCTAAAATTATTATTTCCTTTGGCGCATTTCCTTTTGAATTCTTGAGAAGAGTTTATCAGATTAAACCTGAAAAGGGACCAAAGTTTTGGAGTACTGCTAATCTTGGTCAAGAATTTGGAAAGTCAATCAATAATTTTGATATTACGAAGACAAACAGAATTCCGTTGCTCCGACGAGTCATTGAAACCGCAAAATTTACGGTTGATCAAAGTTATTCGGGCCCTCATGACGGCGAGACATACTTTCATTATGTTGGAACAAAAATAGCGGATAGAATTATTGAGCATAAGGATGATCTCGATATTTGGATTTAGCCCAATCATTAGTGCAATTTTGAACTAAGTGAATAATACCTGTTAAGATTAAGTGAACTCGTTCAGCTAAAGCTGAACATCTGGGCTGATAAACATTAAATTATGATCATTTTACTGAATTGAGTAAAGCTTCAATAAAATTATTCTCTTGTGAAAATAAATCGGAATTGACAAAAGTTTCAGGCGAAATCGATAGAGGTCTGTAGTGAGTATGTTCCTACGGGCCTTTACTATTTTTAGGTGACTTTATAGAGGGCTTGAGTCATAAATAAAATCGATTATGAACATATTGTTATCCTATAGACACGAGGCAAAGACAAATGTTACTCTATTTGTGAGAAGACTCACATGTTAAAAGTAAGGGGGGTGAGATTGATAAAAAACTATAAGTTGAAGACTTAATGCCTAGAAAATTTAACGTATATAGGAGGCCCAGAATATGATCGGACAATTTTTCGCCCACACCAGTTCAATATTTGCATCAACTAGTCTTGCTGTGGCGAATGCAGCTAGTACCCCAGGTATGCCCTGGTGGGTATGGCCGCTTGCCTTGATGGTAACAACCTTCTTTATTGGTATTGTTTCGGCCCTGGCAGGAATTGGGGGAAGTACACTTTTTGTACCAATCATTAGCAGCTTCTTTCCTTTTAACTTTGATTTCATTCGAGGCACGGGGCTATTTGTTGCTCTTGCATGTTCATTGTCTGCCGGACCTAAGCTTCTCAAAGCAAATATGGCAAGTTTGCGATTAGTTATTCCCCTAGCATTGCTTGCTTCCTCTTCAAGTATCGCTGGAGCATATTTAGGACTTGCTCTACCACAGAATATATTGAAAATATTATTAGGCGTTTTAATAACAGGTATAGCCTTAGTATTTGTGTTTTCGAAAAATAGTGAAATTCCTAAGATTGGCCGTCCGGATTCTTTAGCTCGTTATCTGAATATCGGGGGCGCATATTATGAGTCTTCCAGCGGCCAAGATATCAACTGGACGGTTTGGAGACTGCCTCAAGGTTTGTTGCTCTTCTGCGTTATCGGGGTTATCGCTGGAATGTTTGGAATTGGCGCAGGTTGGGCTAACGTTCCTGTATTGAATCTCCTGCTAGGGGCTCCTCTCAAAATAGCAGTTGGTACGAGTATGTCACTACTGGCAATCACTGATACCTCAGCGGCCTGGATTTATTTAAATCAGGGTGCAGTACTGGCAATAATTACTATTCCTTCAGTTCTTGGCATTATGCTTGGATCACGTGTAGGTGTTCGGCTTCTCAATATTACAAAACCTAAATCAATCCGCTATATTGTAATCCTTATGTTATTATTTGCAGGGTTAAAATCTTTATTAGATGGATTAGGATGGGGGTAAAAATTATGAATAGTCAAGCTTCTGTTTCCAATGGCCATGCTCCAAGTGTAGTCAATACTTCGGATGCTGCTCTAAGTTCAATGGTTAGTCCTGAACAGAATCGATATGCAAATATTTTATTAGTATGTTCCTGGGCCGGCATAGGTATTATGGCTGTTACGTTTATTCTATATATGGCCGGTTTATTTAATCCAATGGTTGCGCCTTCGCAAATGCCTCAGTATTGGGGGCTTTCAGTTCATGAATATGCAAAACTTACTAATGCTCCTTCGGGTTGGAGTTGGTTAACAATGGTCAGTCATGCTGATTATATGAATTTAGTTGGATTAGCATTTTTAGGATTAGTTTCTGTTATTGGGTATATTACCTTGTTTTTCAATTATTCTATGAAAAAAGATATACCCTATGCAATTATGGTTGGGCTGGAAATTATTATTATACTCTCGGCAGCTTCAGGCGTTTTTCATGTAGCCGGATAAGAAAATTTCATTTTCGTGAGATCGCTTTTCTGAAACCTAATAAGATAACTGTTAATTAATGAGATTCTGACCTGAGTAGGTCTAAAGCAATTTCAGAGATGATAATTGATTATGCTCATATCTGGGCTTAACTAAATGTGAAATCAAAAGGGGATTTGAAAAAGATCTGAAAAAATCTAAAAAAACTTTAAAACACTAGAGACTGAGAACTTGTAATTATGATAAAATAGTTCTAAATTTTATTAGGAGAGATTGAATTATGAATGATTCTCAGTTTAAAGTGCTTCTTTACTCCGATGGCTCGCATCAGGCTTTTTCAGCAGCGGTCTATACTGCTACACTACTACAAAACATGCCCGATATGCAATTAACGGTATTAAGAGTTATTGAGGAAACCGAATCTCCTTCATTTAAATCGTATGATTGGAGAGATACTTGGCCTGCTACTCCAACTTCTGAATGGATGAAGCATGTCCTTTCCGAATCGGATAACGAGACTGAGCAAGAATATTATAAGATTCTTCGTAAAACAAATCAAATCTTCTTCAACCAGGGATATAATGTTGCCCATAAAGAAATATACACTAAGAGTACAAGCGATGCTCCTAATGATACTTCTCATATTGAAGATATAATCCTTGAATATGCAAATACCAATTCTTTTGATCTGATTATTATTGGAACTCGCGGTTTATCAAGTTTTAAGGGGTTAATCTTCGGCAGTTTAGCCCATAATTTACTTAATAAGTCAACGATACCAGTTATGCTGATTAAAAAACTTCCGCAAGAATTTATTGATAGTTACTTGGAAAATTGATAGGAATTATTGTTAGACATTTATCCAATCGTAAGACTCCCACTTATATAAGTGAGAGTGGTTCCCACACCTAGCTTCGGTGGGGTAGAGTCCCCCGCCGAAACCCTGCTAAGGATTTGAGTTATAGATGTTATAGAATTGTCCCCCAAAATAGTAGACAAAAATAGGTTAAAACGATGTCGAGGTGACCGAATAAGCGGTCACCTCTTTTTATGCTGCGTTTATCCAGTTTTTAAGTGGGGTAGAGTCCCCTCTGAAGCACCGATGTTCAGCTTTAGCTGAACGAGTTCACTTAACGGTACTGTACGGGATTCATGCCGGCAAGCTTTTTAAAAATTTTTTTAGGATCATTCTTTCAGCATCGATAATAATTATTGATTAGCTACTGCTTTCAACTGGATACCTAAACCATCAATTGGCGATTTAAAGAATGGGAATGTCGAATTGTAGAAAAGAAAAGATATTTTTGGTTATTTTTAAACATTATATTGGGAGTAATTAATCTGAGCAAAGAGAAAAATTCACAAAGTAATCAAAAGGCTAAGAGCAGTATAGAGGAGCTAAATCACGAATTACATTATTTATCATTTTAACCATTACGTTAATCGATGGTGAGCATATTGATTTCCCATAGACAGAACAAAAACATAATGTTAACCTTTTAGTAAAGTTAGTGAAATATTTAATTTGGAGGTGAGAGTAATGTTAACAGGTATATTAGCGATCATGGTTATGGTAGCATCCTTCGGAGTTATCTTAGCGGATCAATTGGGGCAAAGAAGCGGAGGAAGAGAGCATGTGTAAATGGACAGTTATAGAAACAAAAACAAAAACAAAAACTTCAACGATTGGGTTAGAGTTAAAAAAATAAAAAAAGCAGCCTCGAAGGCCGCTAAAAAATGTGACTAAATAAATTATACCAGAATTCCTTATGGTTATCTACCCTGACCAAGTAACTGCTGCAAAATCTCATGCTTAAAAGAAAAGAAGACTTAGTTGCAGCCTAAGTTGTAGGCTGCAACTAAGTCTCAATCAAAGTCATCTGGGTTAAGGAATTCTAGGCCGCCGTTTTTAGGGCGATTTGAACGTCTATAGGTATAGGTTAACACCAATAGGCTTGGCTTTTTGTTGCTAAATTTTAAGACTAAAGTTATGCCTTAAACGTTCGGAATAACAACCCTAATGTATTATCAACGACTCAGATAGCTTAGAGGGTTGTTATTCAGAGGAAAGGTGGGATTAATTTGAACCTAACAGGATTTCGCTATATTCCTGTGATTTCTACAATTAAGAACTACAAAAAGGAATATTTGACCAAAGACTTAATTGCTGCTTTGACTGTTGCTGTTGTAGCGATTCCTCAGTCAATGGCTTATGCTCTGATCGCGGGAGTAAATCCACTTTACGGTCTATACACGGCTATCGTGTCTTCCATTTTCGGTTCAGCTTTTGGAAGTTCGAAACATTTAGTTACAGGTCCCACAAATGCCATATGCTTACTCGTTGCAGGAAGTATGCGAAACTATATGGGACTTGATAATGCTTATCAAATGCTCTTTCTTATGACGTTCCTAGTGGGGACTTTACAAATGTTATATGGAATAATTAAACTAGGAAAAGTCATTAATTTTGTATCACATAGCGTTATTGTGGGGTTTACCGCGGGTGCAGGTGTTTTAATCGCCCTGGGACAATTGAATACCATACTGAGCATTTCGATTAAAAATTCAGCCCAATTACCAACTATGGAGAAACTTTACTATGTATTAACTCACCTTAATCAGACAAATCTTTATGCATTAGGACTAGGATTATTGACGATCGTAATCATTGTGACATGTAAAAAAATCAATAAAAACTTGCCTGGTGCGCTTATAGGGATTATTATCCCGATCTTAATAATTGTCATGTTTGGATTGGATCAAAAGGGAGTTAAACTTACAGGAGCTATACCTTCGTCATTGCCTCCTTTTAGAATGGTTCAATTCAACTTTGATGCAGCAAGTAAAGTATTTAGTGGGGCTATTGCAATTTCCGTGATTGGTTTAGTCGAAGCGATATCAATTTCTAAATCTATTTCAAGTACCTCTCGACAAAAAATCGATGCCAATCAGGAATTTATAGGACAGGGACTTTCGAATATAATATCTTCGTTTTTCCAGTGTTTTCCTGCCTCGGGTTCCTTCACTCGTTCTGCCATCAACTACCATAATGGAGCTGTGAGCAGATTGTCGGGAATTCTGTCCGGTGTGGTGATAGCCATTGTTCTCTTGT
This sequence comes from Desulfosporosinus sp. FKA, assembly GCF_002196785.1. Lineage (NCBI taxonomy): Bacteria > Bacillati > Bacillota > Clostridia > Eubacteriales > Desulfitobacteriaceae > Desulfosporosinus > Desulfosporosinus sp. FKA. The sequence continues at coordinate 61,274 of NZ_NAHZ01000013.1, read as the reverse complement.
TCTTTGCACCCTATGCCCGCTATATTCCGAATCCTTGCCTAGCAGGAGTTATCCTGGTAACAGCATATAGTTTAATTGATCAGGAAGAAATTAAGAGTATTATCAAATTAGGGAAATTAAATTCGGATTCTTTAGCTATGGCGGTAACTTGTTTAGCAACAATCCTGCTGCCAGATTTAGATTATGCGATTTATACGGGCATAGTGTTATCTATAATACTTTATCTTAAGGACACGAATAAATCACCAATCAAATTGTTCATTCCTTCACAGGGAAGGGATTTGAAAATTAACCGACAGGAATTAATGGTCGTAGATGAGAAAACTGATTTGCTTATAATCCAATTAGAAGGGCATTTGTATTTTGGCTCTGCCTACGATTTAGAACAAAAACTTGATAGTTTGGTCGATAAAGCTAATCTTTATATTTTGGAAATGAAAAATGTTATCTCCCTTGACGTAACAGTACTAAATGCCTTGAAGGTTTTCATTAAATCTGTCAATAGGTTTGGCGGAAAAGCCATGATCTGCGGAGTAAGACCGGAGATTAATTTACTACTTTTAAAGGCGAATCTAGATACTGAATTAGGAGTGGATAACGAGTTTACCTTGTCAGAAGACGAACTATTAAAATTAATAGCTCTTGATATCGAGAAAACTAGGGTTCCATTTTCTTGTGAAAATACGAACACGGAAACTAATAATTTCGCCTATCATCTCTTACAGTCTGTTTCGAATTTTAATGGGGGGAACAACTCCGATAAAAAACCAGCTTATTTTGAAAATACCAGCACTAATTAAAGGTGATTGTAAGCCCAAAACGACGAGTGATCGACGATCGATAAATTGATTGAGAGGCGGGATCAAAATGACAAATCTTATACGCCATAACTATATATCGCAGACTGAAAAGGCTAAGAGAGATACAGGAGATAAAAATTATCCTATTTGGTTATTGGTAAATCCCAAATATCCTGCAGTTCGCCATCAAATATGGACACCGGTTCTTGCCGAAATACAGGATAAAGTATATCGGGAAATCCAAACGAGAATTGATACAACAAACCTATATATTAGGAACGCAGTAACTGATAGTGGTATCGTTCCTAATACCTTAAACTGGTGGGGCGTTGAAGTCGGCGAAGAAATAGAGATGTTCAGGGAAATTGTCTTAGACTATAAACCGAAAATTATTATAACATTTGGTGCCTTTCCCTATGAATTTCTGCGACGGGTCTTTAAAATCAAGCCGGAGAAGGGACCAGTCTATTGGGGAAATGCTATTTTAGGCGAAGAATTTGGCAAAGGAATTAAGAATTTTAATATAAACAAAACTAACCGAATACCTTTGCTCCATCGAGTTAATGCGGGTGTAAAGTTTGTTGAGAATCAAAATTACTTCGGCGAGAGCTATTTCCAATATGTTGGGGTGAAAATCGCTGAGAAAATTATTGAATATAAAGATAATCTTGATATCTGGATAAAATAAATGTGTAATTGATGATCGCCGCGGGGCTGTGTGGCGTTCACGCTTCGCTAGTATAGTGGAGCGTGAACGCCTTTATTAATGATCAGGCAAGCGAAAGTGGGGATTCAATGAGGGCTCCCACAAGTTTTGAATGCGCTGACGTGTTGGTGAAGCTGCCCGGAAAAAGAATAACAAATGAATGAGTTAGAAGGCGAAATTTCCATTTTGAAAGACTGGGATTTCTCTTCCATCCCATGTTTCTCCGATTATCTCTAAATCATTAGTACCAAGCATGAAGTCAACGTGTATTAAAGAATCATTAACACCTAATCTCTGTAATTCTTCTGCATTCATTGCTTCACTATTCTTAATACATACAGGATAGGCTTTACCTATAGCTAAATGGCAAGATGCGTTTTCATCAAAAAGTGTATTGTAAAACAGAATATTTGAATTTGAAATGGGAGAATCAAAAGGAACTAAAGCAACTTCGCCTAAATAATGAGAACCCTCGTCTGTTGCAATGAGATTTTTCAGCGTATCATACCCTTTCTTTGCAGAGAAGTCAACGATTCTCCCATCCTTAAACGTAAAGGAAAAATCTTCGATTAAATTTCCATTGTAATTTAGGGGCTTTGAACTGACGACGGTACCATTTACTCCATTTCGATCAGGCAATGTAAACACTTCTTCAGTAGGCATGTTGGCAATAAATTCAACCCCTTCAGGAGTGAAGTCTGAACCACCAAGCCATTGGTGGTTTTTAGGGAGCGAAATGGTTAAATCAGTGCCCAAAGAATTCCTGTAATGGAGTGATTTGAACGCATAGTTATTGAGGAAATCCAGATTCTTCATGAGGTTGGTTTTATGGTTATTCCAGGCCATAATCGGGTTTTCAGTGTCAACTCGTACTGTCATAAAAATAGTTTCCCATAGCTTGGTTAGTGCCTCTTCAGGTTGCAGCTCTGGAAATACCTTTTTAGCCCAAGCTGCGGTGGGAATAGAAACGACACTCCAAACATTTTGATTACTCATACAACGATCGCGGTATTCTTTTAAAGCCATGCTGCTTGCTTTTTGGGCTTTCATCATACGCTCAGGACTGACGTCTTGCATAAGTTCAGGGTCAGAAGCAGAAATAGTTAAGAAAGCAGCTCCCTGATGAACATAAGAGAGATAGAAATTTTTCTGCCATTCAGGGAATTCATCGAATATTTCTTCAGAGGCGTTCAAAAAACGAATTTTTGAAAAGAGTTCGTCTCTCCATTGGATTATGACATCTCTTGCCCCTTCTTGGTAAGCTGTCTGGGCAACCAATCGGGCAAATGATGCACATTCAATAGGAGACATAACAACGAGGGTCTGATTTGGCTGGAGATTTAAACCGGTTTTTACAATAAGTAAAGCGTATTTTTCTAAACTATTAGTCATGATAACATTCCTTCCTAACAAAATTGGCCTCATAATTTATTTCTTCATCAGCATCTAATATATGCTAAAAGCGAGGTGCCCATAAGCGAAAGATTCTTTGAGATGATGTATTTATAAGCTTAGAATGACTTGTTAAATTATAACATATATTTTCTGAAGAATTTCTCTTAATATCATATAAATATCTTCAAGGTGCAGTGAACTAAGAAGTGGGCGTCTTAAAAACTGGAATAAGCTATTAGCAGAGAGAATAGTCTGTAAAATTGAGAAAAATATTCTTAATCTAAAAGAGGATATGATATAATTATTCGGTGATTAAATCAAAGGAGAGTGACATTCAATGCTAAAACATGGAGATTCTTTAAAAAAAGAAACAGTTTTTGAACGTTTTGGTGGAAAAGGAGAGCTCCAAATAACTCATTTTCTTAATGTTGATGAATTTAATGGCAAGGGAAGACTATTTGCTAAAAATGTACTCCTTCCTGGGGCGTCCCTTGGTCTTCATGAACATGTCGGCGATTTTGAAACATATGTCATTCTCAGCGGGGAAGGCCTTTTAAATGATAATGGAGAGCAAAAAGCTGTCAAACCAGGAGATGTGATTATTACTCGCAGTGGCGAAAAGCATTCTATTGAAAATACGGGGAACCAGAATTTGGAGTTTTTAGCTCTTGTCATTTTTGACTAGTTTTCTGGTAGATACTTACTCACTTTAAAAGACGATACCTTGCTGAAACATAAGAATAACTGGAGATAATCCAGCCAAAAGGTCAAAAGGAATGAAATGCTCCTCTTGTAGTAGAAGACAGTTTAAAAAGAAACTGTTTATTTTATTACATTTAGGAGCGTTTTAATATTTTATAGGTAAAAAGTGTTCTAAGCATAAGATCAAGTTCCTTTGCAATGCAGCGGAATAAGCTATATAGTTTTACCATAATGTTTGCATGGCCTTGGTTTTATATGGTAAACTTCATTTAATTTAATAAGAATTTTGACGTTTAAAATAGAAAGGCGGGGAAAGCTAATGGCTGTTAGATTGAGTAAAGGGCAAAAGGTCGATTTAACTAAGAGTCATCCGAATTTGCAAGAAATTATTGTTGGCCTGGGGTGGGCTCCAAATGTTTCAACGAATAGTTATGATTATGATTTAGATGCTTCAGCTTTTCTGTTAAGTACCAATGGACTTGTCAAAGATGAAAATGATTTGGTTTTTTATAATAACCCATCAGGTGGCCAAGGTTCTGTTAAACATAGCGGCGACAATAAGAAAGGATCCGGAAGCGGAGATGATGAGCAGATCCGAATTAACCTTCAAGCTGTGCCATCATATATTGAAAGAATTGCCTTTACGATTACCATCAATGATGCTCAACTAAAGAGACAAAGTTTTGGCGATATAAAAAGCTCTTACGTTCGAATTATTAACGCAAACACCAATGAGTTACTGCTAAATTATGACTTGGGTCAAGATTTTTCAGTCGAAACGGCTATTGTAGCTGCAGAACTATATCGCCATGGTGGTGAGTGGAAATTCCATGCCATTGCAAGCGGGTTCCAAGGTGGTTTGGCCGCCCTCTGTCGAAATTTTGGCTTAGAGGTTGAAGAAGATCAAACGTCAACAAGCAGAAACCCTAATATCAATAATGAACGAAATTTCTCTGCAGGTAATTATGGAAATAGACAAGAGACAAGCATCGATCATGCAACTTATGGAAGTTCTTATGCAAGCCCATCATCTGGACAGACAAACTATCCTTCCTCTGAACTATCCCGAAATTCAGGGTATCAACAGGATCATGGTGGTCTGACTTGTCCGCGTTGTCATTCGACTCAAATAACGGCAGGAAAGAAAGGATTTGGAATCGGCAAAGCTTTCGTGGGGGGTATTTTACTTGGACCTGTCGGCCTGCTGGCTGGTTTTATCGGCAGCAGAAATATGGAATTTGCTTGCTTGAGCTGTCGAGAACGTTGGAATGCGGCGAGCAATACCAATACCGCTCAGTGGCTTCAACAACAGACGGAAAATGCCAAAAATGTCGTTAATAAGTATATGGGCAAAGACCTAACGGATGCTCTGGTAGCTGGGAGTGCCTTGGTCGCTATGGCAGACGGAGTAATTGATCCCTCAGAACGGGAGAAACTCATAGATTATTTCAGGACGAGTCAAGAAATGCGTGGTATAAATATTCGCGACGTTGACAGTCGGTTTACCGAATTTGTTCAAAAAATAAAAAATGACCCCATGTTAGGTAAAGCAGAAGCCTTGAGAGCTGTTGGCAAAGTCGCTCATAAACCGGAAGCAGCTCGTTTAGTTGTCCGTCTGTGTTGTGCTATTGGTTTTGCAGATGGAGAATTTTCGCCGGTCGAAAAGAATGTTGTGAGTGAAATATGTCGGGAAGTTCACTTGGATCCCAGGGAATTCATTTATTAATACAATATGGTTTAAGGTTTATTCTTATAGCAGCTAAGGAAGGGTGTTCTATGCGGCTCTGGCATCAAGATCTCTTACCTTTTTTGCCTCGCGCCCAACTCCTTGGACAACACCGCGAGTGCTGCGCTTTGCGAGGCAAAGGGTGGGGGAAAAGACATTCGACAGTCGATTATGTTTTTGCTTACGACGTCGAAAAGCTTGTTAGCTTTCATCGTCTTGTTCTTAATGAAATGAAACGCCGCGGCTACAAACCAGATCAACAGTGGTATACCCCTGAATACAGGGGGAAAAATATAGGGCCGTGGGTCGGCCTTTCACTTGAAAAATCAGACATTCCAGTAGCTGCTCATATTTACCCTGAACATGATAAGGCGTATTTAGAAGAATGCTTATTAAATCTCAGACAGAAAGGGATAGAGCTTAAAGTGCCTATTAACGAGGATTCTTGTCCTCCATAACGTTATATTATACAATAATATTATGGTAATGGTATAAACCAACTAACCTATACAATTTCCAAAATGGTTAAAATAGGTTGTATAGTTCTGGAGGAGGAACACTTTGAAAGCCATTATTCTGGGTATTTTAGCATCATTCTTTTTTGCTTTCACCTTTGTGCTTAATCGGGCAATGAATCTTGCCGGAGGCAGTTGGGTATGGAGTGCAGTTCTGCGCTATGAGTTTATGGTAGGGCCGTTGCTTTTAATTGTCCTTCTCCGGGGAAATTTAAAAAACCTTCTGTTGGATTTGCTAAGAAGGCCTTGGTTATGGCTTGGTTGGAGTACAGTTGGCTTTGGTTTATTTTATGCTCCTTTATGTTTTGCCGCTGACTACGGCCCGGCCTGGTTAGTGGCTAGTACGTGGCAAATTACGATTGTCGCGGGTTCTTTACTGGCCCCATTTTTTTTTGAAGTTGTTTCTTCAGACAATGGATTACAAAAAGTACGTTCGAGAATACCTGTGAAAGGCCTGTGGATTTCCCTAATCGTCCTGATAGGGGTTGCTGTTATCCAATGTCAGGAAATACAACATCTCGCTCTACGGGAGATTCTACTCGGAGTACTTCCGGTTATTGCTGCGGCTTTCGCGTATCCTCTAGGAAATCGTAAAATGATGGAAGTTTGCGGAGAACGTTTGGATACCTATCAAAGAGTTCTGGGAATGACATTAGCAAGCCTTCCGTTCTGGCTGATTCTTTCTATCTATGGCTATATGAGTGTTGGACTCCCCAGTCATCAACAAGTTATTCAATCCTTGATTGTAGCTCTATCGTCCGGTGTAATTGCCACTGTCCTCTTTTTCACAGCAACTGATCTTAGCAGAGGCGATCTTCATAAACTAGCTGCAGTTGAAGCAACACAGTCCGGTGAAATTATTTTTTCGCTCTTGGGAGAGATTTTTGTTTTAAAGGGAAATTACCCCAGCATCATTTCAATCATAGGTATCGGACTTGTAATTCTTGGCATGACGCTTCATAGTTTCAATTCTGGAATAAGAAGGAAAGACGAATCTGTCTCACTATGAATGTTTACTTGGTGTAAGTATCAGTTTATTGGAATAATGCCATAATTTAAGCAGATGCATTTGATGGAGAACTATGGTAAGGGGAGTTAAGGAATGACTATACAAATCTTTGGTGTTAAGAAATGTTTTGATACTAAAAAGGCAGAACGCTATTTTAAAGAGAGAAGAATTTCTTATCAATTTATTGATTTAGCACAATTTGGTTTAAGTAAAGGCGAACTGCAAAGTGTTAAGTCTGCAGTTGGTTTAAATAATTTAATCAATTCTGAGGCCAAAGATTATAAGCTATTAATGATGGAGCGAATGATTACACCCCAGGGCAAGGAAGAGATGTTATTGAAGCATTCGAGCCTTTATCAAACACCGATTGTACGTAATGGGAAATTGGCAACAGTAGGATATAAACCGGAGGTATGGGACTCTTGGGTCTAGTACAAATCATGGTTTTTCTAAAGAGGTGAAATAGGATGGAGACAAGCCCAAATGATCAAATGATGTTGTTGGAAATCGAAAAACTTTTTAAGGATCTTCTGTCTCCTTTGCAGGAAAGAGAAGGGGGTCCACCTGCTTACTTCTATCGAATTGTCGGCTGCGATAATCAGAAGGAATTATTAAGTCGAGTCGCTAGTTTTGCGGAAAAGCTACAATCTACGGACAATTTTAAGATTTGGGACACGGTAATTCCCTTGCCCAGTGATCAAAAAATTATTGAAAGAATTAAGGGAATTCTAGAACCGATTTCCCTCAAAGATTATAATAACGGGGCTCTTCTCAATGTTCTTGAAGGCAAAGGCTATTTCTCTCTAACGATAGATGATTTGAGTCCTCAAACCATTCGCGAGGCTTTTGCGATTGTAATTAATTTATATATGGTTAATGATCAACCTAAAAATATTAGTATCGCCATGAACTTTGTGACAAAAGTTCTGCTCTGGTACACTGATTTTGGGCAGCTTTGCCCAAAAAATCGGATTAAGCCGAAAGTTCTCTATTGGGGAAGCCCTAAGACCCATGAAGTATACTTTCTGATTTTAGTGTTCCTGCTCGGCGGTGATGTCATTGTAATTAATACAACCTTTAACGACCGCTTTGATAACGTCGATAAGCAAAATCATTTCTGCCTGCCCATAAAATTATCCCAAGAAATACCCCTTCCTTCCTTTCCCCAAAGACGGCCGCTGGTGGAAAATAGCCCCAAAAACATCTCTGCTATTCAATCCCCAACAAAGGCAGCGCAAAGGCCCTCCAATTTAATCTCTAAAATAAAAACTGATCCTGCAATCGTAGTGAAATTGCAGCATTCAGATAATCCTTTGCAAGATATTCTCCTTCCGTTACCAAAACGCAGTGGTTATATTTCTGGACAGTTCCCGATTTTACCGACATTATTTACACGTTATATCGGTGTGCCTGTTTCTTCAGATGATTGGAAAGCAGAATACTATAACGACCTCTATAATTTAGACCGAACCTTACAGCGTTCGGGTCATTATCTGAAGTTTATTGAGGGTGTTTCTGCTCCTACCCCCGTGGAAAGTTCCTTAATTCCGGAGCAATTTGCCCATGGTTCCTTTGAGACTCGTGAGGATATCTTAGAAAAGATTCTGCAAGCTAATTTATTGCCTCAGCTAAAAAACTCAATCTTCAGTAATACGCTTAAACAATCGTTTATCGATTCAGCAAATCTATTTTGTGATAGTCAATCGCATTTCACATCTTCAATTTTCTTGAATTTTTGTTTGAAGCTCGTAGTATGGATTAATCGCTATCTGCCCAAACTGCTGGAAGGAAGCGACCCCTTGTCGAAAGATGGGGAGGGAGGAATTCTTCAGGAACAATGCTTTAAAATTCTCTTTTATGGCCCTATTAAACTTCATGAGGTTTATTTATTGGATTTTTTTCATAGGATCGGAAGTGATGTGCTTTTTATTCATTCCGAGTTGGACGGTGACTCAACGTTTAAAAATTTCGACAATAATGGTACAATGACTCAAGTGATCAGAAACTTAAATAGTTTACCATTAGTGCTATTTCCTCAAAAAGAACAATTAATCCGTAAAAGTACCGTGGCGTATAATGCCTCAAGAGAAATTGAAGAAGTTATTTACAGTGAGGATGTCGGTTTATATAAACCTTGGCAATTCGAACAATACTTGACTCAACCAATTACTCTGAAAACAACGTATGATGAGCTGAAGATACTTTGGCAGGAAGCAGCTAAAATTAGACCTGAATTCAAAGTTCAAAATCATAAAGTTTATATTCCTAATCTCTTCGCCAAGATAAATGGAGTTCATGAGGATTTAAGAGAGTATTGGCAAGATCTAAAAACTTTTGCCCAGGCTTCCAATACTCACTTGATCAAAGCTGTACCTTTCTGCAAAGTGACCTATTCCAGACAAGAACTTTATCAAGCCGATTATTTATTTAATCCTCAAGGTTATCTTGATGAGGATAAAGTTATGAAAAGTCAACATTATAAATTTGCGTATCTGAGAACACCTTTGCAAGAGTTTTTGCTTTCTAAAATCAACGAACTTCTATATTCGAATGTGTTTCTTTTCCAAATTGATGAACGGATGAAATTGAAGATTTTAATGACAGTTTTGACCATGGATGATTCTTTGATCAAGCTCATAGAAACTTTTGATTTTCCTCAAGAAATTCCCAAACTTATTGTTTATGATTCTAATAAGGAAAGTTTTTCGGAATTTGACGCGATATTGATTGCTTTTCTGAATCTAGTCGGACTGGATATTCTTGTTTTTACTCCTACTAAGTATAATACCCTTGAACAACTAATCAGGCCAAACCTTTTTGATGTATTTCAGCTGCCTTTGTTGAAATATGACCTTGATCTCCCAGAACTATACAATATTCCGTCCCCTTCGACTCATAAGCAAGGGTTTTTCTCGAGATTTTTCAATAGTAATAAGCTATAGTATTGATGTCAAGGCTGGGAATATCAAGGGATAGGTGATTATAAGCTTTTATCCAATTGTAAGACTCCCACTTCTATAAGTGGGAGTGGGTCCCCCGTACTCTGCTTCGGTGGGGGTAGAGTCCCCCACCGAAGTCTCGATGTTCAGCTTTAGCTGAACGAGTTCACTGAAGCTAATTAGAGGTCGAAAAAATGACCACGAGATGCTCTTAATTTAGCAGGAAATGAGGTATAAAAGAACATGGAAATCCAAGGTTTTACAACGACATTGACTGAGGACAAAAGCTTAGTTCCGGCGCCTGTTCCAGAGTTTAATGTTGAACAAACTAAAAACGAAATTATGGCTAAGGTTAAAGAAAGCCCGGAAGTACGCAGTATTGTTCGCCAAATCAATATTGAAGATGTTAGTTCAATTATGAGCTTTGGGAAAAATACGTCAGAAGAGGTTTCAAGATTTGCCGATGCTATTTTGCATTCCATGCAGACAACGAAAGTTGAAGATTCAGGTGAACTCTTATTGCAGCTTAATAAAATCATGGACAAATTTGATATTAAGGACTTCGAAGAAAAATCGCCGGGATTTTTAGCAAAGATGTTTTCTAAAGCTAAAAACTCTGTAGAAGCTTTGTTCCATAAATATAACTCTATGGGTGATGAAGTTGATAAAGTCTTTGTTACTCTAAAACAATACGAAGCGGAAATCAATACTGCAAACAAGCATTTAGAAGACATGTTTATGAGAAATACGGAATATTATGAGCAACTGGGTCAATATATCTATGCCGGTCAAGTCGTCCTGGACGAGCTGAAAAACAATATTATTCCTGCTGCCCAAACTGCGGCTAATCAGACGGGTAATCAGCTTGATCAAATTAAGGTTAATAACCTCTTGCAAATACAAGAGATTATGGAACAGAGAATCTATGATTTACAACTGGCCGAAAATGTTGCTGTTCAAAGTATGCCGACCATCAAATCTATTGAATATGGTAATTATAATTTAATCCGTAAGATTAACTCAGCTTTTGTTATTACCATGCCAATCTTCAAACAATGTTTAGTTCAGGCAATTATGTTAAAACGGCAATCGGTCCAAGCTAAGGCAATGAGCGCTTTGGATGAAAAGACGAATGAACTTCTGCTCCGCAACGCAGAAAACACAGCCTTGCAATCTAAAATGGTTGCTAAGTTAGCTTCGGGAAGTTCAGTGAGTATTGAGACTCTGGAAAAATCCTGGCAAACAATCGTTAAAGGAATAGAAGAGACCAAGGCTATCCAAGATGAAATGAGGCAAAAACGTATTGATGGCACAAAACGTTTAGAGGTTTTGAAACAAGACTTTATAAATCGTGGAATTATTCGCTGATCATAAACGGCAATTCAAAATCGCAGACAACCATAATGCAACGTTCCGATGATGAAAGAAATTAACGGGCCGATCCAATAAATCGTGCCCGTTAATTTTATAAAAAAGTAAGGATTAATTTATATATAATGTTTTGAAAATTTAATTAAATTCTTGAAAATTACTTAACTGAAAACTATAATGGTATTACAATCATTTGTATACCATTAATTGTAGTACCAACAAAATGGAGGTCTGAAGGCAAAAATGATCACCGATAATTCATGCGGTCCCTCAAAATATATTTGTTATAAGCTGAGCCGTGTTATGAGAAAACTATATCGTTATTACGAGAGTAATCTTTCCACCTATGGTATTACTCCGTCTCAGTTTTACGTTCTGACCGTAGTTTGGGAGAATGACGGACTCAAGTTTAAAGATCTTGCTAAACGTTTAGAAATGGATGGATCGACCCTGACGTCCATCCTGGATCGCATGGAGAGACAAGACTTAGTAGAGAGGAGGGACGATCCTGAAGATAGACGGTCTCTATTAGTTTGTCTAAAAGAAAAGGCACGTGCAAATATCTTGGAAATGACTAATCTTGCAGAAAAAATGGATCAAGAGATCAAAGAGCGTTTTTCCAGAGAAGAATACGCTATTTTTGAAAAGGTTTTGGAGAGTCTTTTCCAAGATTGAGGAAAAACTCTGGTTGCTTTAGATAGGAACCGCGATGTTCAGCTTTAGCTGAACAAGTTAACTTAATGTTGTCATTAATGGATACTTCCGTTGATACATAGTTGTGTCAGGTTTATGAACTGATACCGCTTAAGCTGTGGACAAAGATACAGACAATGCAAGAATGAAAAAGGAGGATTATAGGATGTCTCTATTGTTTTCTTCCGCCCAGATAGGAACCCTTCAACTGCGTAATCGTCTGATCATGACTCCGCTGCATTTGGGGTACTGCCCGGAGGGCGAAGTTACGGATCGACTGATCGAGTTCTATCGAACCCGCGCCCGCGGAGGCGTAGGTTTGATTATAGTCGGCGGTTGTGGCATTGACAAAATCGGCAACGCCTTTGGCATGACGCAGCTTGACGAGGATCGTTATATACCGGGACTAATTCGCTTAGTTGAGGCAGTACACTCCGAAGGAGCAAAAATTGTACCTCAGCTCTACCAAGCTGGTCGTTACGCTCACTCTGCCCATACCGGTCAATCTCCCGTAGCTCCTTCAGCGATCCCTTCTCGGCTTACAGGCCAAACGCCTCAGGAATTGACGCAAGAGAAAATATTGGAAGTTATTGCGTCATATGAAAGCGCAGCTAAACGTGCCCAGGCAGCCGGTTTTGATGGGGTTGAAATATTAGCCAGTGCCGGTTACTTAATCTCCCAGTTTCTTTCTCCCTTAACTAATCAACGTAAAGATCGTTACGGGGGAGATCTTCAGGCTCGAATGACGTTTGGTTTAGAAGTCGTTGAAACCGTTCGCAGAGCTGTTGGAGCGGATTATCCAATCATCGTTCGGGTTGCGGGCAATGATTTTATGCCTGGAAGTCATACAAATCTCGAATCGGGAGCTTTTTGTCAGGCTCTTGAAAATGCAGGGGTCAACGCACTCAATGTGACAGGGGGATGGCATGAAACACCCGTACCTCAACTTACCATGAATGTCCCGCCCGGAGCCTTTACTTACTTAGCTGCGGGGATTAAAAAAGTGGTCTCGATTCCCGTCATTGCCTGCAATCGGATCAACACCCCAGAGCTTGCCGAGAAGATTCTCCAAGAAGGTAAAGCGGACTTCATTGGCATGGCCCGGCAGCTCATGGCCGATCCGGATTTCCCCAATAAAGTCATTCAAGGAAATTCGGAAGCCATTCGTCCTTGCATCGCTTGCAATCAAGGATGTCTCGATAATATTTTTCGCTTAAAACCGGTTGCTTGCTTAGTCAATGCTGAAGCCGGACATGAAGCTGAGTTAGGATCAATTCAGCCAATATCGAACCCCCAAAAAATTCTAGTGATTGGGGCCGGGGCTGCCGGACTAGAATATGCTCGAGTTTCAAGTCTTCTTGGGCATAAGGTTACTGTATGGGAAAAAACCAAAAAACCTGGGGGACAATTGACACTAGCTGCTGCTCCTCCGGGGCGAAAAGATTTCCTTTATCTCAGCACCTATTTGCTAGCGGCCTGTCAGCAACAAGGAGTACACCTTGAATTTGGTGTTGCGGCTACGCCGGAAATGATTCTGGAAGCGGTAAAAAAAGTCACGTTTGATCAAGTTGTCATCGCTGCCGGGTCTATTCCCATCAGCCCGCCGCTTCCCAATCAGGGACATCAGAACATTCTTCAAGCATGGGATGTATTGGCTGGCCGTAAAACACCTGGTCAGAACATAATAATTGTTGGCGGCGGTGCAGTTGGGGTGGAAACGGCTTTATATTTGGCAGAACCATCTGCTCTGGATGACGAGAGCCTTCGCTTCCTTATCTTACAGCAAGCTGAATCTGACAAAGAACTATATCGCTTATTAACCCAAGGTAATAAGCAAATTACATTGTTAGAAATGGCCAAGGGAATTGGCAGAGACATCGGCCCAAGTACGCGCTGGTCAATGCTCGCCGATTTGAAACGCTATGGCGTTAAATGTATGGACGAAACGAAAGTTTTAGAAATTACAACAGATGGCGTGCTGGTTGAGCGCGAAGGGGAACAACGTCAAATCTCTTGCGATACTGTGATCTTTGCTGTGGGCTCTATCTCTCAAAATGAACTATACCACGCATTGCTGGGAAAGGTTGAAAAATTGACTTTGATTGGAGATGCGCTAAAACCCCACAAAGTATTAGATGCTATTCATCAGGGCTATCAGGAAGCTCGAGGTCTGAGGCTCTAGAGAATAATTTTGCGTTTATCGCTAATCTCCACATCCAGAAGTGGGGGGCTTACATGGTGATAATGCAGTTCTTTAGAGATTGAGTTGTTCAGATACTTATACTGTCTCTGAGTAAAACTGTAGTTATCAATACAGTGATGCTCAGAGTTTTTTTATTAAAGTAACTGGACAAGGAGGAGAAATAGGTGTTATTGTACATAATGTCAAAAGTAGAGTAAAATCACTACGGAGGTGAACTGTTTGTCAGCAACGCAGTATAATGCAGAATCCATACAAGTTTTAGAGGGCCTGGAGGCTGTACGCCGCCGTCCGGGCATGTATATAGGTTCCACGGGAAGCAAAGGACTACACCATCTTGCTTATGAGATTATTGACAATGCTATTGATGAAGCGGGAGCAGGTTTTTGCGATCGAATTACGGTTACCCTTAATCGGGATGGATCAATTACGATTGAAGACAATGGGCGGGGAATTCCCGTTGATATTCATCCAGGGAAAAAAATCTCCGCAGTTCGCTTAGCTTTTGAAACCTTGCACGCTGGTGGTAAATTTGGCGGAGATACTTATAAAACATCCGGCGGGTTACACGGAGTTGGGGCAAGTGTTGTTAATGCTCTATCGGAGTTTTTAATGGTACAAATTAAACGGGATGGCAAGCAATATCAAGTTGAATATGTTCAAGGCGGGGAATTAAAGTCTGATTTAAAAATTGTTGATAAAAAGGTAAAAGGTACTGGAACAACGGTAACCTTTAAACCCGATCCTTTGATTTTTAAGGAGACAACTGTTTTTAAATACACTACCTTGCGCAGCCGCTTAATGGAGTTATCCTTTTTGAATATGGGATTGACGATCATACTTGCGGATAACAGGGGAGAGGCAAAGACTGAGACCTTTTTACAACAACAAGGGATCGTCGGTTTTGTTGAACATTTAATGAAAGAGGCTGGAGTATCACCTGTCCATAAAAAAACGATCTATTTTACCGGAGAGAAGGACGAGGTCATTGTTGAATGCGCTTTGCAGTATAATGATGGCGAGGATGAATCCTTGCACTCCTATGTTAATAACATCCCAACAGATGAGGGAGGAACCCATGAATCGGGTTTTCGTACTGCTTTAACTAAAGCATTTAACAATTACGGGCGCAGAAATAACCTCTTCAAAAAAGATGAGAGTCTTATCGGGGATGACCTGCGTGATGGTCTAACCTGTATCTTATCTCTTAAAATCAAAGATCCTCAGTTTGAAGGACAAACCAAAACGAAACTTTCCAATCTAGAGATTGAAGGGATAGTTCAATCCTTAACGAACGAGGGCATAAGTCAGTTTCTTGAGCAAAACCCAACCATAGCTAAACAAGTGATTAACCGCACCTTAACAACATGTTTAGCTCGCTTGGCTGCTAAAAAAGCGAAAGAATTAAAAAAGAAGGCCCGAGATGCGGAGGTTAAAGCTCTAAGCGGCAAACTTGCTGCCTGCAGCGGCAAGGATAAAACTCGCAATGAACTATTCTTAGTAGAAGGAGACAGCGCCGGCGGCTCAGCTAAAATGGGGAGGGACCGGCGTTTTCAAGCTATACTTCCTTTGCGAGGCAAAGTTATTAACACCTATCGGGCGAAATTAGATAAGATCCTGGAAAACGAAGAGATTCGAAGTATTATTACGGCAGTAGGTTCGGGAATTGGCAAAGAATTTGATTTGGAGAAAGGTAATTATGCTCGTGTTTGTATCATGACAGATGCTGATATTGACGGAGCTCATATTCGTTGTCTTTTATTAACGTTTTTTTACCGTTATATGAAGCCTCTCATCTTAAACGGTCGAGTATTTATTGCCCAATCGCCTCTTTTTAAAGTGGAAAAAGAACGTGGAAAGATCACCCGCTATGCCTATGATGAAGAAGAATTGAAGAAAGAGCTTAAAGAATTGGGGAAAACGGCCAAGATCTCACGTTACAAAGGGCTTGGTGAAATGAATCCCGAACAACTTTGGGAAACAACCCTGAATCCTGCCAACCGGCGCATGATTCAAGTAACTATAGATGATTCATTGGAGGCGGAACGTAAACTGAGGATTCTTATGAGTGAACAGGTTGAGCCGCGGCGTGATTTTTTAATGGAAAATATTATTTTTACTGATGATGATATGTAACGTGAAAGGGGGAGTATCCCAATGAGTGTAACTGAAGAAACGATTAGTCAACGGCCATTGGAAGAAGTCCTGCCTGAATCGTTTTTAGGCTATTCCAAACATGTAATTTTGCAGAGGGCCGTTCCGGATGTTCGGGACGGACTGAAACCTGTACACCGC
Source organism: Desulfosporosinus sp. FKA (assembly GCF_002196785.1). Taxonomy (NCBI): domain Bacteria; kingdom Bacillati; phylum Bacillota; class Clostridia; order Eubacteriales; family Desulfitobacteriaceae; genus Desulfosporosinus; species Desulfosporosinus sp. FKA. The sequence goes on along the minus strand of NZ_NAHZ01000013.1, from coordinate 44,923 downwards.
CGAATCCTTTACTCTATGGACGAAATCGGCATGTCTCCAGATAAACCCTATAGTAAGTCTGCCCGTCTTGTTGGTGATTGTATGGGGAAATATCACCCTCACGGCGATTCTTCCATCTATGATTCTGCTGTTCGTATGGCCCAGCCCTGGGCAATTCGTTATCCTTTGGTTGACGGTCAAGGGAATTTTGGTTCAATCGATGGCGATAATGCAGCCGCCATGCGTTATACGGAAATGAGGATGACCCCTTTAGCTCAACTAATGACCCAAGATCTTGATAAAAACACCGTACTTTTTAAACCAAATTATGATCAACGACTTAAAGAGCCCGTTGTTCTTCCCAGCCCTTTTCCCAATCTGTTAATTAATGGGGGGTCAGGGATTGCCGTAGGCATGATGTCGAATATTCCTCCCCATAATTTAAGAGAAGTTGTTGCAGGGTTGATCCTGCAAATTGACCGGCCGGACATCACCGTCGAAGAGCTTATGGAAAAAGTGAAAGGCCCCGACTTCCCTACAGGTGGGTTGATCATAGGAGCTGGAGGAATTACCAGCGCTTATAAGACTGGCCGCGGAAAAGTGACCATGCGTGGTAAAACAGTATTAGAGCAAGGTAAGAATGGCAAAAGTTTAATTGTCATCACTGAAATTCCCTTTCAAGTCAATAAAGCAACGTTAGCCTCTAAAATCGAGGCCCATGCGGATTCCGGGAAAATCAACGGGATTAGTGAGGTTCGAGATGAATCGGACCGTGAAGGGATTCGCTTGGTTGTGGAATGCCGTAAAGAAGCAGACCCCCTCGAAATTTTACGCAATCTTTATAAGTACACCCAGATGGAGGAGACGTTTGGTATCATCAATCTTGTTATTACTGCGGATGGAACACCCAAAGTTTTAGGGTTGCGCGAGATTAATGAGGCCTTTATCGAACATCGCAAAATTGTTGTTACGAAGCGAACAGAGTTTGATCTCGAAAAAGCCAAAAAGCAGATTCACCTTCTTGAAGGTTTGATGATTGCGATTAAACATCTTGATGAGGTTATTGAGATTATTCGTACTAGTAAAACACCGGCACTCGCCAAAGCAGCACTTATGACAAGATTCGAGCTCTCGGAAATACAATCACAAGCAATTCTCGACCTGAAGCTCCAGAGCCTCACGAATTATGAACTGGAAGGAATAAAAACTGATTATGAAAATACTCTGCATCTGATATCAGAATTAGAAGGAATCCTGGCCGATGTGTCTAAGGTTTACCAGATTATTAAGCGGGAACTTAAAGAAATCGCCGATAAGTATGGTGATGAACGCCGTACACATATTTTGCCTGAGGAAATGCGAAACGAGTTTGACCTCAGTTCCTTTGAAGAAGCAGAACATCCCATTGAAGTAATGCTGACCCAACAGGGATATATTAAACGAATTCCTTTGCCGGTCAAGAATCTTAAATCGACACCGTTACTATCGTTTAAAGATGGGGACAGTGTCGCCATAAAAGTCCCGGCCACAGATCAAGAAACACTTTATTTCTTCACCCAACTCGGTAATTTTTATAGTATCAAAGCCAAGACGGTAGCGGAAGCTGGGTTTAAAGAGAAAGGCTGCCCGCTGAATAATCTGCTTCAGCTGCAAGCTCAGGAAACCATCGTTTCGATTGTAGCTCTAAAAGATGGGGCAGAGCAGAGCGGTCAGAGTTACTTTGTTTTTATAACGCAAGAAGGACAAGTGATGAGGAGTCCAGTTAAGGACTTTGTTCACGCTCGCGGCTCCGAGGGCATGGGACTCAAAGAAGGAGATCGTTTAATCAAAGTATTTATGGGTTTTGATGAAGGAGAGTTATTCCTTGCCACTTATAATGGACAAGGGATTCGCTATCCCTTGACGGATATCAACCCAATGGGCCGTAAAGCGCGTGGTATTAAAGGTATTACCTTGAACGAAGGGGATCGAGTTGTCGATGCATTATTAGTAGTATCCTCGCCAGATGATTCTTTAGGCGACCTGGTAACTCTCACCGAGCGGGGATTTGTCAAACGGACATCCTTTAATGAATTTAAACCACAGGGAAGAACCGGCAAGGGGATCGGAATTACTAAAATCAACCCGGCTAAGACGGGTTTTCTTGTCGGCATCACTCAAGCTAAAGCGGATGAGGTTTTAGAAATTCTTCAAGTCAACGGTGAGATTACAAAACTGGATCTAAAGAATTTGAAAACTGAGCCTCGGACCAAATACGGAATACAATGGATACCTGTTTTACAGAATAATTTAAGCCTTAGAATGTTTTGAGATAACGCCTAACTATTTACTCCGCCAATGATTTTTGTTTAGCTCGTTAAGAGGAAATTGCATAATGCCTATGACGGTGCACCATACTAAAGAGTAAACAAGAGGTAAAACGGGAGGATTAAAACGATGGAAATTTTCGATGTTACAGTTAATGGTGCGGGATTTGATCCTGAATATAACTTTAACAATTATGCTTTGACTCTCGTCTTCCAAAACAACGGCTCAGAAAAAACGGTTAGAGCAAATTTGCGCTATTATCCTGCAAATCACGAATGGGATCTTAATCCGATTTTTTATGAATATTCTGCTGCTGAAAAAAGAGAGTTAATAGCCCAAATTATTGATAATGAGAATTTCAAAACTGTTTTTGAAGATCGTCCGAATACTTTACACTAGAAATGCAAAATATTTTGTCCCGGGAAGGAGGGCGTGTTAATACACAAACTCCTTCGGAGAAAATAGAGGAATTTTCGGATATTTCTCGAATATTTCAAATGTGCCTAAATATATTGTAAAGGATTGATATATTCTGTCACAACATGAGGAACCATTGATCTACAATCCATTGAATTTGCCGCCATCTCAAACTCGGGGTTTTTTCGAAAAACGACAGAGATTTGGACTCGTGCAGTTCCTGAAAAACAACATTTTACTTTTTTTCATGGTTTTGACAATCTTATTAAAGTTTGTTCTATTTCTAGGCTTAGTTAATAATGATGATTCCTCAAAATTCAGCTTCATGAAGGCATTCTTTAGTTTTAGTTCACCTCCGCCGATCCTTGTCTATATTTCCATGATTTTGATTCCGCTAAGCTTTAGCTTTTTATTCCGAGGGCGGGCACGCTTTTGGTTCCTGCAGTTTTGCAATAGCCTTATAACCCTCTTATTAATCGCTGATTTAATGTACTATCGTGGATTTAATAGTTTTATTTCGCCCTATATCTTTAGTCAGACTACGAATCTTGATAATTTATCAAACAGCATAATTTCTATGCTTCGTCCTATTGATATCTTTATGATCATAGATCTTATAGTATATCTTACCCTTGGCTTTGGTAAAAAAACACTTTATCTCCATAGGACTCGAAGCGGAATTGCCTTTTTACTGACATTGCTGCTGCCCATTTCGTATATCTATTATCAGCATTATCAACTTGATCTACATGGAAACAACAAGACAATGTTGTTTAGAGTATCTTGGTCTCCGAACCAAACGATGTCCAATTTGTCGCCTTTAGGTTATCATGCATTTGATTTATATAATTTTTACAAAAATAAAAATATCCAGCCGATTACCCCACAGCAAACCGCTGAAATCAAGAATTGGTTTAAGGAAAAGCAAGAAAATCTGCCGCCAAATCAATATTTCGGTAGGTTTGCCAATCAGAACCTTATCGTGATTCAAGTAGAGTCGCTTGAGAATTTTGTCATTAAGCAAAAAATTAATGGACAGGAAATTACACCTAACCTAAATAAATTACTAGCAAACAGCTTATATTTCTCTAATTTTTATGAACAAGTGAATAATGGGACGAGCTCCGATGCCGACCTTATGACCAACACTTCCGTTTACCCTATCCGAACAGGGGCTACGTTTTTCCGCTTTCCCAATAATACCTATAATTCTTTGCCCAAAATGTTGGCCAATAAAGGGTATGCAACGGTAGCTATTCATCCCGACAAGGGGTCCTATTGGAATTGGATGCCCGCTCTGAAGTCTATAGGTTTTGAAAAAACTATTGATTCTTCTCATTTTAAGGAAACTGAGAAAATTGGCTTAGAGATCAGCGATGGAAGCTACTTAAAGCAAATTGCACCAATTATCGAAAATGAAAAACAGCCTTTCTACAATTTTATAGTCACCTTGACGAGTCACAATCCGTTTGATCTGCCCGCTCAATATCGAACTCTCAAGTTAAGTGATAACTTAAACAAATCGAAGCTGGGGGGATATTTCCAAAGTGTCCATTATACCGACGAACAGATTGGAAAGTTCCTGAATACTTTGGACCAACGAGGAGTTTTGGACAATTCCGTAGTGGTTATTTATGGTGATCATACCGGTGTTCATAAATATTATGATGATGAAGTTAAGCAAGTACAGCCCCAAGAAAGCTGGTGGCTTGATGACAGCAAACGAATTCCCCTGATTATTTTTCATAAAGGAATGAAGGGGCAAGAGCTAAAAATTACCGGAGGCCAGATTGATACTCTGCCGACAATAGCTTCTTTAATGGGTATTAGTGAAAAAACGTATCAAAACACTGCCTTTGGACGAAATCTCTTAAATACGCATAAGAATTTTGCTGTTTTAGCTAATAAAGAATACGTAGGACAAGCCTCCTCCGAGACTGAGAAAAATCAAGAAATAACAGGAATAGATTTAGCAGATCTTGTTATTGAGAAGAATTACTTTAAAGCACAAGGCTATAAATAATTTGAGAAATAGTTAAAAACTAATATGCCTAAGTCAGTTAGGAATTCCAGGCTGGCTTAGGCATTAGTTATTTATCCAATTGTCAGAAGCTCACTTCTACAAGTGGGAGTGGTTCCATTCCTCGCTGTCAACAATTCTTCGACAATATCTCTGTTGACGAATTTATTTATAATTAGTATAATAACAATAAAGTAAATAATACATATACATAAGCAAACGTACTTCACTCTGATTCAGTTAATCCAGTTTATCCACAAACTAATCAAACTTCAATCAACGGACTTATCTTACAAAATGTCAGTTATCAATGAAGGATAAGAAATGGGGTGGTAAATTGTGTAAAAAAGAACCCTATGTCTAAATAGACGTAGTTTGAGTTAAAAATGAAAGCGGAGGTGCAGTGATGACTCAACTAATAATATCTAGATTACAGTTTGCAGTTACAACATCTTATCATTTCTTATTCGTACCCCTGACCTTAGGGCTTGGAGTTTTAGTTGCTCTGATGGAGACCTGGTACGTAAGAACAGGCAATGAAACCTATAAAAAAATGACTAAGTTTTGGGGTAAATTATTCCTGATCAATTTTGCCATGGGTGTTGTCACGGGCTTGGTTCAGGAGTTTCAATTCGGTATGAACTGGTCTGAGTATTCCCGCTTTGTCGGAGATATTTTCGGGGCACCTTTAGCCGTTGAAGCCTTGTTAGCTTTTTTCTTGGAATCAACCTTTTTAGGTGTATGGGTTTTTGGCTGGGATAGATTGCCCAAAAAGGTACATTTGCTTAGTATCTGGTTGGTAGCTATATCCTCGAATTTGTCAGCACTTTGGATCTTAATTGCCAACTCTTTTATGCAGGAGCCTGTAGGCTATGCTTTGCGTCATGGCCGGGCCGAAATGACAAGTTTCCTGGCTTTAGTGACCAATCCCCATGTGTTCTATCAATTTCCTCATACCGTCTTAAGCGGTTTTGTAACTGCTGCCTTTTTCGTCATGGGAATTAGTGCTTATCATCTAATCAAAAAGAACCATTTGGACGTATTTCGCCGCTCTTTTCATATGGCCATAGTTTTTGGAATAATTAGTACTTTCGGAGTTGCCGGTATTGGGCATTTACAAGGTATGTATCTTGTTAAGGTTCAGCCTATGAAGATGGCTGCTGCGGAAGCACATTGGGAAACTGAAAATCCTGCCGGCTTGCTAGTATTTGCTTCTATTGATGAACAAGGGCATAAAAATACGTCTCAACTTGAAATTCCCGGCATGTTGAGTTTTCTTTCTTATGATAGGTTTACCGGGGAGGTTAAAGGAATTAATGAACTTCAGGCTGCCGATGTGCAGCAATATGGACCGGGAAACTATATTCCGCCCGTAACATCTCTGTTCTGGAGCTTTAGAATTATGCTTGCGGCCGGTATGTGGCTGGTTTTAATGTCTCTTTTAGGATTATATTTCTATAAATCAAAACGCTTAGAGCAAAAGACTTGGTTCTTAAAGCTTTTACTTTTTACAATTCCCATTCCGTATATTGCCAATACCTCGGGTTGGTATATGGCAGAAGTCGGTCGTCAGCCCTGGATTGTTTATGGTCTGCAAAAAGTGGACGCGGCTGTTTCGACTTCCGTACCTGCGGCGTCAATGCTCATAGCCCTAATCGGTTTTGCACTGATCTATTCGATTTTAGCTATTGCCGATGTTTATCTCCTCGTTAAATTTATCAAACAAGGTCCTGAAGAGGCAAGCCCGGAGGCACTGAATCATGAAATGAAGGGGGCGTCGTTATGGACTTAAATAGTTTATGGTTTATCTTAATCGCTGTATTGTTTGTCGGCTTCTTTTTCCTCGAAGGATTTGATTTTGGCGTAGGCATACTCTTGCCTATCCTAGGAAAGAATGATGTGGATCGCCGTCAAATTATTAATACCATCGGTCCCCATTGGGATGGCAATGAAGTCTGGATGATTACGGCAGGGGGAGCTATATTTGCAGCGTTTCCCAATTGGTATGCTACCTTATTCAGCGGTTTTTTTCTTGCTTTGTTTTTAGTCTTAGTGGCCTTGATCATAAGGGGAGTGGCTTTTGAGTTTCGCAGCAGTCATTCAAGCGCCGGCTGGCGTACCTCTTGGGATTGGGCAATCTTCACGGGGAGTATTTTATCGGCAATTCTCTGGGGAGTTGCTGTAGCAAATCTCATTAAGGGAGTACCCATTGATGCGAAGATGCAATATGTCGGAACGTTCTTTGATCTGCTTTCTCCCTATACAATTATCGGCGGTTTAACGACACTTTTTGTATTCGTCTTTCATGGTGCTTTGTTTCTTAGCCTTAAAACTACAGGGAAAATGGCTGAAAAAGCTGCGAAAACAGCCCGAAGTGTTGGCTTATTAGCCATTGTTATTGTCCTAATCATGGCAGGATGCACGTACTTCCAAACAGGACTATTTTCCAGCCTGGGCGCCGGAATCACCTTATTATCCTCAGGTATTACTCTAGTACTTGCCAATGTCTTCTTGCGTTCGCAAAAGGTGAAAGCTGCTTTTGTCCTGAATGGCTTGACAATCCTCTTATTTACTGTGGCAATGTTCTGGGGACTTTTCCCTCACGTTATGATTTCAAGTTTAAATCCGAATTGGAGTTTGACAATCTATAATGCCTCTTCCAGTCCTTATACTTTGAAAATCATGACCATCGTAGCGTTTACCATGGTGCCTATCGTCTTACTTTATCAAGGCTGGACTTATTGGGTCTTCCGTAAACGGGTTACTGAAAAAGACTTGCATTATTAAAAATAAGCCTGAGGGCCTGTTCTCCAAGGATTCCACTTTTACTTCGACTGTGAATGCCTTGGAAAACTAAGCCCTCATTTTTTCGTCTAGTCATGCTAAGGTTTAGGAGATGAATGGCATGTTTGATAAGCGATTAATAAATGAAGGGAGGCAAGTGAAGGGGTACCTTATACTTACCGTTGGTCTGAGTGTCGGAATTTCACTCCTGGCCGTTGCCCAAGCTTGGTATTTTTCTCAGATTGTCGCTAAAGTATTTCTTGCTAAGGCGCCCTTTAAAGCTGTTGACCATGCTCTGGGTTTAATTTTGGCCATTGTCGTCGTTAAGGCTCTCTTTCAATGGTCAAGCGAAGTATGTGCCCATGAAGCAGCCTTGCGTGTTAAAAGCGATTTGCGGCAGCGATTGCTGCAAAAGATATTTGCTTTAGGTCCTTTTTATGTTCGGGGAGAAAAGAGCGGCGAAGTCATCTCAACTATTGTTGGCGGAACAGATGCTCTTGAAGATTATTTTGCCAAATATTTGCCTCAGCTTCTGATAGCGGTCGGTATCCCGCTGATCATCTTAGCCTTTGTTTTTCCCTTGGATTGGAAATCTGGGAGCATTCTTCTTTTAACAGGACCTCTGATTCCCATCTTTATGGTGATGATTGGCAAATTAGCTGAGAAAAAGTCGTTACAGCAGTGGCAGCGTTTGAGTTGGATGAGCGGACATTTTCTGGATATCTTGCGCGGAATCACTACTTTAAAACTATTTGGACGGGCTAAAGATCAGATTAGAGTTATTGCCAGGGTCAGTGAATCCTTTCGAGAGTCGACACTGAGTGTGCTGCGAATTGCCTTTTTATCGGCTCTGGTTCTTGAATTTTTGGCGACAATGAGTACTGCACTTGTTGCCGTCGCTATTGGCTTAAGACTTGTTTACGGTACACTTTCTTTCTCTTCCGGGTTGTTCCTTTTATTGCTGGCCCCTGAATTTTATACTCCTTTAAGAACACTTGGCTTAAATTTTCATGCTGGACTATCTGGAGTAAATGCTGCTGACAGAATTTTTGAGATTTTAAACGTTCCTCAGCCAAATCTTAGCATCGAGCCTAATTCCGATACCCGCCATTCAAGGATTTTGGCAGACGATTATCAAATTAAGTTTGACCATGTTACCTTAACTTACGAGCAGGAGGATACTCCGGCATTACAAGATATCACTGTATTTTTGAATTGCCGGGAAACTATTGCCCTTGTCGGCCCCAGCGGGGCAGGGAAGACCTCTTTGGTTCAACTTGTAATGGGCTTTATTCAGCCTTCAGAAGGTCAAATTTCTGTCAACGGAGAGTTGCTTCAGGCCATCTCACCCAATATATGGCGAGAACAGATTGGCTATGTTTCTCAAAATCCCTATCTCTTTGCCGGCAGCATTTTAGAGAATATTACTCTCGGAAAACCCGAAGCGACTATGAATGAGATCATCAAGGCGGCGGAGAGCGCCAATGCTCACAATTTTATAATGACATTTCCCCGCGGGTACCACACAATCCTGGGTGAGGGTGGGTATCGTTTAAGTGGAGGTCAAGCTCAAAGAATTGCCATGGCGAGGATTTTTTTAAAAAATCCTCCGCTGCTTATCTTCGATGAACCGACGTCTTCTTTAGACCTCGTGAGTGAAAAGGCTGTTCAGGAAGCTCTCTGGAATTTAGCTCAAGGGAAGACCACCATTATCATCGCTCATCGGCTTAATACCATTCGGCAGGCAAATCGAATTCTTGTCTTGGATCAAGGCCGCATCGTTGAAGAGGGAAACCATGATGGTTTAATGATCAAACGAGGGCTGTATTATCAGCTTGTTCAGAAAGCAAGAGGGCTCTCATTATGAAAAGACTAATCTGGTTAGTTCGTTTGCTGATTCCTTATTGGCCAAGAATACTGTTAGCCCTGGTCTTAAGCGTGTTTACTGTTACCAGTCATATTGGTTTAATGGCTGCGTCCGCTTATCTTTTGGCTCGAGCTGCTCTGCATCCTCCCATTCTGGATTTGATGGTAACCATCGTAGGAGTGCGCTTTTTCGGGCTATCGCGCGCTGTCTTCCGTTATCTGGAGCGTTATTTGTCCCATGATGTGACGTTTCGTGTTTTAAGCCGAATTCGGGTAACGTTTTATGAACAAATAGAGCCCCTTGCTCCGGCTCGTTTAAGCAACTACCGCAGTGCTGATCTTTTAAGCCGAATTGTTGGGGACGTGGAGACACAGCAGAATTTTTATCTTCGAGTTTTTGCTCCGCCTCTGGTAGCTTTCCTGGTTTTGCTTGGATATGGAGTTTTTTTAGCGAGGTTCGATATTCGTTTTTCCTATATTCTTGCTGCCGGTTTCTTAATGGCAGGTCTATTACTGCCTTGGTTAATTAAGATACTGGGGAGGGGTATCTCAACTCGGATTATCTCCCTTAAAGCAGAATTAAATACCCAAGTTGCTGACGGCCTGTTGGGAATGACCGAACTGTTATCTTATAATCAGGTCAGTAAACACTTGCACAAAATTGAACGGACAAGTAACAAGATAATCGAGCATGAGCGTAAACTCGTGAAGCTTTCAGCACTTTCCTCATCACTGATGGGATTGATTGCCAATCTTGGCATGCTGTCTGTCCTTGTCTGGGGAATTCTGCTTGTGGAAGCAGGGAGGTTAAAGGGAGTTGACTTAGGAATGTTGGCTCTTGGAACGTTAAGCAGCTTCGAAGCAATTTTCCCCCTAGCCATGCTCCCTAACTATTGTGAAGAAAACCTTGCGGCGGCTGATCGTTTGTTAGAGCTAATAGAGAACAAACACGAGCTAAATGACAAGGGCGATCTTCTTCCCCCAGGAAATAATTTGGATTTACGTTTCCAAGATGTGAGTTTTCGTTATAACCAAGATGAACCTTGGGTTCTAAAAGATCTGTCTTTGGTCATTTCAGAGGGAAGCAAAACGGCAATCGTTGGACCGAGCGGAGTGGGCAAAACCAGTATCATTAACCTTGTCTTAAGATTTTGGGAACCTGAGAAGGGCAAAATATTCTTGGCTGAACATTCGTTGCCGGAATATGATTTAGAACGACTGAGGGACTTATTCGCAGTCGTTTCTCAACAGACCTATCTTTTTAATGCAACGATTAAGGAAAATCTTCTTCTGGCCAAACCATCGGCCACAGATCAGGAACTGATTGAGGTTGCTCAACAGGCCCAGCTCCACGAGTTCATCCTGTCCTTACCCCAAGGCTATGATAGTTATGTCGGTGAAGGAGGTTTAAAACTTTCCGGCGGGCAGAGGCAGCGTTTAGCTATTGCCCGTGTCTTACTAAAGAATGCACCGCTCATAATTCTAGACGAAGCATTTGCAAGCCTTGATTCGCTTACTGAAAGCGAGGTGCAAAGGGAAGTCTTTCATCTTCTGGAGGAGCGAACAATAATATTGATAACTCACAACATCTTAGGTCTAGAGAGCATGGACGAGATTATGCTGCTCGGCAACGGAAGAGTAATTGAACAGGGGACGCATACAGAGCTCCTTCAATTCGAGGGGGAATATAATGAGTTATGGAATCGAGCAAGATTTATTAGTTAGGGTTAAACAAAACCCTGCCATAAATAGTGGTTGGAATCCTCTACTGACATGCAGGGTTATACTCCCACTTCAATAAGTGGGAGTGGTCCCTGTTCTCTGCTTCGGTGGGGGTAGAGTCCATCCTTCAGCGTGATAGGCATTTGTTAAGTGATAGGCGCTTTCAGCGAAACTATCCCCAGGACACTTTCGTCGCCGAAGCACCGAAGTTCAGCTTTATCTGAACGAGTTCACTATGCAACGGCTCCCTAAAGATTGGATAAAATTATCCATAGAGATTAAAGAAGCTGTCAATTCTTAAAAAGAAACCGACAGCATTAAATCTAATTAATCTTCTACAATATCATTCTGATCTAATAAAAGGTTTGTTTCATTTACTGGCAACGATTGAACAGTTTTTAGCTTTCGTACAATCGTGCGTGATTTTTTCGTTGCCGAATCAATAGTATTACTTGCTTCTTGAAGCTTTTTCTGGGTTTTCTCAAGGATCTCCACAAATTTTCCAAATTCCGTTTTGACAGCACCCAAGAGGTTCCAAACCTCACTCGATCGTTTTTCAATGGCTAAGGTTCTGAAGCCCATCTGTAGACTGTTAAGAAGTGCAGCGAGGGTCGTTGGACCGGTGATGATCACCTTATATTCGCGCTGCAGGAATTCACATAAACCTGGGCGCCGCAAAACTTCGGCATATAAGCCTTCAATAGGCAGAAACATGATGCCGAAATCCGTTGTGTGGGGTGGATCGATATATTTATCATGAATACTTTTACCTTCTGACTTAAGGCGATTCTCCAGAGATTTAGCCAACTCTTCAACCCGCGGGACATTTACCTGTTCTTGTGCTTCCAGCAATCGTTCATAATCCTCCAAGGGAAATTTGGCATCAATGGGTAACCAAAGGATACTATCCTGATCATCCCGTGACGGTAATTTCAGGGCAAATTCAACGCGGTCATTACTTCCGAGCTTTGTCGGGACATTGGTTGCATATTGTTCGGGAGTAAGGATTTGTTCAAGTAAATTCCCCAGTTGAATCTCACCCATAATGCCTCTCGTTTTTACATTGGTTAAGACTTTCTTTAAATCTCCAACACCGGAGGCTAACGTCTGCATTTCCCCGAGCCCTTTATAGACAGCTTCAAGCCGCTCACTGACTAATTTAAAGGATTCTCCCAGTCGCTGTTCAAGGGTAGCGCTGAGTTTCTCATCGACGGTGGCGCGCATCTGGTCTAATTTATGGGCGTTATCCTGTTGAATCTGTGTAAGCCGTTCTTCGACAGTATGACGCAGTCGTTCCAATTTTAAATCAGTGGTTTTAGTTAGCGAGCCTAACTGATCTGAAAAAATATCCAACTGATTGTGCTGGAGGGAAGCAATCTCCGCCATACGCGTCAAAACTGAATCGTTGAAGGAATGAAGCGTTTGGCTTAGCTCTTCCCGCACCTGACGTGCGTTGAGCATTGATTCTTCGCGATTTTTAGAGATTTCACCATGAACTAAGCGCTCGCTGTGTTCAAGGCCCTTCTCCAATACCTCAAATTTTCCCTGGAAATGGTTCATTGAATTTTGAGAAGAGCGAAAGAGTAAGAGAATAAGTAAGAGTAACGAAATACTTGCCAGAACTATTAAAGTCATAAGTAAAGGATCTCCCATTAAAATGCCTCCTAAGTTTAAATCTATAATTACAATAACACACTTAAAAGACATTTCGTTGTTTATCTCGTATATTTGTGATTTCAACACCTTCGCATTCCAGGTTTCGTCCATTCACTTACGCGGTTGTTCCGCTAAACCTCTGGGCAATACTTCAGGTCTACCGCCGGTCATGGACGATCAAGTGTCTCTGTAGCTTTCAAATAAATCGAAAATCATGGTTTGACCGAGCTCAAAGAGTTGACTTTCGATTTCGAGCGTGTTAAGTTTTAAAAAACATATAGAGCGGGGGAGCTGGAAAGAGGCCGGCTGAGATTTAGACCCTGGAAAGTCTAGGACCCTATAAACCTGATCTGGATAATGCCAGCGTAGGTAAGCAGTTACTCTTTCGGTTTAAATAATTAAGAGCTTAACTCCTATTCTGGAGATAGGCTCTTTTTATATGAAAGAGTGAACTCGTTCAGCTAAAGCTGAACATCGGGGCTTCGGTGGGGGACTCTACCCCCACCGAAGCGGAGAACGGGGGCCACTCCCACTTGTAGAAGTGGGAGTCTCACGATTAGATGAAAAATCATGGGGGGAGAACAATGAAAAAAGCGCTTACAATTGCCGGCTCAGACAGTAGTGGTGGAGCAGGAATTCAAGCCGATCTCAAAACCTTTTCCGCACATGGCATTTTTGGCATGAGCGTTATTACCGCCGTCACGGCTCAAAACACACAAGGAGTTTTTGCCGTTCAAGATATTTCCAGAGAAGTGATAGCAGCTCAAATTAAGGCGATTTTTGAAGATATTGAGGTCGATGGTCTTAAAATCGGCATGGTTTCTCAAATTCCCACTATTGAGGTCATTGCCGAATCTCTAAAAAACTATTCTCCGCAGAACGTTGTGCTAGATCCAGTCATGGTATCAAAAAGCGGTTACCATTTGTTAAATCCAGAAGCCGAGGAGACGCTTATTCGTAAGCTTTTACCCTTAGCGACCGTCGTAACACCTAATATTCCGGAAGCAGAAGTGATGACGAAAATGTCAATTCATAATCTTCCCCAGATGGAAGTGGCTGCTAAAATAATTCGCCAAATGGGAGCTAAGAATGTTCTTCTTAAAGGCGGACACCTGGAGGATGATTCAACAGATATTCTCTATAATGGTCAAGGCTTCGAGTATTATGCTTCAAAACGAATTGCGACAAAGAATACCCATGGAACCGGCTGTACTCTTTCTTCAGCTATAACTTCTAACCTTGCCCTGGGCTATTCTCTTGACGAAGCTGTTTCTCGTGCTAAAGAATACATTACTGCAGCGATTGAACACTCTTTAGAGATTGGCAAAGGTGTTGGACCGACTCATCACTTTTATGAGTTGTATAAGAAAGCGGGAATGATGAACTGAAGGTTAAACATTAGTTCAAGATTTAGACGACAAACCAGGAAAGTGATTTGTTTTATGATTTTTGGAATCCTAAGCTCTGGGTAAGAGACTCCGGTTAAACTTGTACAGTTTTAGAGGGTGCGTTATACTAGAATTCAATATTTAAGATTTCTATAATACAGAACTAAGACGCAGAGGAGGAATTAAAATGTTGCAAGGAAAAATAGCTTTAATTACTGGCGGTGGTACGGGAATCGGGAGAGCAATCGCCCTGATTCTTGCTAAAGCCGGTGTCCAGATTGCCGTTAATTATTCCCGTTCGGAAGATGACGCCTTAAAGACAAAGGCCGAGGTCGAAAGTTTGGGAGTTCGTTGTCTAACTTACCGGGCCGATATCGCAAAGGATGAAGACGTCAGATTAATGATCAGGAAGGTTGTTAACGACTTTGGGAAATTAGACATTCTTGTGAATAATGCCGGTATGACTCACTTTGTAGATCATGCTGATTTAGAAGGTTTAAAAGAAGAATATTGGGACGACATTATGGGAGTAAATGTTAAAGGAACGTTCTTCTGCTCCCGTGCTGCCGCCCCGGAACTTAAGAAAACTCGGGGATGTATCGTCAACATGGCATCCATTGCCGGTCTGACGGGATTAGGCAGCTCTATTGCTTATTCAGCCTCCAAGGCTGCCGTTGTCAGCATTAATAAATCTTTAGCTCGTGTTTTAGCTCCTGAGGTTAGGGTCAATGCTGTAGCTCCGGGAATTGTGCAGACGCGTTGGGTAGCAGGTAAGGATGAACATATCGCCCATCTTGCAGCCGGTACTCCCCTCGGACGGGTGGCTACCCCGGATGATATCGCCGAAGTTGTTTACGCACTTATTGCCCATGCCGGCTTTGTAACTGGGCAAACGATTGTTGTGGACGGCGGAAACTTTATCTAAATCATACAACTCTGGTATAATAAGGTACTTGACAAGAAATAAAATATGATTATAATTAAATTATAGTCAATGAATAAAAAAATTCAGTTTAGTTCTTGTTAGGGCATGCTAGGTAAAGTTTCGATTCTTCGGAGGTTTTCAGCATTGCGGTTTTAATGGGTGCTGAATTCGTTGAATTGATAACTACCTAGTAAGAAGGTAGTTTTTTCTTTTAAGAAAGCTTTCCCGCAAAGTTCCTCCCCCGTAACTCTGTTGTCGTTAGTCCCATAAAATTTCTTTGGTAATCAGTAAGTCATTGATTCTGCTGGGAAATTAGGTCGAGATTTCAGAGGATTGTTTCCGAAACACATTTTATCAGAAGTAGTGGAGGATTTGTCGAGATTAGTTTGCTAACCTAACTTGATTTGGTTTATATTTCTTTTAGTGAGTATGTTGAAAATTAATCCAGAGCCGTTTATCCATTAATTCTGGGGGGGACTTTGCGGGATATATCAGTTAAAAGAAAGGCCACTAATTTGGTGGCCTTTTCTGCGTTTGCACCACGCAGTGGTGCAAACGCAGAGGGTTAAAACCCCTCCAGGGCCTTTACCTAAAACTTACCACGAAGCAAACCAATACAAATCCCTATGAATATTGTATAATAAGGCGGAAGGACATATGTCCTTAAGTCTTTTTCATGTATATCCTCTTTGTCCCTCCGGGACAGCATAATCGGAGGGAACCTTTTTCTTCTTTCCAAGTGCAGTTAGGAACGTACTGCCTATAGTTTCTTAGAGGATAAATGAAGAAAATTTTTGGATTAGATTTTAGAAATAAGCCCGCCTTTTGGTGGGCTTATTTCATTAAAGTGGACAGAACATCATTGAATAGGATAAAATAGGATTGATCAAAATTGTTTAATTTAGGAAGGTGACGTTTATGAGTATACATATTGGCGCTAAAGAAGGCGAGATTGCAAGGACCGTTCTTTTACCCGGCGATCCTTTGAGAGCAAAGTTCATAGCAGAGACCTTTCTTCAGGATGTTGTTTGTTATAATGAAGTAAGAGGCATGTTCGGATTTACAGGTACTTATCAAGGAAAACGAGTTTCTGTTCAAGGAACAGGAATGGGAATGCCTTCAATCTCAATCTATGTCAATGAACTAATTACAGAGTTTAAAGTTCAGAATTTAATTCGCATCGGTACTTGTGGTGCTATGCAGGAGGATATTCATCTTAAGGATGTCATTCTGGCAATGAGTACCTCAACTGATTCCAACATGAACAAACTTAGATTCAACACTATGGATTATGCTCCGACCGCTAATTTTTCCTTACTCATGAAAGCCTATAATAATGCTCAGAAATTGGGGGTCCCTGTTCGTGTCGGCAATATATTAAGCACGGATACCTTTTATGGGGATGAACCTGATGATTGGAAGCAATGGGCTAAGTTTGGAGTTTTGGCAGTGGAAATGGAAGCGGCTGCCCTCTATACTTTAGCTGCCAAATTTAACGTCAGGGCACTTGGGATAATGACTGTCAGCGATAGCTTTATAACGCATGAAATTACAACCTCCGAAGAGCGACAAAAAACCTTCCGCAATATGATTGAAATAGCCTTAGAAACAGCATTAGAATTAGAAGATTAATCATTTGATTTTGCCGAATCGTAAGACTCCCATTTCAAGTGAGAGTGGTTCCTATACCTTGCTTTAAGGGGTAGACCCCCAATGTTCAGCCTTAGCTGAATGAGTCTAAGAGCCAAGATTTTATCACTTAAGGTTCTTAAACAAGTAAAAATATAAAATAACGTCTTAGAAGAACTTATGCAGCGTTTCAAAATAGGGGGGTGGCAAATTACATGTCACTGGATAATCCTTTGGAAGTTTACAAATTCCTCCCTAGATCGAATTGCAGACAATGCGGCCTGGCGACCTGTCTTGCTTTTGCTGCAGCAGTAATCAAGGGAGAAAAACGTCTTACTGGATGTCCTCATTTAGAGAGGACGTTTATAGAGGAATTAGAAGGAAAAATCGTCCGCCAATCGACCCCGGAAGAGCAATTGAAGCAAGTTCTCGTACCTTTGAAAAAAGAAATCGGTAAGATAAACTTTCCTGCATCAGTAGAACGGTTAGGGGCTGCTCTATCCGGAGATAAGCTGATCATTAAATGTTTGGGAAAGGATTTTGACGTTGATTCTGAGGGAATGGTTATCTCGGATTGCCATATTAATGTCTGGGTAATAGTGCCTTTGCTCAACTATGTTATTTATAGTGCCGGGAAAGCCCCTAGCGGAAAATGGGTTCCTTTCAGAGAACTTAGTAAAGAGACTGTTTGGATTGCTTTCTTCGAGCAACGGTTTGAAAAGCCGTTAAAACAGCTAACCGATGACCACCCAGACTTGATTGAAGATATGATTCATATTTTCAGCGGCAAACCTGTTCAGACAAGTTTTGAAGCAGATATTTCTCTTGCCTTGTATCCCTTGCCTAAAGTTCCTTTACTCCTTTGTTACACTAAACCAACAGAGGACATTGAATCAAAATTAAATGTATTTTTCGATGAGACTGCAGAAGCTAATCTCCAGCTTGATTCAATTTATAGGTTGTGTGTTGGTCTTTTGGTGATGTTTCAAAAGATTGCCTTACGCCATTAAAATCTTAAAGAGTGCTAAAATTTAAAGCTCCGGCAATGAGATAAACGATTATGATATGGGAGGGAAGATCTATGATTTTATCGACAACCCCGTCTATTGAAGGACATCGTATTACCTCGTATTTAGGTATTGTAACCGGAGAAGCTATTATGGGTGCCAACATTATGCGTGATATCTTTGCCAGTATTACGGATATTATTGGCGGACGCTCAGGTGCTTATGAGGAGAAACTGCAGGATGCGCGAAGTGTAGCTTTAAAAGAGTTAGAAGATCGGGCAGCACGAATAGGGGCTAATGCGGTCGTCGGAATCGATTTGGATTACGAAGTGATTGGTCAAAATGGCAGTATGCTGATGGTTAGTGCTTCTGGTACTGCCGTACATGTAGAATAGTTCACTACATTGTCTCTAAAAGGAGGATATATGGCAAAATTTTATAAAGCTCTTTGGTATTTGGCGATTTTGGTCTTTGTCATTACAATGGCTGCTTTCACCATGGGAATTCTATTAATGGGTGTTCTTCTGGTCGGAACAATAGGGGTTTTACGTTTTTATTGGAAAAGAAAACATAACCGAAGTTTTAACAAGAATAACAGTCACAATCACTTTGCCTCTGGCGAAATCATTGATATTACACCGAAGTCTTCAGCGGATAATGTCCTATTGAAGTTAAAGCGATAGCGATAGCCATAGCCATAGTCATAGCCATAGTCATAGCAAACAGCCCCCTCGCAATGAGGGGGCTGTTTTTTAATCATCTCAGTAACCATTAACGTGCCCTTCTAAAAGGCATTCGCGGAGCTGATTGAAATCTGCTCCCAAGGTCCTCATAGGAGTTAATCCCTTTTTTAGCTAAGAAGCGTTGCATACCGTAAGGCATCGCTCGATTAGACTGATTTAAGAACTCAGTATTACCTCCCGCATCTGTGCCTCCGAGTTCTCCGCCTTGATTTAACGCTCGATTTCTTCCAAGAAACATTTTGGCACCTCCCTTAATAACCAGTATATGCCAATTGTAGTGTATTTGTTTTGAAATTCCTTTCTCTTCTGAAGATACGGCAATGGCGGAATCAAAAACCGGTCTCCAAGCCCCCATGAGAAGTAGTGTTTATAAACTGTTAAGAAGTTGTTTAGAAAAAATTAAGACCTGAGAATTAAAATGGGCATAGAGTTTTGGGAAGAATTTGAAGTGTTTTAGGCAAATTTTTCGTCCAATTAAATAGTACTGCGAAACGTAAGGTTCTGCTGGGATATAAATGCGTCAAGGTACTGTTAATTTAGAACTGATAAATTTCAGAGTTTTATGAGGTGAAGCAATGGAAGCGGTGATTGAAGTAGAGGATCTGCGGAAGATCTATAAGCTGGGAACGGTTGAGGTAGAGGTATTAAAAAATATTAATGTACAGATTCACAAAAGCGAGTTTGTTTCTATCATGGGTCCATCAGGCTCCGGAAAAAGCACTCTTTTATATCTAATCGGTGGATTGGATAAACCAACATCCGGCTGCATTAAAGTCAATGGCAAAGAGATTTCTCAAATGAAAGATCGGGATGAAAGTGCAATGCGCAGAAAGGATATAGGATTTGTCTTTCAGTTTTATAATCTCATTCCGAATTTAAGTGTGGAAGAAAATGTTTTGCTGCCGATTTTGCTTGACGGGAAAAAAATAAAGAGTTACAGAAGTAAACTTGATGAAATATTAGAGATTGTCGGTCTTGCGGACAGAAAAAAACACACTCCCAGGGAATTATCGGGGGGGCAGCAGCAAAGAGTAGCGATTGCCAGAGCTCTAATCAATGAACCGGAGATTATTTTAGCGGATGAGCCGATAGGTAATTTAGATTCGAAAACAGGGACAGAAGTCATGAAACTGTTGAAGGCCATCAATACGGAAAAAAAGAGAACCATTGTTCAGGTAACTCACTCTAAGGAAGCAGCAGATTACGGCCAAAGGGTCATAAACTTAAAAGATGGGATGGTATGCTAACGGTGAAAAAGTTATTAAAGAGCAGCTTAATTGCAGGGAGTATTGGACTATTACTTTTTAGCCTGTCCGGCTGCGGCAAAAAAGTCGAAAATACTGGTCAGAATGCGGCAAAACCTGTGACTAAGCAAGTTGTTGAAGCTTTTGGCGTCGTAAAATCCAGCGAGGTGAAAACGATTAATCTAGATATTCCCGCGGTTGTAACTAAAGTTAATGTGGCAGAAGGGCAGACAGTAAACAGGGGGGAGACATTAATCAGTTTGGATACGGAGAATTATCAGAATCAGATCAGAAGCAAGCAGCTGGAATTAAGCAATCTGCAGTTGGAATTAGCAGACATAGAGAGAAATTATGAAGCGAAACGGGACGGTCTGGATAATAGCAGCGATCCAAATATTAAGAAATATATTAATGAGAGAAAACACGCGGAAGAATTATATGCCAGTGCCGTAAAGGAACTGACGGCGCGGGAAGAACTCTATAAAGCAGGAGTTTTTTCTCTCGAAGAATTGAATCATTTTAGGGACACAGCAAATGAGAAGAAAAAAGCCGTCGATGATGCTGTTTATTCTGAGGAAAGCAGGAGAAAAGAAATCCAAAACGAGCTGGCCGATCTGATTACGTCCAGAGATGAGAAGAACAGTAAAGCAGTCTCCCTGGAATTTGACATTCAAACGATGCAGAAAAAGCTGAGCAAGAGCTATTTAAAAGACAATGACATCATTGCCGATGCAGACAATGGGGTTGTGGGTGAAATCGGCTGCGCGCAAGGGGACATTATCAGTGCCGATCAGGAAAAAAAAATACTAACTATCCTCAATAAAGACAGCCTTTATGTTGAAGCTGATGTGGCTGAAGAATTTATTAAGGATGTGAAAATAGGAGCAGAGGTTGCGATAAACCCTCAAGCAGACAAATCCCGGACATATAAAGGAAAAGTTGTGACTATCGCCGAGAAAGCAGTTCAAAAGGACAATGAAACCATTATTCCTGTACGCATAGCAATTGGAAAAAAGGATAGTTTTTTGCTCCCGGAATTTAACGTCGATGTTACGATCAGTGCAGAAAATAAGAAACAGGATCAGAAGTGAACGAAGGACCCACCCCCACTTATAGAAGTGGGGGGCTTAAAACTAGATAAAGCAAGAAGCAAGCAAAGCAGCATGTCCTTATCGGGTCGAGAAGCTGTTTAGGGAGTGTTATGATGGGTGTAATCACTAAGTATATCTTTAAAAGTATGGGTGAAAAAAAGCTGCGTACATTTCTGATTATTCTAGCCATTGTTCTTTCTTCCGGAGTTTTTTTCGCTTCAATAGCTATTTCCGGGAGCCTGAATGAAATGATTATTCAAGGAATTCAAGCTTCGGTGGGAAATGCGGATATTACCATCGTTTCTACTGAAAAATCGGTATCTCCTTTTTTCTATATGCAAAGAGCGGAAAAGTATCGCGATCGTACGGAATATATCATCGGTGAGCTGAAGAATAATGCAATTTATCAACCTGGGGTAAATAAAAAGATTCCAGTAAACTTAACGGGAGCTGAGCTTGAAGATATCCAAAAAATGAACCCATTCACAATTGAACAGCAGTCTAATTTATATCCTTTTGAGGGCAGGAAGATTGTTTTGAGCCAGGCGGATGCCGCTAAGTATCAATTGAAGGTAGGCGACAGTCTGGAATTGGAATTAGAACACGAGAACAAGGTATCCAGACTACAGTTGAAAATATGCGCTATCAGTTCGGCAACGGGATTTTTTAAAGGCGACAGCAAATCAATTGCCGCTCTTGTTCCGAGAGATTTTTTAAGTACTTATAGCAATGCTCGGGGTAAGGTAGGGTCTATTTATATTAAACTATTAAACCCAGAAGACAAACAGACGATGATTCAGCAGTTAGCAGACGATTATAAGAGTTATAAGGTATTTGAGCTTTTTCCTCTGGAGGAAATAAAACAGGAAACCTCCATGATATCGGCCGTCTTTCTGATGCTGTCATCTATTGTTTTTTTTATGAGCATATTTATTATTTATTCTTCATTTAAGGTAATTACCACGGAAAAGCTTCCAGTAATAGGAACCTTCCGTAGTATAGGCGCGACTAAACGAATGACCAATTATTTATTGTTAGGAGAAAGCATTTTTTACGGTATTATAGGTGGTCTTTTAGGGTGTGTCGTGGGAGTAGGAATCTTGTATTTGATGTCCTATGCTTTAAGTAAGATGGTCAATGGTTCCGAGGGTATGGAGTTTCATACTACCATTCAGTTTTCAGGAATTAATTTTCTGATGGCCTTTAGCATGGCCTTGATTCTTTGCCTGGCAAGCTCGCTGATCCCAATTTTAAGAGTATCTAAAATCCCAATAAAGGAAATTGTTTTAAACATTGTGCAAAAAGATACAAGGCGAAGAAAGTTATGGCCGGTGCTGGGGATAGCTTTCATGATTATAGCCTTTGTTTTTTCGCTTATTGATTCTGATGATTTGAGACCTATTCTGGGAAGTGTAGGGATGATCTTATCCCTCTTGGCTGTCGTCATGCTTGTCCCTAATTTCACGGCACTTTTTGCTAAGTTGTTGGAAAGGTTGTATGTTTTTGCTTTTGGTAATATTGGAATTTTAGCTGCCAAGAATTTAAGAGAAAACCAAAATATAATTAACAATATATCAATGCTGGCCATTGGCCTTGCCTGTTTGCTTTTAATTAACACAGCCAGCTACGATAGTGTCATGAGTATAACGGATCAATACAAAAATGTCTTGTATGATATTGAAATGGGTATACAAAAAGGTGATCGGACGGTCGAAAACAGGCTGCTGAGCATTGACGGTGTTCAAGAGGTCTATGGAGATAGCGAAGCTTATGGCGTTGAACTTCCCGGCAGGAATGATAAACTATCTCGAATCAAGGGGATTGATACAACAAAGGTTTTAGACTTCTGGAATTTCCCAATGTCCGAGGACCTTCAAAAGGAGTTTAACCAGCTGGATGAAGGGCGCAACATTTTACTGACTAATGCTTTAAAGGAAAAACTGAAGTTAAAGGAAGGGGATTTGCTTAAACTTAAGCTGAAAGGCGGAGAAAAAGAGTACAACGTAATAGGCTTCTTTGATAATTTCGCTTCGAGCAAATATATTGGCCTGGTATCCCAGAGATTTTTAAAAGCGGACAATCAGGATGAGTACTACTCAAGTATCTATATTAAAACTTCTCAAAATCCTGATGTTGTTCTGAAAAAGATTGAAGCTAAATTTATCAGGTCATCGCCTTACCTACAGACAAAAGTGAAAATCCAGGAAGACTATATGAATGAAAATCAGCAGAGTACTATACTCATGTCCGGCTTTTCAGTGCTGGCCATCATCATAGGAGTATTTGGTGTCTTAAACAATCTTTTGATAAGTTTTCTGGTCCGCCGCCGATCTTTGGCTGTCTTTCGTTCCATAGGAATGAGCAAGGTTCAGATCGTCAAGATGATTTTTATTGAATCGTTGACAGGCGGTATAATCGGCGGGTTGCTGGGTGTTATGGCCGGTACGTTAATGATCGTTGTTTTAGCTGGCACGAATAACTCCCAGGATATCCATTTCCCTGTTAGTTCATATTTTATTTATGTTTTGTCAGGTATAGCTCTAATGTTGATTGCATCAATAAGCCCCGCCCTTAAATCTTCAAAGCTGGATATAGTTGCTTCGATCAAGCTGGAGTGAGTGAAAAGGGGTTGAGGGTATTGCTAAGGGCGTTCTTCAACAAATTATTTAGATATGTAACTCAAGGCTTATTAATAATTATCTATTGGTATTGTACTTTCTTACCAAATATGTTTTATTACGCTTTAAGGGCGGGATTAACCTCAATCTTAATTTTGCGTGAAAGTATAAAGTTGAGGAATGCGATAACGGCTGCACCCATAAATACTGCTTGATATCCAAAAGCCAACCATAAAAGCCCGCCAAAAACGGGAATCGTCATTGAAGCGACGTGCTGCAGGCTCACGCCTGTCGATAGCGTTGGGGTCACATCATCAAGATCGACGGCAATCTTCCGTAAATAAGTTGACCGCGCCATTTCGACCGCAGCCATGGAATTGTCGATGACATAGCAACCGGCGATAATAATCGCAGCGATGCCGGCGGGAAAAATGTCGGCAGAGAACGCATACCCAAGACAGATGGCGAACAATAAAGCGGCCTCTATAGTCAGAACGAATCGCTCGCCCCGGATGTCTATCAATCTGCCGATCATTTTACGAGTCCCGATACTTACCAAGGCGACAATCATTCCCAGAATGGCAAACATCTGGGGCTGCACACCGAACACTTTAATCAGCACCCATGGCGCAAACGTCAGAAAAATCTGCGCCCGCGCACCGCTAACGCCGGCTAGTACATAGTAGAGCGTATAGCGTCTGCGAAAAATAAACCTGATTTTCCTGGCTTTCGGTTCACCTTTATGCATCAGTCCCACCGCTAAAGCTGCGAACATATAGAAAACAGCACCTACGATAAAAGCAAGCTGATAGGTCATGTGCAGGAAGTGAAAGCTCAGGAAGACAAAAACATAAGCAGCAATACTACCGAACAGGCCGAAAGCGCTAACTGTTCCAAGCCTGGCGCCGAAAGTATTCTGCTTGGACAGGGACATGCCGATGGATGGCGTGACGGGCATGACCATGTGTGTCCCGAGGCTGTACATCATCATCCAGATAATCATAACCGCGAAGGTCGGCGACAACAGGCCGAGCCCAAGCATCCCCAATCCTGCAGCTATCATACCGAGCATTGCAATTCGTACATCACCGCAAAAACTTAAAACCGCCAAAATTAGCATGATAAAGAAACCCGGCGCTTCCCGCGGTACTTCAAGGAAACCTCTGACATTCTCGGACAGCCTGAATATGTCGTTTAAATAGTTGTTGAATATCGATGTATTAATGCCTGTACCGATCCCGGCGAACAACCCTGCCAATAAAAATAGGTTAAAGTTCCGATCACCGTCAATATGTTCTCTTTCCATAAACCGAACCCTTTCAAAACCGTCTGATGTAGTTTTAACGCTTTTGATATAAACCGCAAGTGCATTATAGCACGAGAAAATGCTGCTTTCAATGAGCTGCCGATGCCGCAATTTACTCAATAATAGGACGTATAGTTTTTCTCATCGTGACTGGCGACTTCGATGGCCTTGTCATCTTCCAGAAAGTCGATTAGGAAATAGATAAAACAAAACTTGCCCTGGTTTTGGCGTATAATTATCTATGGACGAACAGCGGCGTGATTCAAAAAATCCTTTTCCACATGTTATCGGTTTATTCGCAAATGGAAGAAAGATGTATCAGTATAGATAAATGGAGGCATGCCAATGAAATTGAGCCACCTCAAGAAGTTTTGAGACCGGATTGTTAAAAATGTAAAACTTCATATTGAGTGAGTAAATTATATTAATGAGAAATTAACTTTATCAGTTTAAGTCAGGTAAATCGACACAATAATTAAAGTATTAAAGGTAAAATAATAGAAAAGAACTTAAATGAATTTAGCTGAGATCACTTAAAGTTGCATAACAAAAGGGTATAGAGAATGAGATGTGGACCTATAAGGTCGAAGTAATTTAATTATGTTAAGAGGGGGATTTTAGATGACTGTATTGACTAAAGCAAAGGAGTTGTGTGAAGCTATTGTTCAATCAGGTGAATTTCAAGAATTAATTAAAACAGAGACAATACTAATAAATGATATCGATGCACAAGATTTGATTGAACGCTTTAATAAGTTACAAACTGAATTAGAAAATCTGTTCCGTCAAGGAAAAAAAGCTACTGCTCAGCAGTTTAGCGAACTTAGAGTTTTGGAAGAAGAGCTAAATAAAGACCTTTCTGCTGGCCCCTATTTTAAGGCACAGCAGAAATTTTCTGAATTGTTATCGCAAATAAATAAGATGATAAATGATTCAATTCAACTAAAAAACAATATCGGAACAGCCCGCTGCACCTGCGGTAAACATACTTTGTGATATGCTATCTCCACAAAATTATTTTGACGTTGTTGGGCTCTCAATATCGGTTTCAATATCACTACGACGCGCCTTTCAGCTTGAACACGGTCAAACGTGTTGGTAATAATTGCTGGGTGACTTCCTTCGGTCCCAAAAACTAACATCAGGCCCTTTGTACAAGGCTGATATGTTGCCGTGGACAGTCCACGTTGAGAGCATCGTTCGCCTCGAAAGAAAACACAACGACTAAATATGGAAAAAGTCCAGTGGTGTAACCACTATATATAGCGGTTTTGGTAAAAAATTATGTGTTTCTCTGTACTGCAAGAGTAGTGTGGGGAAACATTTTTTTTACAGTTTTGCATCAGAATTATGAAACTCCGTTACTTTGAACCTTAGGAGTATGTCGGAAAATGCGAATTGAATTAAGAAATTATTTGGATAATAGATTAGAAGAACAATGGTAAAAGGAGGTTTGATGTTAATGAGTATATTTACAGAGCTAATAATCAGAGGAGTCCTCGTTATTGCGTTAAATGATAGTATTATACTTTACGTGGTTAAAAAGCGTTCTTCTCCAATAACTATTCCTTTAATTTTAGAAATAACTATAGTAACTAGTGTCGCATTAGTAATTAACATTTGGTATTGTCTTAAAAAGAATGGAATAATTTGAAATAAAACATTTAGAAATCATGGCAAGGCGCATTCTTCTGATAAACGTAACAAGTTGAGTTCCACTTGCCACATTTGTTACCAGTAGTCCCTATGCAATGAACTCCATAAAATCCAGCTAAGTGGTGTTAAGGAGGAGCAAGTTATGCAAAAAATTGTTCCGCATTTATGGTACGATACGGAGGCCAAAGAAGCGGCCCTGTTTTATACCAGTTTATTTGACCAATCGAAACTATTGGATGTAACAGTTATAGAAAACACCCCATCAGGTGACGCAGAAAGTGTAAGTTTTGAGTTAGCCGGACAGCAATTTAAGGCGATCAGTGCTGGCCCTTTCTTCAAATTCAACCCATCCGTTTCCTTGATGGTCGCTTGCTACTCAATAGAAGAGGTGAATACCAAGTGGAGAGCATTATCTGAAGGGGGAACAGAATTAATGCCATTGGGTGAATACCCCTTTAGTAAGCGGTATAGCTGGGTTCAGGACCGGTACGGTTTATCCTGGCAGTTGATGCTTACCGACCATGGCCAAAGTGTTCAAAAGATTACCCCCAACTTGCTTTTCTCAGATGAATCATGCGGGAAAGCTGAAGAAGCTGTAAGGTACTACACTGGGGTCTTTGAAAAATCGGAAATAGGGACAATCAGCAGATATAAAGAAGGAGAAGCAGAGTTACCAAAGGCAAAAATAAACTATGCTGCATTCAAGCTGAACGGTATCGCTTTTTCTGCGATGGACAACGGCTTTGATGTGGATTATGGTTTTAATGAAGCATTTTCACTCATGATAAATTGTGAGGACCAGAAGGAGATTGATTACTTCTGGGACAAGCTCTCTGCCGTACCTGAAGCTGAACAATGCGGTTGGGTCAAGGACAAGGTTGGAGTATCGTGGCAAATTGTCCCTGCGATAATGGATGAAATGATGAAATCTGGTGACAGAAAACGATTACAGCGGGTGACAGAGGCGTTCCTGAAAATGAAGAAATTTGATGTGGACGCTTTGCAAAAAGCTTATGATGGGATTTAAGGTGTAACACTAAGACAACGTTAGAATACCGGTTGACGTGTAAAATCAAAGGATTAACAATCGATAAGGAAAATGCAACTGGCCAATAGGTCAGTTGCATTTTAGTTTAGTGGAGATATTCATTTTTGATTCAATCGCCTCTTTTCTAACTGATCCTAAACCGTAGCAGCATGCCACGAATTACATACCGTCTTAGAACAAGGCCTCCGAAATTGTGGTCGGGTCTAGAAAACAGCATTTTTGGAACATGTACCCATGAACACACCACGTCGAAACGGTCGTAAGTTTGAAAACATTCACATGATTATAAGCCGCTTGTGGAGCGGCTTTCAGACATAGGGGTTTAAGTTGTATTAAAATAGTGAATATTTATATAGGACTACCCCTGAGACTATGAAAAAATAGAAAACAGTAATCGCCAGATTGTTCCATAATTATGTGGATGATCTGGCGATTTTGGTTTTTCTGGGGAGATAGGTAATTTTTTCGTAGGCTTAGAAGGAAAATATAGAAATATGTTGAATGTTCAGAAAGAATCGGTCAAGTCATGCTAAAGATCGAGGGGGAAATTGTAGAATTTTTAATATGTGTTTACTATTGTGATTTGCGGAGTACAAACAAAATAACTACACGTTCATATGAAAGCAGTAAGTGAAAGTGAAAAATTTAAGAAGGGAAAATAAAGCATTATGGAATACATGGAACTTTTAACAAAAAGTAATTACACTCCTCAAATTTTTTCTCGAATAATTTGTTCGCATGTTGACCAAATAATTGGGACCTTAAGTATCGCCAATGAGATCACACATTTTGGTGAGAGGGGTCGAGAGGCGGAAGGAATCCTTAGACAGTTTTTTGAAAAGGCTTTACCGAAAAGATTTTCAGTTTGCTCTGGTTTTATATATGGGGCAAGTAGGATTAGTAGCCAGCAAGATATTATTATTTATGATAATTATAATGTAGCACCCTTATATGTAGGAGAGTCAAATGAGATTGTCCTGATAAATTCTGTTGCTGCAACTATTGAATGCAAGACAAATCTCAGGAATAGTTCTATTGATGAAATCCAGGAAAAATGCGCTCTTGTAAAAGCTATTCATGATCCAATACAAAATACTTCGGATAGTGAAAAATGGCCGCCTAAGCCTATTTGCAGTTTATTTGTTTACAATAGTGAATCAAGTTTAGAAGCGATAGTCAATAAGTTGAATTCATCAAAATATCATGCTCTTGATATTGTTTGTTGCCTTTCAGCAGGGATAAGTTTCTATAACAAAGAAATTGATCAGTATACACTTACAACTAAAGAACATATACTCCATGGAACAACACTTGATGGCAAACCTATTACACCTTCACACCATTTTTTTGAATATTTTTATTGCTGGTTAATGGATAGAATCACCGAATTCAAGTCAGTAAATATTAATTATATCGGACAAGAAATGCATTCCAGCATAAATATTGATTATAAATAGAAATATTGGTCAATTGTATGTGTTTAGACGTGTGTTTAGATTGAATATCTGGTTAAAAATAATGATGCAAATCACCTTCGCTCATTTGTGCTCTTGCTAAGATCAATAAAGAAGAAATTAAATAACCTCTTTTATAAAGGTTAGCGGATAGTTGAGTGGCGTATCGCTTCCTCACCGGAGTATTTTGGGCTTTTCCAATTCCATGTCGAGCTGATTTTAGGAATAAGAGTGCTAATGATTTTAACAATTTATTTAGAAAGCAGTAGGGTTGTGAATCGCCAGATTGTTCCATATTTTTATGGACGGTCTGGCTTTTTCGCTTTTTCTTCGATTATTTCCGCGATCTTGGCAGGAAAACGAGGAAAAACGTGGAAGGTTTAAGGCGTCCGAAAGATTTGAAACCCTTCTCTGGAGTGGAGAGCTACTCGTCATGAACAATATGGAGAGGAGCTGGATAGATGAACAGAATCATAGGTTCCAATCTTGAGCTACTTGCGACCATAACTGAAGAACAATGGAAGAATACTTTGGAAACAGATTATCCAGGAGCTACTACCCCATTCTTAATCAGCGAAGATTACGAAAAACTACTTGCTTCATTACCTAGACTAATTAGGAACGTACTTTTTGAAAGGGCAGGAGCCGAAAATTTTTCCCAACTATCCGAATCATTGCCACAAGGATTTGTCCAAGACATATGGTCCATTCGGCTGTTAAAAGAGTTTCTTGGAAGACGCAAACGAAATGTAGTTGTGGAGTCGGTTCGCGAAAACCTTGAAGCAAGTACCTTTATAAACACGGTGACGTCGGCTAGAGATGATAAACAAGCTCTTCTGGCGCTTCTGTTGACCACTGAATTATCACTGGAAGATTTAAAAAACTGCCTATATTTAAGCAATTACGATACCTATTCTTACCAGGATTTTGTATTATTGACCAATAACGAAGGGATCTCTGATCCTTTGATACTTGCAGAATTACGCCAAGTACAAGCAACGGGAGTACCAAATGGAAATGTTTCCACCGAGTTGGTTGAGACAATACTTAGACAATTTGAAATTGCGAACAATACCAATTTAAACAGCACATGCCGAAAAGTATTAATTTATAATAATGAAGTTATTATCTACATCTTACGAGAATCTCAGCGCAATGGACTAAGGACATTTAATGAGTTTATTGTGGGAATGAATGCTGACTGGCTAGTTTTACGGTTTAGTAGTGATTTTAGGTTTTTGAAAGTCAGAGCTGTAGAAGCAGTGAAGCCCGTAGTCTATAGTACAATCGCCCAAAAAATTGTGGAATCACTAATTAGACCACTTTCCGCCTATTATGTACCACGGAGCGACAGTAATTCCGATGACACGGTAAACGATTTTGTACAACGAATTATTTCGGAGGCAATCCCAAATGTAAGAATGGCGGAAATTGAACTAGGCAATACACCATTTCAAGGTAGACCGTCTATTATTATTAAGAAGGACTCTGGTCCAATTATGTTAGGGGATACACTAACGGACAACCGAAACGGTCTTGCTTTCGTTGACATTATTCCAGCATCTCAGGTGCGTAAGTTTAAGATCGTTTATGATCTAAATAGTAAAAACCATATTTTTACTATTTTTCTTACTAGAATAGTTAACGGTACATATGTACACATTTCTGGACAGGGCGGGGGAGTGAGAAAGAGGCAGGCTTTAATTGATTATCTTCGACAGGAAACAGATCTAAGAATAATTGAGAAATTGTCTAAGGAGTA
Source organism: Desulfosporosinus sp. FKA (assembly GCF_002196785.1). NCBI lineage: Bacteria > Bacillati > Bacillota > Clostridia > Eubacteriales > Desulfitobacteriaceae > Desulfosporosinus > Desulfosporosinus sp. FKA. The sequence goes on along the minus strand of NZ_NAHZ01000013.1, from coordinate 14,301 downwards.
TAGCCTATGATACCGAGGGAAGGAACCAAGTTTGAGGGTACGCTCCCCCAACCACTTGTTTGCCTATGTAACCAGGGTTACATCAAGTTTGATAAGTATAAGGTGGCGGTATGTTTAGGAAGACATTCTGTTAACCTGGGTGATCAGTTAATCGGCTGTGGTAACGAGATAGTTTACCGTTTAAGACCTAAAGATGAGCTTATTCAATGTGAAAATTGCGGAAATGAATACAAGTATAATGAGTTATCTGACATTGAGAAAACTATATTAGAGTTATGCATTATAAACTATGAAAAATTGTTCAAGGATACTTTGGATAAAATTACGGAATCTGGTTTAGAGGTACAACCATTTGATAGGTATGGAAACTATATAATCGTGTTTGAGGACAAAAGGTATCTTGTAGTAATGGACTGTTTTCCATCAGATACCCGGGCAATTCTAAGTGCCCTCGAGTCTGGGGAATATATTTTATTAATAAAGTTTACCGATTTTTATAGTATTCCCCTTCCGGAAAACCTCATTACCTTTTCGGGATTAGAAATATTGGAGAAGGGCTTTGAAGATAAGAAATATGTTTTGAGAGACATTCCTGGTTCTGGGAGTGTTATAGAGAGATTAGAAGAAGTTTCAAGGGTGGAAAAGGAAATACTCAGCAAGAGTAGAACTTTAACTTGGCAGGCCTTGGAAAATGAGGTATCGTCTTTTTTCATTGAGGAGATAAGGAAACGCGAGGTTCAAAGGTATCAATATAAAACGTTGGTTAACCATTTCCCAATCTATAGTAGAATATCAGTTAATGCTGCTGGGGCAGGAAATCCAGATAAATTTACTATTGATATGGCGGACTATTTGGCCGAATTTTTTGAAGCTCCATTTACATTTGATGCAAAGTGTTATACCACAACTGCAGTAAATAGTGAAACTATTGAAAAGGTTTTGCATCACTTGTCCAAAGATGGATTTGATGCAAAACGAGTTATTATAATTGCTACGACTAATATTGTAACTTGTTGGCAAGATGTTGTTAGTTTCAAAAAGGCTACTGGACAGTATAGGTTACTCATTTTCAATGCAAGGTTACTGTCCGAAGTTTTAGTGCAGCTTGGATTTTCATCGGAATTTCTTAGAATATTGGACGATTGTATTAATAAAAATACGTAACCATAAGTAAAAAATGTATTAAACCAATTTTTTAGAAAGTAGTCCATGCATTTATTAAAGGAGACACTGGTATCCTTGCCTCCGATACAGAAAAATCTGCTCTAACGATTCCAAATTACATATTAAACTTTGAACTCGACATGTCGTTGTCGAGTTTATTATTGTATATTGCTTAGGAGTCAAATCGGATTGAATAAGATTTGTATCACTGAAAAAAGGATTTGTACAATCCTAAATATAGTCATGCATCATGAATGACATCGTATATTGTAAAAAAGCACTTTACGTGCTTCGAAATATCTGTTATATTTATTGCAGGACAAGAAAAAGCTTCCAAAAACAGCGGCTACTGTTCGTGAAAGCTCTCTCATTTGCTAAATAGTTGATAAAATATTATCGCACACCGCGGTTTGTTTGTCAAAGAGAGTCTTGTTACTCAATAAAGGAGGAGGACAAACGAATGCGCTTTTACGTAAACAAGAAGTCACAGACGAACGGCGACCACGAGGTTCATCGTTCTACATGCAGCTGGCTGCCAGATGCTGAAAATCGTCTTTACCTTGGCGATTTTAATACATCACAGGAAGCCGTTAACGAAGCAAGCAAATACAACGTCCAGGTTAACGGTTGTTCTTACTGTTGCCCAGAAACACATACTTCCTAAACAAATCTATCTACCCGTCTGCTCTCGGTGGACGGGTAGACTTATTTGGAGGATATCCATGAGGTATTTAAAGTTATTAGAGATTGCCAATGTGCAGAGCGGATTGGTGCTGAATAGAAAAGAAGCAAAAGATGAGGCAAGTACAATTTGTACATATAAGCGGTTAAATCTTAGATCGCTTGATGAGAATGGAAAAGTGGATGAATTAACTCTTGATGACTATGATGCCAGCGAAATTCTCGACGAGCAGTTCATTACGGTTAAAGGCGATGTTATTGTCCGAATGTTTGCACCGATTTGCCCTGTCACAATCACAGAGGAAACAAGCGGATTGGTAATTCCATCGCAGTTATCCACTATCCGCATAAAAGAGACATCGCAAGTCTTGCCGGAATATCTTCGCTACTATTTATCGCAGGACAGCGTCCTTAACAAAATATTGGCAGAGGAAGGCTGGCAAAGCCAGCGAACAATCAAAATAAGCTCAATAGCAAATTTGCTGATTCCACTGCCAACGTTTGACCAGCAGATAACAATTGCAAAGATAGTCCAGGCAAATACAAAGCGTAAAAAACTATACCAAGAATTGATTCAACAAGAGGATGCACACATCAGTGCCCTCATCAACAAAATTATCGGAGGTAATTCCCAATGAGCACAACAAAAAGAGATATAGCAAATGCATTGATGAGAGGTGCTGACTCTTTAAGAGATACGATTGATGCGGCAAACTATAAGGACTATGTATTGCCGATTATGTTTATAAAATATTTGAGCGACTCCTATGCAGAAGAAGTTCAGAAGCTCGAAAAAGATTATCAGGGTGCAAGACTGGAACGACAAAAGCAATACTTACCGTTTACAGTGGCTCGTGACTGTTCTTTTCAATCGCTTTACGAGCAGCGCCATGCGGATAATATTGGTCAGTTAATCAATATGGCAATGCGTCAGATTGAAGCTGATAATAATCAACAGTTGGCTGGCGTGCTGAATACCGTTGACTATAACAGTGAAAATGCATTGGGAACAAGAGATCATAAGAATGCAATTCTGAGAGAACTGCTGGAGGACTTCGAACCGCTCGACCTGCGTCCTTCACAAATTGAAGTAAAGGACGGTCAGGTGCCTGCCGACGTAATCGGCGATGCCTATGAATACATGATCGGCCAATTTGCCAGCATGGCCGGCAAGAAGGCGGGCTCTTTCTACACACCGGCGGCAGTATCTGAGATAATGTCCCGCATTGTGGATGTTAAACCAGGCGAGCGGGTGTATGACCCTACTTGCGGTTCGGGTTCCTTACTTATTAAGGCGGCAAAAAAGCAAAATGCGAATGCGGTTTCAATCTTTGGACAGGAAGTAAACGGTTCTTCCGTTGCTATGGCGAAAATGAATATGTATATCCATGAAATCAGAGACGCCAAGATTGCCTGGGGCGATACACTTGCCAATCCTATATTTAAGGACGAGGACGGGAATCTGCTTTTGTTTGACGCAATTGTAGCCAATATGCCTTTTTCCAAGGATAAGTGGGCGGCTGGGTTTAACCCCGGCGGCGAGTCTACGGGCAAAGGGAAAAAAGAGTTTAAGATGGAAGCTACACTGGATAAATACCATCGTTTTGACTGGGGCGTACCCCCGGCAAGCAAAGGTGACTGGGCGTTTCTCCTCCACATGATTGGCAGCCTTGCACTTGACGGCAGAATTGCCGCCGTTGCTCCGCACGGTGTTTTGTTCCGTGGCGCTTCAGAGGGCATTATTCGTAAAAGAGTAATTGATGAGAATCTGTTGGATGCTGTTATTGGCTTGCCTGAGAACCTGTTTTACGGCACTGGTATCCCAGCTTGTATCTTAGTGTTTAAAAAAGGCAGAGCTAACAGCGATGTTGTATTTATCGATGCCAGCAAAAAGGATGAGAACGGCAACTTAAGATATGTAAAAGCCACAAACCAAAATGAATTAACCGAAAAGAATATCAACGATATTGTGATAGCCTATCAAAACAGACAGCATGTTGACAAGTTCGTCCATGTGGCCACCCTGGACGAAATCCAGCAAAACGACTACAACCTGAATATCCCCCGTTATGTGGACACCTTTGAGGAAGAAGAGCTAGTGGATATTGAGCAGGTGCAGAGTAATATCAAACGAATTAAAGCAGAGATTTTAGAGGTTGAGGCACAGATGGAAGCTTATTTAAAGGCTCTGGGACTTTAAACAGATCCAAAGGCCGAAAAACAGAAAAGACATATAGGAGGTCATTCGATGACCAATGAAATAAAAAAGCGAATAGAACAAGTGAAGAATGGTAAAATCCCGGAGGGGTATCAAAATAGATTTAGCTTATCACCAATAATATGGAATGAGTTCAAACTAAGTAAACTCTGCAAAAAGAGAATTCAAAAAAACAAAGGCTTTAAATATGATATTGTGCTCTCTAATACGGCAGCACAAGGAGTAATACGACAAAGTGATTATTTTGAAAAAGATATTGCGAATGCGGAAAATATAGATACCTACTTTGTAGTTAAAGACAAAGATTTTGTGTATAATCCGAGAATTTCGGCTTTTGCTCCATATGGCCCAATTCATTCTAATCAATTAGGAATTGACGGAATCGTTTCACCACTATATACAGTGTTTAATCTCATTGGTGAAAAATATGTGTCATATGAGTATCTTAATTTCTACTTTGATTCTTCATTGTGGAATAAGTATATGTATTCTGTTGCCAATTATGGCGCTAGACATGATCGGATGAACATAGGTGACAAGGAATTTTTTGATCTTCCAATTTGTATTCCATCAATTAAAGAGCAAGAAAAAATTGTGGAGATTCTTACCCATTGTGATAAGGTAATCAAACTAAAAAAACAGTTGATTTCCGAAGAAAGCAAACAGAAAAAATGGCTGATGCAAAACCTGTTAAACCCTGATAGCGGTGTGCGTTTGGAAGGCTTTGAGGGCGAGTGGAAAGAGAAAACGATGGGAGAACTTTTTGAATTTGGGCCATCTCTTTCAGCATCTCGTGAGCAACTCAGTGAAATTGGAACATGCTATTTACACTATGGAGATATTCATAGTAATACATCTAGAGTAGTAGATGTTCAACGGAATTTTGATTCAATTCCTAAGCTTTCCATAGATAATATATCTTCCAAGGTATTACTTTATGATGGTGATGTTGTTTTTGTTGATGCTTCAGAGGATTACGAAGGAGCTAGTAAATATGTTGTTGTGAAAAATGAGAATGCGATTCCGTTTATTGCAGGACTACATACTATACCAGCAAAAAGCATAGGTGAAGAATTGGTTTTAGATTTCAAGAGGTTCTGTTTCCAAAGTTATGAAATAAAAAAACAAATCGCATTTTACGCTTCAGGAATGAAGGTGTTTGGGTTAAGTAAAATGAATATTGCTAAAATCGTACTGAAATACCCGCATACTGATGAGCAAACAGCAATTGCCGACATCCTTTCCACCGCCGATCGTAAAATCGAGCTCTTAGAACAGGAATTGGAACAGTGGCAACTAAAGAAAAAAGCTCTGATGCAGTTACTGTTAACGGGAATTGTGAGGGTGAATGTATGACTGAACAAGAAAAGATGAAGTTTGTGGAATGGGAGATGTTTTTAAGAAACATTTCCGATTTTGTTCAAATAGCAAAGATAAACGGAATTAAATTTGAAGTTTATACTAATGAACAAGGCAAGCACAATAAGGCTCATTTGCATGTGTCTACATCAAGCGCTTCTATGTCCATCGCAATTGAAGGTGCGGAAATTCTAGCATGCAGTGGTAAAATCTCACCGCCTCAAATAAAGGCTGCCCAAAATTGGATTAGAGATAATAAAGACCTAGTAATAAAGTATTGGAACGAGTTCTCAAATGGAATAAAAATTTCCGTAGCATAGGAGGTAAGATGATGCCAAGAGATACACATCATGTAGTACACAACACCAACGGTGGTTGGGATGTAAAACGTGGCGGAGGACAGCGCTCCAGCGGCCATTTTAATACAAAGAAAGATGCAGTTAATGCGGGCAGAGAGATAAGCCGCAGCCAAGGCACAGAATTTTTAATTCATGGGCTGGACGGTAAAATCCAATCCTCTGACAGTCACGGAAATGATCCGTGCCCACCTAAAGATTCAAAATAGTGCAAAAGACGAGCAGGTCTGTTTACAGTCCTGCTATATCTGCTTTAGCGGTGTCTGTCTGAGCAATGTCAAAACAGATACGAGGAGAGAATGCCATGCCAACCCATACAATATTTAATGAAAGACCCGAGTCGCAGGATAGGGCATTAAAAGTTCTTGAAAAATTAGGATACACTATCGTGCCAAGAAGTGACGCCGAGCAAAAGCGTGGCTCTCGTAAAAGCGTGCTGTTTGAGGATGAATTGCAGTCGTTTTTAAGCAAACGAACCTATCCATTCGGAAGTGAAAAACGTTTCTTTTCGGGTGGATCTATTGCCAGTGCCATTCGTGCCATCAACCTGCAAAGTGCAGCTGGGTTGTTTGCAGCTAATAAAGAAATCTACGATTTGCTTTGTACGGGCAAAAGCCTGGAAGAATCCCTGCCTGATGGCACCAGACAGTCTTTTGATATCGACTACATTGATTTTGAACATCCCGAAAATAACACCTTTCAAATAACAGATGAATTTGAAGTAGAACGTCCGAATGGTAAATTTGCCCGTCCGGATATTGTTATTTTGGTGAACGGTATTCCTCTCGTGGTTATGGAATGCAAAAAGTCCGGTGTTGATGTTATGGAAGGCGTCACACAAAACATACGAAACTGGGGCAACGACTATATCCCACAGCTTTTTCAATATTCACAGCTTGTTCTTGCGGTGAACCCTGATAAGGTTTTGTATGGTACCTGCGGTACCCCTGCCAAATACTTTGTTTCGTGGCATGAGGACGACAAGGACTGGTTGCAGGACTGGTGCCGAAAATGTTCGCCCGATGGGCATACGAAAGAGCAGGACAGAGCACTTATTTCCCTGTTGCAGCCTAAGCGTTTGCTGGATCTCATTCGTAATTTTATTATTTACGATAACAATGTAAAAAAGATAGCCCGCTATAAGCAGTATTTTGCTATTCAAAAGTGCATGGATCGCATCTTGTTAAAAGATGACGCAGGCACCAAAAATGGCGTTGTGTGGCACACGCAAGGTTCGGGCAAATCCCTGACCATGATTATGTTGACTAAGATGATTTTACGGGAAAGCCTGAGATCCAACAGCCTGATTAAAGACCCAAGGTTCATTATGGTTACCGACCGTATCAATCTTGACAAACAAATCCGTGACAACTTTATCCATACAAAAATGAGTCCTCACCGAGCTAAAACAGGCCGGGGTTTAATTGATCTATTAAAAGACGACGGTAATACGGTTATTACGGCACTGGTTAACAAATTCGAATCGGCAATTAAGAAAGATTACAGTAATCAAAAGGATAATATTTTTCTGTTTATTGATGAGGGACACAGAACGCAATATGGCAAGATGAATATCTATATGAGCAAGGTACTGCCCAATGCTGCAAAGATTGCATTTACGGGTACACCGCTTTTAAAGCAACCAAAGAATAACGGAAAAGAAACGGTAGAAAGTGCTAAAAACACTTATCTTAAATTTGGCCCGCTGATTGATAAATACACCTTGCAGGATGCTATTGATGACCGTGTTACAGTGCCAATTATTTATGAAGGAAGAGTAGTTCCACAGAAGGTTACGAGCAAGCAAATCAACGAGCACTTAAAACATATCACTGTCGGTTTGGCAGATGATGCACGCAAGGATTTAGAACAAAAGTACAGCAGATTTGTAGCCATTGCGCAGACGAAGCAGCGCTTGAATATGGTTGCATTTGACTTGCATGAACATTTTATCGGTTATGTAAAGCCGAAGGGCTATAAGGCAATGCTGACATGTTCTTCACGAGCAGCCGCTGTAGAAATGTTCTATTTACTTAAGAACTTAGGTGGTATCAATCCTGCTGTTGTAATCACACCCAACACACAAAAAGAGGGAGAAGACGAAGAAAACACCAAAGAGTCGGCAAAGATTATTGCAGACTTTTTCCGAAAAGAAGTTGACCCATTATACAAAAACAATTATGAAACGTATGAAGACTCTGTTACAGGGAGATTCATTGCCACTAACGGTGATATTGATTTGCTTATTGTAAAAGATAAGCTTTTAACAGGATTTGATGCACCGATTGCAGGAGTTTTATATGTTGATAAGCCTCTGAAAGAGCATACTTTGTTGCAGGCAATCGCACGTGTGAACCGTGTGTACGAAAGCAAAGACTTTGGTCTGATCGTAGATTATATCGGCATTTTCAAAAAACTGAATTCCGCATTGGATTTATATAGCGATGAAAAATCCGGTATGAGCGGCTTTGACAGAGAGGACATCGGAAATGCAATTTCCGCGGTGTCTGAACAAAAAACAAAGCTTGAAAAGACCCATAATGAACTTTGGAAAGTCTTTGAAGGAATATCTAAGAAAGAAACCAGTGCTAATGTGTGGCAGGAACGCTTACGTGAATATAACACCAGAAAAGATTTTTACGAGAAGTTGTCTTCATTTGCGAAGCAGGTAGATTTTCTCTATGCAAGTTATGGACTGTTTGAGTCTGTAGGATTTGAAAAGTCTGAGGAATACCGTCGTGATTATCTCTTTTTTAAGAAACTAAAAGACAGTGTTTCGCTCCGTTTCAATGATAGTGTTGACTTCTCCAAATATGAAGATGGTATTAGACAATTACTGAATACCTATGTAAATGCCGAAGACGCTAAGATAATTATTGAGCCCCTTGATATTTTGAATAAAGATAAGATGCAGGAACAGTTAGCAAGACTTGGTTCAAAAGAAGCAAAATCGGAAGCCATCCAAACTCGTCAAGTGGAAGTTCTGCAAAGTACCCGGTATGATGATCCGATCATGTATATGACCTTTATGGATCGAATTAACGAAACGATTCAAGAGTATATGGCAGAACGTGACAGCGAAAAATATCTTTCGTCCATGGAAAATATGGCAGAAGACTACAGAAAGGGCAGAAGTTCTGTTGTGTATCCCGAAATCATTATGGACGATGGTCATGCCAAGGGATTTTACGGCGCAGTGTGCAGCGGAATTAAAAAGTCGCTGGGTGAAGTCATTGGATACAATGAGGATGGGCTGGGCAGGTTATCATTGCAAATCAAATCCACGATTGCTGAGTATGCGAAGCGTGACTGGAGAGATAACGTAATTGTCCATAGAAATATTAAAAAGCAACTTGATGACCTGTTGTTTGATTATATGGAGGATAACAATCTGAGCTGGTCGTTGGATACCATCGACATTATTATTGATGAGATAATGATGGTGGCCAAAAAGGGGTATTAGTATGGAGATACAGGAGATTACATTACCATCATCAAAAAGAATTGTATATGTAGAAATCGAGCGCAAGCAGATGAAAACTTCCCGCCTTAAAGTTTTCCCAGACCAAACGATTAAGCTCTCCACGCCAAGATCTGCTCCAGTTGAATGGATAAAAGAATTTTTGAAGGAAAAAAGTGGCTGGATAGAAGCTAAAGTGGACAAATTCGTCCAAACCAAGGGATATGCTGCAACTGTAGAGATTAGAAATGGAATGTCGATAAAATTGTTGGGCGAAGATTTAATATTTTCGGTAACACGGAGCAATAAAAAAGTTGTTTACAGAGAAGGAAAAGTCATACATGTTTGTAGCAACGACATTAACAATCAAGGTAATCTATTGGCACTGTTTGAAAAATGGTGGAGAAAAGAATCCCTGGTGATTTTGTCAGCAGAATTGGAAAAGCTATATCCGATTATAAGAAAATATGAGGTTGCCTACCCTAAGATTGCTTTACGAAAAATGAAAACACTTTGGGGAAGCTGCAGCGTACAAAGAGGCGTTGTGACATTTAACCAGTATTTAGTTAAGGCAAAACCAGCATGTATAGAGTATGTTGTATTGCATGAGCTAGTTCATTTTATTTATCCAAATCACAGCAAACAGTTTTATGATTTCTTAAGTATCCATATGCCAGACTGGAAAGACCGAAAAAAGATATTAGATCAGGATGTGGTTCATGGACTCTGATAAAGAAGAGAGTGATTCATCCTATAAGTGACAGAACTAAAGGATGGAAAATAATAGGAATATTGCTGTTAAAACTAAGAGAGAGAATAAGTGATAGCTCGCTAGAAAACAGTACGGCAGGGGCATCCCAAACCGTGATTATTAATAACGGAAAATTGCTCCTGGGCCGCTGGCAAGGTATTTACTTTTGTTAGTTTGATGGTCCGAGGGAGCGGAGTTGTTATGTGAAGTTTCTACAACTAACACTGGAGGATCATCATGTCAGTTAGCGATAGCTTCAAAGAATATGTAATCGACCAACTCGGAAAGTTGGGTTTTGTAACGGTCAAAAAGATGTTTGGAGGAGCGAGTATTTACTATGACGGTTTGATTTTCGGTTTACTTGCCGATGACGTCCTTTATTTTAAGGTGGATGACTCTAATAAGTCAGATTATATAATGGCAGGCATGAAACCATTCAAACCATTTGATGACAAGCCCATGTTAATGCCATATTACGAGGTTCCTGTTGATATTTTGGAAAACAGAGAACAATTAGCGGAATGGGCTATGAAAGCTTTATTGGTATCTAGAAATAATCCCTCAAAGCCTAAAAAGCGAAAACTTGCAAGAGATGGTAATAGCTAATATTCATAGATCGGATCGCTAAATCCATTAAGACTAAATATTAAAAATATGCGACAAAATAGAGGAATTTATTAAAATATTGTCGAAACATTTATGAGTCAAAAGATTTTTAAGGAGATCGAAATGTCTAGTGATCAGGAAAAATTAATATATGCATTTGAATTTTATCGTTTAATCAAACAAATAACACGCCAAATGGAAATCTATAGAGAGAAAGTAGCAAAGCTTGTTGGTCTATCAGGAGCGCAGCTTTACATTTTGTGGGAATTGTTTATTGATGGTTCATTAAGTTATTCTGACTTAGCTTATAGAAGTGGACTTGCCAAAAACACTCTTTCTTCCCTTGCTAAGACATTATTGAAAAAGAAGCTTATAAGCCAAACCTCAAATCCTGACGATGGCAGAGTCACATATCTGGCCTTGACAGAAGCGGGTAAACAAATAATGGAACAAGTAATAGATTTTTCATTATCGATTTCCCCGGAAGGTCTTAACTATCTTGAGAAGATTCTAAGCATTGATCATCAAGAAAACAAAGATATTCTTTCATATTTGAGACCTATTATCAGGAACGACTGGGGTTAATTTTTTAGTTTCATAGTTCGAAATGGATATAATTCAAAATGGAATCATTTTATATTAAGACTTTCGGGAGGGAGTTAATTGAAACTTGATTCGTATTTGGAAATTGCAGGAGAATTACAGGATCTCTTTGATGCTGAAACGGCTATAACACTGCTAGATATAGAGAAGGTACTTGCGGCTTATCACGGACCGCGACTAAATTTAAAGCTAAATGCTGGCGATCGAATACCAGAAAATACTGCTTCAGAAGAAGCACTCCGTACAGGTAGTCGTGTAGTTAAGCGAATTTCCAAAGAGGTCTTAGGCATACCTTACGTAGGAATAGCTAATCCCATACGACAAAATGGAGTGATTGTTGGATGTATCACCGTTAGTATATCAACGGAGCATTATGATAACTTAGTTCAGGCAGGTCAGGAAATTCTTACAGCAGTAGAAGAAATTTCTTCGATTTCCGAAAACCTCACAGCTACTTCGGAAGAACTTGCAGCAACTACAAAAGCAATGAGCAATGAGACCGATCAAGTTACACACGAAGTAGAGCATACCAATAAAGTAACAGCTCAAATTAACAAAATTTCAGCCCAGAGTAACATTCTTGGTATCAACTCGTCGATTGAAGCGGCTCGTGCTGGAGAACATGGTAGAGGGTTTGCTGTGGTTGCAAATGAGATAAGGAAGTTATCTGAAACTACGAAAATTTCAACTCTCGAAATTGAATCAGATCTTACTAGAGTTCGGGTATCGGTTAATAATTTGATAGAATCAGTTAAGCAACTCAGTGAAGTTACAAAATCTCAGGCCAGCGCGGCAACAGAACTATCAAATGCTTTATCGCAAATTACGCAAATGGCTGAGAAGTTAGTCATGATGGGTAATGTCTAGCATAATTTTGTTAATCATTTTATGATCGACAGAGAGATTTTCCAAAATGGTAGGACAGTTATATACTTCTCACGGAAAACCACCTTGAAAGTCTTGACCTTTCCAGCTTAGGAAAATAAATGACAATTACTATTTAGTCCTAGCGCTCCTAAGATGATTCACTTCACCAACCGTAAATGGGCAAACCGCTTGAAAGAGTGGGACGCAAAGCCATAGGGTCTAAATTTCTTAAATGGAACATGATAGCCTGGTTGCTATAGTATTAAGTCATAAATCGTATTAATAGGCACAATAACAAGTTTCGTAGAAACCAGAATAGTAAACTCTTCGGGAGTAAATTTATCATGGCAAAAATTTTATCAACGAGCCTTTCTTTTCCAGGATGACACAATGCGACAACAATCTAAAGGTTGATATCAGAGACAACATCAACGAGTATATTCTGGAAGCAGACCTTCCTAACGTGAATAAGGAAAATTTAAATGTTTCGTTTGAAGATAATGTGTTAACAATCTCGGTAGAACAAGATAAACAAGTCAAGGAAGAGAAAGAAAACTATATCCGCCGAGAACGCTATCCGCAATCAATCTCTCGCAAATTCGTGTTTGATGGTATTAAAAGTGATGGTATCCAAGCCAAATATGAAAATGGTGTTTTGGTGGTGACTTTGCCTAAGAGAGTAGTTCAAGATACTAACCGAAAAATCGAAATTCAATAAAATAACAAGGATGAGTGCCCTTATGTAATGGGCGCTCGTCCTGATACATAAACGTTTAACTCCCTCTAAAAGCGGTTAACATAAATTCTTTTATGGCATTGCTTCTCCTCCATTTACCCTCCAAGTGAGGGGATATTTTTTTAGATCGTGTTAGAAGGAAGTTACGAAGCTCAGATTAACTATGTTCTGGAACCTCTGCCAATACCCCCAATAAATTGAAGAGCCGCCCCACAGCAAGGACGGCATAATAAGGATACATAAAAAGGTTCCGTTAATATGTGTTTTGTCAAAATGCTATCGGTAATCGTGTCATTTCAATAGGCCATCAACAACACCACTTAAATGTTCCAAATCAAACGGTTTATCTAACATATAATCGATCTTGTGTTTACGCGCTAGTTTATCCATTTCTTGCTTGTCAGCGTATGCAGACATCAAGATAACCTTCATATTCCGATTGAGACTAAGTAATCTCTCCCGAAGCTCAATGCCGCTAATTCCCGGCATTCTGAGGTCCGATATTATTAGATCTGGTAACTGTTTTTTTGCCAATTCTAAGGCTTCGAGTCCCGTAGAAGCTGTGCCTACTGTGTAACCTAGAGAGGAAAAGAGGTCTTCTAAAAGTATACAAATTCCCGGATTGTCATCAACCACTAGTAAAGAACTCTGTTTCAACAGGCATCCATCTCTCTTTCAAAAGATTTCTTAGATAGTCCTTATTGGAGTTGTCTCTTTTCTAATCGGTACTATGATTTAGGGAATAAGTGGGTATTAACATAATATTTAAAATATTCAACATAAACCTTCGAAATCCTTTTACTCATAACGATGAGAGTGGAAAAGTTTGGTTTCTGTCCTCGCAATCAAAGGAATCGCAGAATGTCCAATAACATAAGAACCATGAATTTTTTCTATTGGTTTATGAATTTTATTAAGATGACAGATATTGTCGGATTCATTGATTCTAGTCAATACTTGGAATATAATAGCAATCGTGTTGAGATAATGTCCAAAAAATACCATTGGGAGTGAGACGATGAATGAGTGCTGTAGAAATACTGAAGTCTATTGAGATTTTACGAGGAAAATTAAATACTTTGGGGTCAAATAAACCACTCGTCGACCCTGAAGTTATTCAACTTAGTCAGAGGCTCGATTTATTATTAAATGTATACTATAGCATGAGAGATGTTGCTTAAGTTGAGAATAGTTTTATAAAAGGTATCATACATAGTTCATATGAGCATGTTTTAGGGGGGAGACATATGGACGCACCTGAGCGAATAATCTTACTTCGTGATGCCGATAAATGCGAAATTAACCCTGAATTAATGGATGCAAGAAATAAGTTTACCGTAGGACAGTTAGAAAATGAGTATTATCAGTGGTTGGATCATTTGGAATAAATATGCGAAAGCGACCTTCAGCTTATATATTGCTGAGGCCGCTTTTTTGATGTAGTCACTATATAACAAAAGTTCTCACCATTGTGATGGAAGTAAAAAGAAGGTTGATGGG